>JAZNAE010000088.1:0-1567 GCA_045586385.1 Lachnospiraceae bacterium
TCATGCCACAAAGAATCTGCAGAAAGTGCCTGATAGAGTTCCTGCGTCTTCTCTTCTGAATATCCTAATGTTTTTATATATTCGAGGGGACTATTATTAATCAACACATCCCCCAAATCAAAAATTACATTCTTAATCATCATTCACTACTCGCCCGTCTTCACACACTTAAAAAGTAACATCCCTTTTACTATCAGCAATAAGAACGTCATAATAAGCGCGTATACTTCTCTTGCCATAGTCAAAACTAATACAAGCAAAATATTAATCGTTATTGAAACACAAGTTGTAAGTTTCTGCCCTTTTAAGGTTCTGCATTTTGTCAGCAGTACTTTACTACTTCCAAAAACAATAAGGATACTATAGATAACCCAATAAATCAACCGGTTCAAAGTACTTATCTGCGTATACGCAAACAGATTCACCGAATAAATAAAACCATCCGTCTCTTTTGGATAAAGCGGTAAAAAAATCAGTAATATAAAACCGATATCCGCCATCCCGAATAACAGATTACACATGCTTCTGATATTGGCCTTATTTTCTCTTTCCGCTAAAGAAAGTATTTTTTCTCCCGATAATAAATCATCAATTGTTACCGAAAAGAACCCCGATATCTCTTTTAAAGAATCAATGCTCGGATAACCTCTTCCCGATTCCCATTTCGAAATAGCGGTTCTGGATACATACAGAGCTTCTGCCAGTTCTTCCTGGGTGAGGCCTCTGTTTTTTCTTAATTCCTGAAGTTTTTCATGAAATTCCACAGCACATCCCCACTTATCTTTCTTTACAATCTTTTATCAGAACAAGGCCTTTATAAGTCCAAAACAGACCTACACTCAATAACACCGAACCCACAATATCCGTTAACCAATGTACTCCGCAAATGAGTCTTCCAACTACCATGAACAACATGAATAGCGCTGATACTATTCCAATCACTCTTTTGGATGCCTCATTTTCCCCCCTACGCTTCACCTGAAGAATCAGCGTCGGCATAACACTTAATACAAGCAGTGTCGTGGACGAAGGATACGACGCTTCCATCCTTCCTTCAATCAGTATTGGCCTGTAATTAATCGGAATCATCTCAAAGATCAGATAACCTGCAATAACTACAATGTAATAAATCCCTAATAAAATAATATCATAATCCACTTTACACAGGCATTTTCTTTTCACTAATTGAACGAATCCAATACATCCAAATAGCATGCACACAAATACCGGCACAAGCCCCAACCAGTCCGTAAGTACATATACTGTCATATGCACGCCCGTCAATTTATGAAACCAGCTATTTACTGTCGCAAATCCAATATCCGTTCCGTTTACACCGCGAGGCTGTACATCCACTGCTTGTATCAGTAATGTCCAAAAAGCAAATACCACAATAAAAGCAGTTCCGAACCATAGGAATCTCTTCCCGTTTTCTTTCATCTTTTTCATCCTCTACTTTCAAATATTGCCCATAGGCTGATTTAAAAATAGCAAAGGAATCAAAAGAGTGTAAGAAACGCAATGTCACATCCATGACACGAATCGTGTCATGGATGTGACGACTTAT
>JAZNAE010000089.1:0-1774 GCA_045586385.1 Lachnospiraceae bacterium
CTTGTCTGCCATAGGACCTGTAGCAAGGGGAGCCTGCTCACTGTTTGTAAAAATCGCAACCCCCAGATTCTGCTTTGGGATGTAATAAAATACGGAATGATGATACATGGTATCCCCTCCGTGTCCCCATATTTTACCCACATTTTCTCCGAAATCATGGATATTCTGAAGCAACCCATAACCTGCGTTCATAAGCTCCACATCCAGCAATTCTGCACACTCCAAGTGTTCCATAAATTCAAGGGTTTCTTTTGATAAAATCGTACCATCCCTCTTTAAGAAAATCTGACCAAACTTTACAAAATCTGCAATGGACATATAGGTATTGGAACCGGCAGGCAGAAGCGTAGTAAGTGGATCCTCAACATCCTTTCCCTTCTTGTTATAGCATAGAGAAACTGTATCAGAATACAATTCTCTTTCTTCCTTGGACTGTAAAAAACGAATGTTAATTCCCAAGGGATTCGCAATTGTTTTAGCAACATATTCCTGATAGGTAAGCCCTGACACCCTTTCAATAATAATTCCGAGTACCGTAAATCCTACATTGGAATAAGCAAACATTGTTCCCGGTTTTGCTGTTAAATATGAGTTTTTAATCGCTTTTATCACATCATGAAAATCACCGTTCTTATCTGTAATCAGATGAAAAAAATCACCCACAAGTCCGGACCTGTGCATCAGAAGATTACCGATTGTGATTTTATCATACTCAAAAGTCGACTTTACCTCAAACTCAGGAATAAACTTTCGAACATCATCCTCTAAAGAAAGCAACCCTTCTTCCATTAGCTTTAATATACAAATAGCCGTCATCACCTTGGTATTGGAACCAATCATATAAAGGCTATCATTTGAGCTTTTAATATTTCTCCCCTTATTGGCATATCCGTAATTGTAACTGTACACGATTTGCTCATCGTTAAAAAGTACAACATTAGCTCCCATCAGCCGATTCTTTTTACAGATTTTATTGATTTCTTTATTCAGTAATTCTTTCACTTTTCAGCACCTCAAACTTTCTCTTTATAAAATCAAGCGATGCTCCTTGCTTTGCTTTTCCCAAAACATGATTCTCAATTGCCGAAATGGCCGTTTCCCCCAGCCCGTCTAACAATAACGCCGGCATATCCAAATCCTTCCAAAATCTTATACTCTGTATCGAGTAATCAGGTGATGCATCAAATTTTAATGCCATCAGATAGGCATCCTTCATGTAATTTTCTGACTCATTATAGTTTTCAAAGGTTGCTGCAAACACCGACATTTGTGCCAAGATAATCGCTTTTAACTTATCGATAAAAGTAACCGTTTCTTTGTCAAACACAAGACTGTCAAGGTAATCTAAAAGCCATTCCCCTACTTCTTTGTACAGTCCATCCTTTCGCTCGCCATACATATACAGCATACCGCACATAGTACGAAGAGTATTGTTAATATTTGCCGAATAAGCCCTGTAGAGATACTCCCGTGCTTCCTCACCTCTATACTTCATTGCAAGTGTAAGTCCGATGGTCGCACTATTAACTCCGCATATATTGTTTTTCTTTAATAGTTCAAGGCCTTTCTCCTCTTGTCCGGCATCGATATACATATTACCGATTGCATTTAAAATAGTTGCTTCACTAATACTGCTTTCTTTATTCTGATAGAGAAGCGGAATGGCACTGTAGAATAAGTCAATTGACCTTTGCATTGCCTTCTCATCCTTTTTATCAGAGTAGATCACCATATATACACAGGCCGCAACATATACAACATCAAATTTGTTCGG
>JAZNAE010000090.1:0-14447 GCA_045586385.1 Lachnospiraceae bacterium
TCTTTCATCTTCCAATTTCTTTTCGGAAGCAATCTTACGACGTTTAAACTTGACGATACCGGCAGCTTCATCAAAGAGTTCTCTTCGCTCTTCCGGTTTACCACTTAAGATTTTATCAATCTGTCCCTGACCGATAATAGAATACCCTTCCTTACCGATACCGGTATCGTAAAACAATTCATTCACATCCTTCAGACGGCACACGGTACCATTGATAATATACTCACTCTCTCCGGACCGATATATTCTTCTTGCAATGGTTACTTCATCGTAATCAATAGCCAGCTGATGATCGGAATTATCCAATGTAATTGCAACATAAGCGTATCCCTGAGGCTTTCTCATTTCTGTACCCGAGAAAATAACGTCCTGCATGGAAGAGCCACGAAGTTGCTTGATTCTCTGCTCACCAAGCACCCACCTTACTGCATCGGCTACATTACTTTTTCCACTACCGTTCGGACCTACGATTCCTGTAATTCCATTATGAAATTTAAATACGATTTTATTGGCAAAGGATTTAAATCCATGGATTTCAATACTCTTCAGATACATATTGCAACTATTTCTCCCATTCTATAAGTACTTCATAAGCAGCCTGTTGCTCTGCTGCTTTCTTTGTTCTTCCTACTCCCCTGCTGTAAGCTTTTCCGTCAATAACAGCTTCCACAGTAAACTGTTTGTCATGATCCGGTCCGACTTCCTCTATCAATTCATAGACGAGGCTTCTGCCGCTCTTTTGTATTCTTTCCTGTAGTATCGTTTTACTGTCATAAAATAATTTCTTATTTTCGGCGTCTGATAAGATGAATTTTAAAACAAATTTTTCCGCTTCCTCAAAACCACCATCCAAATAAATCGCGCCGATAATTGCTTCCGTCACATCCGCAATAATAGAGTCTCTGTTTCTTCCTCCTGTAGCCTCTTCGCCTTTACCCAAAAGAAGATATTTCCCGATTTGGATATCCTTTGCACAAAAAGAAAGTGCCTGCTCACATACCATAGAAGAACGCATCCTTGTCATTTCGCCCTCTGACATGTCCGGATTTTCCGTGAAAAAGAATTTACTGGAAACGAGTTCCAGAACTGCATCCCCTAAAAATTCAAGTCTTTCATAATTTTTCAGTTTATTAATCTTCTGTTCATTTGAAAACGAACTGTGGGTAAGTGCCTGTTTTAGTAAGGACTTATCTTTAAAGGAATATTTAATTTTAACTTCCAGATCTTCCTGTTTTCCTACTTCCAACATAAATTCCCTCTCCGGTAAGTTAAAAAGCCCTTTCTTGAAAGGGCTTTTTATTAATTAACTGCATTTTTAATTAAATTAACCGCTTCTTCCACTGTGGTGATTTTTTCTGCATCATCAGCAGGGATTTCGATATCGAACTCTTCCTCTATTCCCATAATAATCTGAAAAACGTCCAAGGAATCTGCTCCTAAATCATCAATAAATTTTGTTTCCATTTCAATCTCATCAGGATCAACGTTTAAAACGTCTGCAATCACTTTTTTTAATTTTTCAAATTCCATTGTTACTACATTCCTTTCTTACTTTTCTTCCATTGTGATTTTTTCTTTTATTTTTTCATTAATATTCTGTTCTGTAAATGTAATACACTGCAGAATAGAATTCTTAATTTCAACTGATTTAGAACTGCCATGTGTTTTTACCACAAGCCCATTAAGTCCAAGCATCGGTGCCCCACCATACTGCTCTAAATCAAACTCTTTTAATGTTTCCTTTAATGCAGGTTTTACTAAAAGCGCTCCGATTTTACTGCGAAGGGTAGACATCATGCCTGCTTTTACTTTTTTAATCAGCGTAGCACCCACGCCTTCATATAATTTTAAAATAACATTGCCTACAAAGGCTTCACAAACAATTACATCTGCATAGCCTGCCGGAATGTCCCTTGCTTCAATGCTGCCGATAAAATTAATATCCGGACAATTTTTAAGAAGTGGAAATGTTTCCTTTACAAGTGCATTTCCTTTTTCTTCTTCAGCTCCAATATTAACAATTCCCACTTTGGGATTTTTAATACCCATGACATTTTCCATATATACGGAACCCATCTTTGCAAACTGAATCAAATGGGATGGTCTGGCATCTACATTTGCACCGCAATCAATTAAAAGAGCACAACCATTGGCTGTGGGAATAAGAGGCGCAAGGGGCGGACGTTCCACACCTTTGATTCTCCCAACAATCACTTGCCCTCCCACTAAGGTAGCTCCGGTACTTCCTGCAGATACATATGCGTCGCAAGTCCCTTCTTTTACAAGGTTCATGGCCTTTACAATAGAAGAATCTTTCTTCTTACGGATGGCCAAAACCGGCGGTTCTGCGGTTTCTATTATTTCCGTGGCATTAATAACTTCCACTTGTTCTTTATTATATGTATAATTGGAAAGTTCCCTATTAACAACCTCTTCCTGTCCAACCAGAAAAACCTTTACTTTATCACTCACATTAACGGCTTCAACAGCACCTTTAATAATCTCTGAAGGAGCATTGTCACCGCCCATTGCATCTACTGCAACTTTAACTATTTCTCCCATATAATATTCCTCCATTTACATACCTATTTTACTATACTAAACCATATTATAAAAATCAAGACTAAAATTTGCCGAAAAGGACATCCCTTATCCGGAATGTCCTTTTCCTCATAATCATTTACTGTTCTATCAGATTAATAACGCCCATCCAATAAAATCCATTCAAGTTAACCTGTGCTTGATTTGCTGTTTCCTGAGCAATCGAATAGAATGTTTCATCATCAATATCATAATCTGTTCTAAGGACTGCACTGCCTTCCGCTTTGAGAAGTTCTGCCAGTTCACTTGCGATAACATCTTCATCAAAGAATCTGTCTGTTACATGATAATGCTCCAGTTCATCGGTTCCTGCTGCATAATCATAAAGATTGTTGTTAATTGCAAAACTGTCATTTTCAACCAGCGTTCCGGCGGCTGCCTTGTCAGATAAATTCAAAAGTGCATTCTGAATCATTTCATTGTCATTATTGGTAGAGTCTACAATATACCAGTTGCCATCCAATTTGACTTTATTCCATGCATGAGGAACACTACCGTCAAGATAACCTGTTACTACAATGCTTTCAAGACCTGCCGCATCAGCAAGAAGCTTAAAAGATGCGGAATAGCTGGCACACACACCTACGCCATCAACCAAAATGCCGTAAGCGGTAAAGGAATCATAAAAGTCCTCATCTACCTGAGTAAAGGAATACTGTTCTGCATTTTCAAGTGCCGCATCATCATAGTAAGCATTTTCACAAAGATAGGTATTGATGGCAAGTCCTTTTTCTGCTTCACTCATATCATCGGTAATAATTTCAGCTACAATTTCATCAACCTTTTCTTCAATAGCAGCCTGTTTTCCGGCAGTCGTCTCTTTATCAAAATCATATTCTACATAGAGAATTCTCTGTTCCGTATCGATACTTCCGCCCTGCACACCGAGTATCAAAGGATTCTGATACTGTGCTTCAAAAAAGGCATCTACAATCTGTTCGGTATCGGCTGCTTCCGGGAAATCTGAAAGATAAATCACCTCTTCTGTTTCCAGCATGTGCAGTGCAATATACTCACTCATGGCTGAGTTTGCAGTTACATTAATTTCCAGCATTTCTTCTGTATTTAATTCAGGTACTGCCTCTGTTTGGGAGCTGTCTTCTGTTTTTTCCTCTGCAGGCTCTTCTTCCTCAGCCGGTGCGTCTTCTTCAATTTCTAATGAAGGAGCTACATTACCGCCCTTGTTCATCAATTTTTCCTGTCTTTCCTGAATCTCCGCCATATCGGTTTCCAATGTATCCCAATTCACCTGATATACGGAAAACTCATCTTCAAAAGGTGTCTGGATTCCTCTTGCTTTAATTTTGTATCCATCAAAGGATTCATCCTTTGTAATATTCTCAAAATCATAGGAAATCACCTTCTGTGCAGTGCTGCCGTCACACATGGTTACACTGATGGTCGCGGGCAAATCCAGTGTTCCTTCTATATCAAAAATAAACTCTTCATTGGTAAATCTTGCACGTTCATAAGGAAGCATGTGCGCCAAATCCTTAGCACTTAAAGTATTACTCATGGCAGAGCAGCCTTCACTGTTATATGCCACCATGGCAAAATATTCACTGTAGAATTCATCATATTCCATATCATCCAATTCAAAACCGGCAAGAAAATCACCGTTTTCTTCAAGCCATGCCTGATCATCATCGGATGTATAATACTGCACGAAACGATCATTTAAGGTCAGAATGCTTTCTTCGAATTCATGATCCTCTACATCACTTGTCCATTCTGTCCCCTGTACATCCGCAAATACATCGTTGTATTCCCAGTAGCCTGTTTCATCCTTATTGATCATAAACAAAAGGTAGCCGTCTGCTTCCGGAATTTCTTTCCATGTAAACTTCGCATAACCATCTTCTGTCTGGGAAAATGTAAGTTGGGGTGTTGTTGCAATTTCATGATTGATTTTAACTACCGTAATGGTAGGCGATTCCAACGGTTCCCCTGTCTGCAAATCCACGTAAGAAGCCATATAATACTGGGAAAGTGTTCCCCATGCGGGGGCTTCATCATCATTTAAATAATTGCCGCTCAAATGACTTAAATCAATTTCTGTGGAATACATTTCTACGATACCGTAATACGGCGGCTCAATGGTAAGAATTCCTTCATCCGCATTATAATTGTAAATCCCCACCTCTACAGGATACTGAAGCTCTGCATCCTGAAAAAATACGATACGTTCATATATACTTTCATCGGATTCCCATGGATTAAAACCGATTTCCAGTTCAAGAGAATCACCTCTGTCTACCTTGATAACATTACCGTCAAATTCACCTGCTTCCCCTCCTGCATATTTCTTGCGAAGAACCTCTGCAAGGTCACTGTTTCCTGCCGCCTGCTCTTCCTTAGAATCATCGCTCACTTCAACAACAGCTTCCTCGCTGGCAACATTTTCTACTGTCTCAGTAGATACACTACTGCCGCATCCCATAAGCAACATGGCTGCAGCAAGTACAATCACAATTCCTCTTTTAATCAAATTTTTATATTTCACCTTTTCATCCTCCTGATTTTGTGTTTCTATTATAAACACTATATAAAGTTGTTAAAAGTTTCATAAAAAGAAAAAAATTATATTTTTATTTTGTAACTCTGTCATAAAGCTCGTCCACAAATTCCTTCTGTGTAACACCTTCTCCGATTAGCTCATATGTCTCTCCATCTTTTTCATAAATTGCCTGATAACGAACTTCTTCTGTTTTTAATACGGTAACGTATATTTTCTGTTCACCGATATAAGACCAGTTACTCTTTGCAATTTCCGGCAGTTTCCGGCTTTTTGTCTTTTGAAATGTAAGCATCCCACCGCTTTCTGAAGGCAGAACCTCTGTTGCATTTTCCTGCATTTCCTCTGTGGTATTAAAGGTATTGCCCGCATTGGGGGTAATCGAAATAGCCATCCTGTTGGGCAAAAAATGTATTTCTCCGTCTTTTAACTCTACATCATCATAATATATTCCTTCATCCATCTTCGTTACATAGGGTGCACCCTTGGGTAATATAATAAAAAGACATAAAGCCGCTACACAAAGCGTTGCTGTTGCGACGGCAAATCGATTTAACCGTAAACTCTTTTTGGAATTCTTCTCTTTTTTCACATCTTTTTGTATTACTTTTATTTCTTCTTCCTTCATTTTGAGAAGCGTTTCCTGCTTCCATGTATCAGGAGCATGTAAACTGTCATATGTATTTTTTACTTCTTCATTAATAGTCACATCTTTCATCATTTCATCTGACATTGTCACCCTTCTCCCTTCTCAAGTTGTTTTTTCAAAAGAGCCCGCCCTCTGTTTAACAGTGTTTTGACCGTATTTTCATTTTTATTTAAAATCGCCGCAATTTCTTTTATGGAATAGTCTTCATAATAAAACAGATATATAGGCAGAGAATAATTCGGCGATAGACTTTTTACCTCTGCCAAAAGCGAATTTTCCTCCTGCACATAGACCGCTTTCTCCTCTGTTTCCACCAACCCCTGCGTTCTTTTATTCCACGGACTGGTAACAATCGTCTTGGCACAATTGGAAGCCACGCGAATTAACCATGCCTTCAAGTGCTCTTCATCTTTTATTTTATTTTGATTTCTGACCAATCTTAAGAAGGTTTCCTGAAATGCATCTTTAGCATCTTCATTGTTCCCTGTGATTGTCACAATAATCCGATATACCATGTCTGAATATTGTTCTATCACACGTTCATAATCTATGGTGTATTTTACTTCCGACAATTTCATATATTCCTCACTCTTATGTAAAAAATAAGGACTTGAAAAATTTCAAGTCCTTTTCATTCATAAAAAACAATTAATCCTGAGCGATGATTTCTTTCTTGTTGTAAGAACCACAAGCCTTACATACTCTGTGAGGCATCATCAGGGCGCCGCATTTGCTGCACTTTACTAATGTAGGAGCACTCATTTTCCAGTTTGCTCTTCTCTTATCTCTTCTTGCTTTGGAAGATTTATTCTTAGGACAAATAGACATCGTTACACCTCCTTATTTGCGTTAAAGATATCTTTAATTGCTGCCATTCTCGGATCAGGAACGAAAGTATCGCATCCACACTCCTTTTCATTTAAGTTTCCGCCGCAAACAGGACAAATTCCTTTGCACTCCTCTTTACACAGAACTTTAACAGGCATATTAATTAAGATTTCATTGTTTATGAGAGTATCTACATCCAGTTCATAACCGGACATAAAGATTTGTTCTTCCTCTTCTGATGACGCTTCCTCCTTATCCGGAGCTGCTACCTGATGTGCAAACGCCACAGAAACAGGAACATTCACACTCTGCAAACATCTATCACAGGGAATATCCAGCACAAGCTGTAACTCTCCTTCAATCAGTACGGATTCTGTACCAACATTTGAAAACGTAAAGGCAATTTCCGTCTTTTCCTTAATAGGATACACACTTCCCATGTAAGAAAAGCTATCAAACGCATAAGGTATGTTTACCCTCTTCACTTTTCCAGCAGATGTAAATACATCAGTCAGATTCATCAACATATGTTAACTCCCAATGTGCATAAAAATCCACTCACACACTCAAACAATTATAACTATGGTATCAAATTTTGTCAATACCATAGTTACAATTTAAATAAATTATTTTTAGATTATTTTACTAATGCATATGTTTCCCTTGCAATCGCAAGTTCTTCGTTAGTCGGAATCACCAAAACGCGGGTTTTACTCTCAGGTGTTGTGACATCCAAATCCATGCCACGTTTTGCATTTTTCTCATCATCCAGCGCAATACCTAAATATGCAAGATATCCGCATACCTTTTCTCTTACAAAAGGACTGTTTTCTCCAAGTCCGGCTGTGAAACAAATAGCATCTACACCGTTCATTGCTGCCGTATAGGCTCCTATATATTTGGCAACTCTGTAATTAAATGCGTTCATTGTTCTGACTGCAAATTCATCACCATTCATATATGCATCTTCCAAATCCCTGAAATCGGAAGAAAAACCGCCTGACAAACCGAGAACACCGGATTTCTTATTTAATTCACCTAAAATTTCTTTTACACTTTTTCCTTCTTTGCCACAAAGGAATTCAATAATAGCGGGATCCATATCACCGGATCTTGTTCCCATAATCAATCCTTCAAGAGGTGTAAGTCCCATGGATGTATCCACACACTTACCATTCTTTACGGCAGATACACTGGCTCCGTTTCCCAAATGACAAACAATAATCTTTAAGTCTTCATAATCCTTTCCGAGAAGTTTTGCTGCCTGATGAGATACATAAGAATGACTGGTTCCGTGGAATCCATATCTTCTCACCTTATATTTCTCATAATAATCATAAGGGATACCATATAAATAAGCTTCTTCAGGCATTGTCTGATGGAATGCTGTATCAAACACTGCCACCATGGGCGTACTCGGCATCAGTTCCTTACACGCTGCGATACCGATTAAATTTGCAGGATTATGAAGCGGTGCCAAATCATTACATTCTTCAATGGCTTTGATTACTTCATCCGTAATCACGGTAGATGCAGCAAAATTTTCGCCGCCGTGTACAATACGATGACCTACTGCAGCAATTTCATCAAGACTTTTTACAACACCTGTCTTTTCATCCGTTAATGCAGAAAGCACAAGACGGATCGCATCTGTATGGTCTTTCATGGGCGTAACTGTTATATGCTTTTCTCCTCCGGTAGGTGTATATACAATCTGACTTCCGTCAATTCCGATTCTTTCGCAAAGTCCTTTTGCAATCAACTCTTCACTCTGTGCATTTATCAGCTGAAATTTTAATGATGAACTTCCACAGTTAATAACTAAAATATTCATGATTTTCTCTCCGTTTTCTATACTAATTGTGCCTGTACTGCGGTAAGTGCCACAACACCTACGATATCTTGCCAGGAGCATCCTCTTGATAAATCATTAACAGGCTTTGCAATTCCTTGAAGCATGGGACCATAGGCTTCTGCCTTCCCAAGTCTCTGTACCAACTTATAACCGATATTACCACAATCAAGATTGGGGAATATCAATACATTCGCCTTACCTGCCACTTCACTTCCCGGAGCTTTGGACTTAGCAACATGGGGAACAAGTGCAGCATCCGGCTGCAATTCACCATCAAGGCAAAGGTGCGGATACTGTTCATGTGCAATTTTGGTTGCTTCCACTACTTTGTCAACAAGGGGATGCTTTGCACTTCCTTTGGTGGAATGGGATAACATCGCAATCACCGGTTTGCTTCCTACGAGGCTCTTGAAACTCTTTGCCGAGCTGTCAGCAATGGCTGCCAATTCTTCTGCTGTCGGATCCTGATTCAGTCCACAATCGGCAAACAGGAATGTTCCGTTATCTCCGTATTCGCAATCAGGGATACACATAAGGAAAAATCCAGATACAAGTTTCACGCCGGGTGCTGTTTTCAAAATCTGAAGTGCCGGACGTAAGGTGTCTGCCGTCGCATGACACGCACCTGCTACCATACCGTCAGCATCATTGGCTTTTACCATAATTACACCAAAGGTCAGAAAATCAGAAAGTAAAATTTCTCTCGCTTTTTCCGGTGTCATTCCTTTGGATTTTCTTGTTTCATATAATAAATTTACATATTCATCTAACTTATCGCAATTGGATGGGTCAATGATTGTCACACCATCTAACTCGATTTCGAGCCAATTGGCACCATCCATAATTTTTTCACGGTTACCAATCATAATAATATCAGCAATGCCTTCCTGCATGATATGTGCAGCCGCTATTAAAGTTCTTTTATCGGTAGTTTCGGGCAAAACAATTGTTTTTCTGTCCATTCTCGCCTTATCTTTAATTACATCAATATATGACATGGCAATTTCTCCTTTCGTCTCATATAAAAAGTATATCGCATCCATACCTTTCAAACAAGTATGAAACACAAAAAAATTGTCTAAATTAAAATACAAAATTGCTTATAAAGTTTATTTATGATACATTTAAAATACTATAACCCCTTAAAGGAAAAAGACTATGAAAATTGCTGCAATTATCGCTGAATACAATCCGTTCCACAACGGTCACAAATATCAGATAGACGAAACCCGCCGTAAAACAGATGCCGATTATATTGTCGTGCTTATGAGCGGTGATTTTGTCCAAAGAGGTGCTCCTGCCATCTGCAACAAATACATCCGTACCGAAGCGGCGCTTCTTGGCGGTGCGGATGTGGTTTTGGAACTCCCCTCCCTATATGCACTTTCCAGCGCGGAATACTTTTCACAGGGGGCAATAACACTTTTAAACCATCTTGGGTGTATCGATTATTTATCATTTGGAAGTGAATGCGGCGATATTGATACATTAGTGTCCTGCGCCAATAAATTATGTCATTTTTCCGACACACAAAACAAGCTTTTGTCTGATTTGCAAAAACAAGGACTTTCTTTCCCCACTGCCCGTATGCAGATGCTTCTTTCCGATCTTAGCATCTCCCAAAAAAAGGATTATGAACTGCTTCTTTCTTCGCCAAACAATATCCTTGGTCTGGAATACTGCAAATCATTGCTTGTATCCGGCAGCCGCATGTCCCCTGTTACCGTTTTGAGAAAGGGAGCCGGCTATCACGATGACTCTGTGTCCGATAATACGCGGGAGTTCTGTTCTGCCTCTGCGATCCGCTCTTCTATTGCAATGCAAAAAGATGACTATCGCACCCATATTCCGGAAGATATTATCAAAATTTTTGATGATCATCATATATCCTCGCATGCAATTACCGCAGATGATTTTTCATCTTTGTTATATTATAAACTCTTATCGGAAAAAGAAACCGGTTTTTCAAAGTACCTTGATTGCAGCCGGGATATTTCCGACAAAATAAGCAAAAAACTTGCATCTTATCACTCTTTTTCTGATTTTTGTATGTCATTAAAAAGTAAAGACATAACATACTCGAGAATCAGCCGCATACTCATGCATATTCTTTTAAATATGGAAACACCTTCTTGCTACGAAGCAACTTTTCATGAACGCAATTTATATACTCCTTACGTCCGCTTACTCGGTTTTAAGAAAAATGCTTCCGAAGTACTCTCTTGTATCAAGAAGCATTCCGACATACCGCTTATCAGCAATATACCTGACGCTATCAATATTCTCCCACCCACTGCATATTCTATGCTAAAAAAAGACATCTATTGTAGTGATCTTTATGAATATGTCTCTTCAAACAAAACAAATCAAGCGCCTATAAACGAATTTAAGACGGCTCCGCTAATAATATAAATAATAATATATAATACATGATTATCACTTCTTGTTTTTTGAAACAGACTATTATATAATGAAGTCAGTGCCAAAATGTAAATGGTTACATTTTGATGCTGACTTTTTTGAAAAAGGAGAATTACAAATGACAATCTATGACATATCTAAGCAGGCAGGGGTATCTATTGCGACCGTTTCCCGTGTCCTTAACGGGAGTTCCAATGTCAGACCCAAAACCAGGAAAAAGGTTTTAGACATCATAGAAAAATGCGGTTACACTCCCAACGCTTTTGCAAGGGGACTGGGCTTAAATTCCATGAAATCCATCGGTATTCTCTGCGCTGACTGCTCAGATATTTATTTGGCAAAGGCTGTTTACTATATCGAAAAAAATTTACGTGCAGGCGGTTATCATCCTATTCTTTGTTGTACCGGCTATGAACTTGACGGCAAAAAAGAATCTCTTTCTCTTTTGCTTAACCAGCACGTTGACAGTCTTATATTGGTAGGTTCTCACTTTATTGAGCCTGACATGGAAGACAATCAATATATTTGTGATGCTGCCGGTCAAGTTCCCGTTATGCTTTTAAACGGTATCATTGATTATCCCAATGTTTATTGCACGGTATGCAACGATTTTCAGGCAATGAAAGACCTCACTCTCCTTTTACTCGACCAGGGAATTACTGATATCCTTTATCTTTACAACTCCCACTCCTACAGCAGTATCAAAAAATTGAACGGTTTCCGCTCAGCATATGAAGACAAAGGCTTAACCTTATCCGAGGAATATCTGCACTATTATACCGGCATGCGCGAAGATGTGGAAGAAATCAGTGATTTTGTGGCTAACATCCATAAAAGCGGTTTGTCTTTCCATGCAATTATCGGTGCAGAAGACATACTTGCCGTAGGTGCTGTAAAATATGCAAAGGCAAACGGTTTTTCCGTTCCTAATGATTTTTCCGTTATGGGATATAATAATTCATTAATAACCACATGTTCCGAACCGGAAATCACCTCGGTAGATAATGGTTTAGAGCCTTTATGTACCCAATTAGTTGCTACATGCATCGGCGTATTAAACGGCGAGGAGTTACCTTCCAAAACAGTTTTGCCCGGAAAAATTATCCATCGTGCCAGTACTCATACATCAAAATAAACACTTTTTTCAGGAGGCATTCTACTATGAAACCATTTATGGATAAAGATTTTTTATTATCCACCGAAACAGCTAAAACACTGTATCATGAATATGCTGCAAAGGCACCTATCCTAGATTATCACTGTCATATTAATCCCAGTGAAATTGCCAATGACCGTAAATTTGAAAATATTACACAGGTGTGGCTTGGCGGCGACCACTATAAATGGCGTTTTATGCGTTCTTGCGGTATTGATGAACATTATATTACCGGAGATGCTTCTGATAAAGAAAAATTTTTCAAATGGGCCGAAGTTTTGGGAAAGGCAATCGGCAATCCCCTTTATCATTGGAGCCATTTGGAATTACAAAGATATTTCGGTTATTACGGAACTCTTAATAAAAACACTGCTGAAGAAGTATGGAACCTTTGCAATGCAAAATTAGCAGAGCCATCCATGAGCGTCCGCAATATCATCAAAGCATCCAATGTAACATTAATTTGTACAACGGATGATCCTGTTGATTCTTTGGAATGGCATGCTAAAATCGCTGCTGATGAATCCTTTGATGTTCAGGTTCTTCCGGCATGGCGCCCGGACAATGCCATGAATATCGAAAAAGCTGGTTTTATTAATTACATTCGTCAGCTCTCTTCTGTCAGTGGGATTGCCATTACTTCTTTTTCTTCACTAAAAGATGCATTAATTAACCGTATGGACTTTTTTGCATCTATGGGATGTAGCGTTTCCGATCATGGTATTGAATATGTAATGTATTACCCTGCCGATGATGTTACTGTTGAAAATATTTTCTCAAAAAAATTACGCGGAGAATTCATCAGCAAGGAAGAAGAATTCATTTACAAAACAGCATTTATGATTTTTATGGGAAGAGAATACAACCGTCACAACTGGGTTATGCAGCTTCATTATGGATGCAAGCGTGACAACAACAAGCTTATGTACAAAAAAATCGGTCCGGATACCGGTTTCGACTGCATCAGCAATTACACTCCTGCAAACCAACTGGCAGACTTTTTGAATGCACTTGCCGAAACAAACGAATTACCCAAAACCATTCTTTACAGTTTAAACCCGGGTGATAATGAAGTAATCGGCACCATCCTTGGCTGTTTCCAGGATTCCACTGCCGTTGCCAAAATCCAACAGGGAAGTGCATGGTGGTTTAACGATCATAAGATTGGTATGCAAAATCAAATGCTCTCTCTTGCGAGCCTCGGCAACTTATCCGGTTTTGTGGGAATGCTTACGGATTCCAGAAGTTTCTTATCTTACACAAGACACGAATACTTCCGCAGAATTATGTGTGACTTAATCGGCAAACTGGTTGAGAATGGAGAGTTCCCTGCAGATATGGAAACTTTATCCGAAATTGTAACAAATATTTCTTACAATAATGCTGTACGATATTTCAAATTTGATTTAAAGGAAGCATAAATTTTATCATAGTTGTTTCGTTAAGGGATAAATCATCAGATTTATCCCTTCTTTTATAGATATAAAGAAACCGGCAAAAGCTGATAGCCTTTGCCGGTAGTGTCTAAATCACATTATTCCTCTTCAGACTTCTTATTTTTATTTTTTTTGTTTTTCTTTAAAGCCATTCCTGATGCACCTGCAGCTCCTAATGATGATGCTAAGCTGAGTAACCATGCAAGTCCTGTCAAACCGTCGCCTGTTGCAGGGCGTCTTCTTTCACCAAGAACTCCAAAGAAATTGTCTCTTCTTGCTCCGAGAACCGCACCGCCGCTTGGCGCACCGGATACTTCACCGCCTCTTCTTGCTCCAAGAACATCTCCGTCTCCGCCTGCTGGATTAGGATCTACCGGATCGGGGTCTACAGGGTCGGGATCTACAGGATCAGGATCTACAGGATCGGGATCTACAGGATCGGGATCTACAGGGTCAGGATCTACAGGATCGGGATCTACAGGATCGGGATCTACAGGATCGGGATCTACAGGATCAGGATCTACAGGATCGGGATCTACAGGGTCAGGATCTACAGGATCGGGATCTACAGGGTCAAGAATCCGTTTTCCAAAGATCATCTTAATAATGCTTTTCTTTTCTCCTTCCCTTTTCTCCATATGAAATTCTTCCGGATGCTCTATAGTCTCTGTCCAAGCTTCTCTGTCAACTATCTTTTCCATATGAGACTCTTCCGGATGCTCTATGGTCTCTGTCCACGCTTCCTTATCTACTACTGTAATAGTCTTATAGATAGCTTCATGATAAATTTCTTCATCCCAAGCCTCTTTGTCTACTACTGTAATAGTTTTATCCGCTTGTTTTTCCTCATGCGTAATTGCGTCATGATGAACAATTTCTGTCCACGCTTCTTGATCAATTACCTGTTCTTCATGCGTCTCTGCTGCATGTTCAATAGTCTCTGTCCATGCCTCTTTGTCAACTACCTTTTCCATATGAGACTCTTC
>JAZNAE010000091.1:0-278793 GCA_045586385.1 Lachnospiraceae bacterium
GTATTGAAATCCATGGATTTAAATCCTTTGCAAATAAAATTGTATTTAAATTTCATAATGGAATTACAGGAATCGTAGGTCGCAACGGAATCGGTAAAAGTATTGTGGCCGATGCCGTAAGGTGGGTGCTTGGCGAGCAGAGAATTAAGCAACTTCGTGGTTCTTCCATGCAGGATGTTATTTTCTCAGGTACAGAAATGAGAAAGCCTCTGGGATATGCTTATGTTGCAATTACATTGGATAATTCCGATCATCAGCTTGCCATTGATTATGATGAAGTAACAGTTGCAAGAAGAATTTATCGTTCCGGTGAAAGTGAGTATTTACTTAACGGAACTATTTGTCGTTTAAAGGATGTAAATGAACTCTTTTATGATACCGGTATCGGTAAAGAAGGGTATTCTATTATCGGACAGGGACAGATTGATAAGATTCTAAGCGGTAAACCGGAAGAGAGACGTGAACTTTTCGATGAAGCGGCAGGTATTGTAAAGTTTAAAAGACGTAAAGTGGCAGCACAGAAGAAGTTGGAAGACGAAAAGCAAAATCTTGTGCGTGTCAGCGATATCTTATCTGAACTTGAAAAGCAAATCGGACCGCTCGAAAAGCAGTCAGAAGTTGCTAAAGTTTATTTGAAGAAAAAAGAAGAATTAAAGACACTGGATGTAAATGTATTCCTTCTTGAAAATAACAGATTGCAGGAACAACTGAAATCTGCAGACGAGAAGTATACCATTGCAAACAGTGATTTAGAAACTACTTCCGAGCAATATGAAAAAATAAAGGAAGAGTATGAACAGATTCAGGGGCAGATAGAAATGCTGGATGAATCTATAGAAAAGAGCAGAAGTATGCTCACGGATACCAGTGTCCTACGCGGAAAACTGGAAGGTGAAATCAATGTCCTAAAAGAACAGATTAAGTCTGCAAAAAACAATGAAGAACATTTTATGTCCAGAAAAGAAGCTGTTCAGAAAGAAATTGATGCGAAATCCGGGGACAAAGCCGGTATCTTAGAAGATAAGAATGTAATTGATGTACAGGTGGCAGAGATTGAAAAAAGCAGAAATGATGCAAAAGAATTATTGCTGGCCGTACAAAATAAAATAGAAGAACTCAATAATAATATCGAGAGCGGAAAAAATACAATTATTGACGCTCTTAACAGTCGTGCGACCATTAAATCAAAACTGGGACGTTATGATACCATGACGGAACAGATCAACATCCGTAAGGCAGAACTTACGTCCAGACTTCTTCGTGTAAAATCGGATGAAGCCCAGCAGGAAGCAGTCATGAAGCAGCTTCAGGGTGAGTTTGAAAAGATAAATGAAGATATCCGAAAACTGAATGACACGATAACATCTAAAGAAGAAAAATTGTCATTAATGAAAGAAGAACTGGCAGGTAAGGACCAGAAACTTCGTGATACACAGGTGAGTTATCATCAGGAAAAATCAAAACTTGAAGCTCTTTCCAATTTGACAGAGCGCTATGAAGGCTATGGCGGCAGTGTAAAAAAAGTAATGGAGCAAAAAGAAAAGGAAAAAGGAATTATCGGTGTCGTTGCCGATATTATTAAGGTTGCTCCCAAATATGAGACAGCCATTGAAACGGCACTTGGCGGCAATATCCAGAATATTGTTACGGATGACGAAGAAACCGCAAAGCGAATGATTTCATTCCTGAAACAGAATAAAGGTGGACGTGCAACATTTCTACCGCTTACCAGCATTACCAATCCGCAGGAATTTAAGAATCCTGAGGCATTAAAGGAAGCAGGCGTCATTGGTATGGCTGATGAACTTGTTGATATAGAAGAGAAGTATCGCAATGTGGCTAAAGCTATGCTTGGCCGTATTGTTGTGGTTGATCATGTTGACAATGCTGTAAAAATAGCAAGAAAATTTGATTACGGCATCCGTATGGTAACGCTGGAAGGAGAATTGTTGGTACCCGGCGGTGCCATCAGTGGTGGTGCATTTAAGAATAACAGTAATCTTCTCGGAAGAAGACGAGAAATGGAAGAATTGGATGCGAAGATAAAGAAGTTCTTAAAAGAAATTGACGCTATTTTAGTGGATATTGAAGAGACAAAAGAACAGCGAAATAAACTTCGTATTTCCATTGAAAACGATAAATCAGAACTTCAAAAGAAGTTTATTGAACAAAATACGGCCCGTCTTAACGTAATTAAAGCACAGGAACGTAAGGACGAAGCATCCGAAGGCTCTATGGAACTGAAAGCAGAAGAGCGTGAAATTGAAAATCAGATTCAGGAGATTTTGCTTAGTAAGGAATCAATTCAAAAAGAACTTGCGGATTCCGAAGAATTGGAAAAGCAGGTTGAACTTCAGATTAAGGAGTTCCAAGCGCAGCTTGAGGAAAAAAGAGTGGAAGAGTCAGAGCAGCTTGCTCATGTGGCATCCTGGGATGTAGAAGTAGAAAAAATGCTTCAGCAACAAGGATTCCACCAGCAAAATGTGGACCGTATCAACGGAGAAATTGAGCGTTTTGCATCGGAACTTGCAGAGATAGAAGAAGGTTTATTTAAGTGTCGTGAGGATATTGAGAGTAAAGAAAATAATATTTCAGAAATCCAGAAGACGATTGTGGCATCCCATACGACCCAAAGTGATGCGGAAGTGAAGTTAAAAGAAGATATTGCAAAGAAGGAAGAACTATCTGCAAAACAGAAGAATTTCTTTGCAGACAGAGAATCTCTTGCTGAACGGATGACGGCACTGGATAAAGAAGTGTATCGTCTGAATGCGCAGAAAGAAAAATTCCAGGAAATGCTGGAAAACCAGATTAATTACATGTGGGATGAATATGAAATTACTTTGTCCGATGCAAGTTCACTTAAGAATGAAGAAATGACAGATTTATCCGCCATGAAAAAAGAAATTTCATCCTTAAAAGATCAGATTAAGAAACTTGGCGATGTAAATGTAAATGCCATTGAAGATTACAAGAACCTTATGGAACGTTACGGATTCTTGAAGACACAGCATGATGACCTGGTAGAGGCTGAAAAAACATTGGAAGGCATTATTGAAGAACTGGATATTGCCATGAGAAAACAGTTCAATGAGAAATTTGCTGAAATCAGTAAAGAGTTTGATAAAGTATTTAAGGAAATGTTCGGTGGCGGTAAGGGTACGTTGGAACTTATGGAAGATGAAGATATTCTGGAGGCAGGTATCCGTATTATTGCACAGCCGCCCGGAAAGAAACTGCAGAATATGATGCAGTTATCCGGTGGTGAAAAAGCCCTTACGGCAATTGCATTATTGTTTGCCATTCAGAACTTAAAACCTTCACCGTTCTGTTTGCTTGACGAAATTGAAGCTGCTTTGGATGAAAGTAACGTATCCAGATTTGCGAGATACTTACATAAACTTACAAAGAATACACAGTTTATCGTAATTACCCACAGACGTGGTACTATGGAGCAGGTAGACCGCTTATACGGTATCACAATGCAGGAGAAGGGTGTTTCCGCACTTGTAAGTGTTAACCTGATTGATAAGGAGTTAGATGATTAATGGGCGGTTTTTTCAGCAGATTAAAAGAAGGCTTAAGTAAAACAAGAAATAATATTGTTCACGGAATTGATTCCGTATTCAGTGGTTTTTCTTCTATAGATGAAGATTTTTATGAGGAGTTAGAAGAAATTCTGATTATGGGTGACATCGGTGTAAACGCAACCGGCAATATTTTAGAAAGTCTTCGCAGACAGGTAAAAGAAAAACATATAAAAGAGCCCGAGGAGTGTAAGGAACTTTTGATTCAAAGTATAAAGGAACAACTTGAGGTTGGGGAAACTGCTTATGACTTTGAAAAGAAACAGTCCGTTATTTTGATAATCGGTGTAAATGGTGTGGGAAAGACCACATCTGTCGGTAAACTTGCCGGCATTTTAAAAGAACAGGGAAGAAAAGTTTTGATTGCGGCGGCAGATACTTACCGTGCAGCTGCAGGAGAGCAGCTTTTTGAGTGGGCAAACAGAGCCGGTGTGGATATGATAGGCGGAACAGAAGGTGCAGATCCGGCAAGTGTCGTATATGATGCTGTTAATGCTGCAAAGGCAAGATGCGTGGATGTGCTTATCTGCGATACAGCCGGAAGACTTCACAATAAGAAAAATTTGATGGAAGAATTAAAAAAAATCAACAGGATTATTGACAGGGAGTATCCGGATGCCCACAGGGAAAATTTGGTGGTTTTAGATGGGACTACCGGACAGAATGCATTAAGTCAGGCAAGAGAGTTCGGAGAAACGGCAGATTTGACCGGTATTATTTTGACAAAGATGGACGGGACTGCAAAAGGAGGTATTGCAGTGGCAATTCAGTCAGAATTACGGATACCCGTTAAGTATATCGGTGTGGGAGAAACCATTGATGATTTGCAGAAATTTGATGCAAACCAATTTGTAAATGCTCTTTTTGATGTGGATGAGAAATAGGAAAGGCTGGGAATATAAATGGATAGCAAAATGCTGACACTTGAAAAATTTGAAGAGGCGTCTGATGTTGTTAAAAGAGTGACACAGGAAACCAAGCTTGTTTTCAGTGACTTTTACAGTGCACAAACAGGAAACAAGGTTTATTTAAAACCGGAAAATATGCAGTTTACCGGTGCCTATAAGCTTCGCGGTGCCTATTACAAGTTAAGTACTTTAAATGATCAGGAACGTGCGAAAGGACTGATTACCGCTTCCGCCGGAAACCATGCACAGGGGGTTGCATATGCTGCAAAATGTTATGGTGTGAAGGCTGTGATTGTTATGCCCACCACAACACCCTTAATTAAAGTAAACAGAACAAAAAGTTATGGGGCAGAAGTGGTCCTTTATGGGGATGTATATGATGAGGCTTGCGAGCATGCATACGAACTTGCCGAGAAAGAAGGATACACATTTATTCATCCCTTTGATGATTTGGCTGTGGCAACCGGACAGGGAACTATTGCAATGGAAATTTTTAAAGAACTTCCTTTAGTAGATTATATTCTTGTTCCTATTGGCGGCGGCGGTCTTGCAACAGGTGTTTCAACGTTAGCAAAGTTATTGAATCCTAAGATTAAAGTAATCGGTGTAGAGCCTGCGGGTGCTAATTGCCTTCAGGTGTCCATCAAAGAAGGGAAAGTAGTAACACTTCCCGGCGTAAGTACCATTGCAGATGGTACGGCGGTAAAGACACCGGGAACAAAAATATTCCCGTATGCCAGCCAAAATCTCGATGACATTATTACTGTGGAAGATGAAGAACTTGTTGTTGCATTCCTGGATATGGTAGAAAATCATAAGATGGTAGTTGAAAATTCCGGACTGCTTACCGTAGCGGCATTAAAGCATCTTGATGTGAAAGATAAAAAGATTGTTTCCATTTTAAGCGGTGGTAATATGGATGTAATTACCATGTCATCAGTCGTACAGCAAGGACTTATTATGCGAGACAGAATCTTTACAGTTTCCGTTCTTTTGCCGGATAAGCCGGGTGAACTTTCCAGAGTGGCAGATATTATTGCAAAAGAGAATGGTAATGTAATTAAGCTTGAACATAATCAGTTTGTTTCGATTAACAGGAATGCGGCAGTAGAGCTCCGCATCACATTGGAAGCTTTCGGGACAGATCATAAACAGCAAATCATTAATACTTTGGAAGAAAATGGTTATAAACCGAAGGTCGTAAGAACAAATATTTAATATTTCATAAAAAAATCCACATACTATGTGCAGTATGTGGATTTTTTTGTGGATGGTGTAAATGTGAGAAAGAATAACAATTTGCTTATCATAAAGAGATATTTTTATATTGCAGTTGCCTGCATGGTATACGGAGCAGGGATAAGTCTGTTTATAGACCCAAATAATCTTGCACCGGGAGGCCTTACGGGACTTTCTGTTATGGTAAATAGAATTTTGCCTATAGAAACGGGAACTCTTTATCTGCTTTTTAATATTCCGATTATATTTTTAGCAATAAAAAAATTCGGCATTAAATTTGCAACATCAACGATCTATGCTATTTTACTTGTCTCTGTGGCTACCAATTTTTTTTCTGGGTTTCCGCCGGTCACACAGGAGCCTGTTTTGGGTGCTTTTTTTGGAGGGATTTTGATTGCCGTTGGAATGGGGTGTGTGTTTCGCAATCATGCAACAACGGGTGGTGTGGATATTATTATAAAATGTTTACGCAGAAAGTTTCCACACCTTAAGACAGGGACGCTTATGCTTATAATTGACGCATTAATAGTATGTGCAAGCGGGATAATTTTTGGGAACTTTGATTCAGTTTTATACAGTATTATTGCCATATTATCAACCTCCTATGTGCTTGATAAAGTTTTGTACGGACATGAAGAAGCAAGACTTATTTACATTATCAGTGATTATTCAAAGGAAATAACGGAAAGGGTATTAAAGGAAGTGTATATTGGCGTTACGCTCCTGAAAGGAAGCGGTGCTTATGAAAATAAAGAAAAGAAAATTATGCTATGTGTTGTGAAAAAACAGATAGCTCATAAAGTGGAAGAAATAGTGCGACAGGAAGATACAAAGGCATTTATGATTATAACAAGTGCATCAGAAATTTACGGAGAAGGATATAAAAGTTATTTTGGAGAAAGAATATAATAAGTAATACAAGAGGAAAAATGTTCATCTTGTATAAAGGAAGGTTTGATTATATAATAAAAATAATTACACGGGGAAAGGCTGGCTTATGCTGGAATGAATGATGCAATAAACAAAAGAAAAAGAAGAAGACAAAGAACGAGTCTGATTACCAATATCATATTTTGTGTGATTGCCCTGGCTGCTTTGACAGGGTGTATCGTACTTCTTTTGCTAAATTATATACTTAAAACAGATAGTGTACAAACGCTGAATGATTTTGAAGCCTATAAGGCAGAGAAGGAAGGATATATTTATACACAGTCTGACTTTGATAATTATATTTTGGAAACATCCGGGCTTGGTTTTTTGGAAGGAAGAGAAGAAGTGCTTTCAGAAATAAAAAATAAAATGAGTGAAGGTGTTTCTACTGCGGAAATATTGCGGGAATTGTATGTAGATGATGTGGTTGTTTATGCAGACGGAAAATATAATTTTTTCCCGATTTCGGACAAGCTTAAAAAGCATGATTATGTTTTGGATAATTTTATCGTAACAGAAAATAATCAGATTGAATATGTAAATGATTTAGACGAAGTGGTGTCGAAAAAAGGAATTGATGTTTCAAGATATCAGGAAGAAATTAACTGGGATAAAGTGGCGGATGATGGTGTTGAGTATGCTTTTATCAGAGCCGGAGTCAGAGGAAGTACAGAAGGAAAACTTACAGAAGATGTGAACTTTGAAGAGAATATCAAAGGGGCACTGGAAAATGATATTGATGTAGGGGTATATTTCTATTCGCAGGCCATAAATGAAAAGGAGGCTGTGGAAGAAGCCGAATTGGTTCTTGAAATGATTGAGCCTTATGATATAAAATATCCGGTTGTATATGACTTGGAAGAAGTAACGTCGAATGATGCCAGAACAAAGAATTTAACCAAGGAAGAATATACGAAGAATTGTATCGCCTTTTGTGAAACCATAAAAGAAGCCGGATATACACCGATGATTTACGGTAATTTAAAAACCTTTATGATTATGCTTGATATGGAACAGGTAGAGCAATATGAGAAGTGGTTTGCTTACTATAATCCGGAAGTTTATTTTCCCTACGAATTCAGCGTGTGGCAATATACCTCCGAAGGAATGGTAAATGGAATTAAAGGCAATGTGGATCTGAATGTCTGTATGAAGGATTATACAGAAGAATAGAATTAAAGTTAGGGATGAACTAATTATACGATTGAGAGAGTATAATTAGTTCATCTTTAGTTTATATACTGATATAGCAGTGAATTTATAAAAATAAAAAAATTAAAACTTACTGCAACTTTTTGAAACAAGACCATCTCTATATAAGTGTAAAGGCAAAAAATATAAAAAGCAAAGCACAGAATAAAGGAATGGAGGATTTAAATTATGATGAAGACGAGGGTACTTATTTTAGGTTTAGCTTTAGTTATGATGTTAGGAATTACAGGTTGTGGGCATGAGCATCAGTGGAAAAAGGCAACTTGTGAAGAACCTAAAACATGTGAAATATGTGGAGAAACAAAAGGGAAAAAATTAAAGCACAGTTGGGTAGAAGCAACATATGAGGAAACAAAGTATTGTGAAAAATGCGGAAAGACAAAAGGGGAACCTTTAAAAGAAGAGATGAATTCTAAAGAGGAACATGTAGAAGATATCCATATGTCAGAAGATGCTTTTTCCGATTTTACTTCATGGTCTTTCCCTCTTGAGTATATAGTAGGAGACGAAAGAAGCTTTTATGTAGATGGGCATAAAGTAAATATGCCGAATTATATTGGTGAATGGGAAGAATTATTGGGAATAAAATTTGTAGATATTCCGAGAGGTGCATTTGGCGGTTCAACAAATTATGAATATAATAATGTATTTCTTGCAGATGAAGATGGTGTACAGTATTTATTAATGATTAATACAAGACTTCATGAAAAAAATAGTGATATTAATGAAGAACTGGAGCAATTACGAAACACCCAAACCATAGGTTGGAAGATTATGACTTATGAAGATGGAGGAATTAATGAGAAGATGGCAGAACGTATATCGCTTTTGCCGGATAAAAATATTTTTGAAGGAGACCCTGTAAAAATCACAGAGGAGATAGCAGCGTATTATGGAGCAGAAGTTGAAGTTGATGATGAGCAATATTATGTAAGAGTAGATAATTTTGGAAAAGGATATCAACTGGTATGGCATTACAATGGAGTGCGAAACGAACGTGATGTAGAGGTAACATATTCACCGGATCCATATCTTGCTTATTATGATTTTATGGCAAATGATCATTATCTGCAATATTTTGAAGAACTTGCAGGGTATGAAGAGGAAGAGATTGCATTTACATTAATGGATATCAGTAATGATGGTATTGATGAATTGATACTTCACGGAACATATACAACGGTTGCATTAGTTTATGATTGGGATAATGGTACACTTAATCATATCATTTTAGGAGATGAAACAGTCGGTATTATGAATATCGGAGTATATGTAGATAGTTTTTCCTTATATGAATCAGATGGATATGTTGAGTATAGTAATGAGTATGATTACTTTGCAGACTACATAAGCACAACCTACAGTGTACTTGGACTTGGTGAACTTGTTAAAGAAGATACTTGTATTCATAATCAGGAATTTATTAATGGAAAACCTGCAACGGATGAGGTAATACAAGCATGTGACAAACAATACCAAGGAGTTGTCATGGAAAAGAGATTATATACGTTGACAGAAGGCTTAGAAGAGATTGCAAGTGACAGTGAATTGATTTATGTAAGTATTGACAGAAAGAAAGAAGAAATGATATCAAAGTTTGATGATTCAGCATTGGTAGAATCACCTGCCTGCACATGTATTGATTTGATTAGACAGTATGAATATTGTTATTAAACATGTTAATATTTTTTAAACTGTAAGGCAAAAATACTTGACACTTCTCTTTTTATGGTGTATTCTAGCAAAGGTGATTGTATGGAAAGAATCGTTGAAAAGGGTCTTTTGTATGATTTTTACGGAGAACTTTTAACAGACCATCAAAAAAAGATATACGAGGATGCCGTTTTTGGTGATTTGTCACTTGGTGAGATTGCCAAGGAGTACAATATCAGCAGACAGGGCGTACACGATTTAATTAAGCGGTGCGACAATTCCTTGCAGGATTATGAGAATAAGTTGCATTTGGTACAGAAATTCATGACCATAAAGCAAAAGGTAGAAGAAATAAAAACACTGACCGGAAACGAAACATTATCCCGTGAAGAACTGGGAATCAAAATGAAAGAAATTGCAGGTCAGATTTTAGAGGAGCTTTAATAGATGGCATTTGAAAGTTTAACAGACAAACTTCAAAATGTATTTAAAAATCTGCGAAGCAAAGGCCGTCTTACAGAGGAAGACGTTAAAGCAGCATTAAAAGAAGTTAAACTTGCACTTTTGGAAGCAGATGTTAATTTTAAGGTTGTAAAACAATTTGTAAAAGCAGTGGAAGAACGTGCAATCGGTTCGGATGTAATGAATGGTTTGAATCCCGGTCAGATGGTGATTAAAATCGTTAATGAAGAAATGATTGCCCTGATGGGAAGTGAGACCACAGAGATTCAGATGCAACCCGGTAAGTCCATTACGGTTATTATGATGTGTGGTCTTCAGGGTGCCGGTAAAACAACCACAACAGCTAAGATAGCAGGCAAACTGAAATTAAAAGGAAAAAAGCCTTTGTTGGTGGCTTGTGACGTATATAGACCTGCTGCTGTAAAGCAGTTACAGATAAACGGTGAAAAACAACAGGTGGATGTCTTCTCCATGGGAGATAATCAAAAGCCTGTTAATATTGCAAAAGCATCTATCGAGCATGCAAAAAAGAATGGACATAATGTGGTGATTTTAGATACTGCCGGACGACTGCATATCGATGAAGACATGATGGCAGAGCTTCAGGAGATTAAGTCGAATGTAGATGTACATCAAACTCTGTTGGTTGTAGATGCCATGACAGGTCAGGATGCTGTTACTGTTGCCAAAGAATTTGATGAAAAAATCGGTATTGACGGTGTTGTTTTATCTAAGATGGATGGTGATACCAGAGGTGGTGCGGCACTTTCCGTCAAAGCCGTTACAGGGAAACCGATTCTTTATGTAGGTATGGGAGAAAAACTTTCTGATTTGGAACAGTTTTATCCTGATAGAATGGCAAACCGAATCCTCGGAATGGGGGATGTCCTTTCCTTAATTGAAAAAGCACAGGAAAACATTTCCATTGATGAAGATAAAGAAAAAGAAATGGCTGCCCGCATGAAAAAGGGCAAGTTTGATTTCGAAGATTATTTAGAGAGCATGAAACAAATGCGGAATATGGGTGGTCTTACCAGTATTTTAGGTATGATGCCCGGCATGGGAAAGCAGATGAAGGACATGGAGTCCATGGTGGATGAAAAACAGCTTGCACGAACTGAAGCAATCGTTCTTTCCATGACCCCTGCAGAACGTAAAAATCCCAAACTTTTAAATCCCAGCCGTAAGCATAGAATAGCAAAAGGTGCAGGTGTGGATATTGCTGTAGTAAACCGCTTTATTAAGCAGTTTGAGCAGTCCCAGAAGATGATGAAACAGATGTCGGGAATGATGGGCGGCAAACGAAGAGGCGGTTTCGGCGGTTTTGGAGGCATGAGGTTTCCGTTTTAACTTGTTTTGAATTTCAATTCAAATAAATTACAATTTTTAAATTTTTCGGAGGTGAAAACAATGGCAGTAAAAATCAGATTAAGAAGAATGGGACAGAAGAAAGCTCCTTTCTATAGAATCGTAGTTGCAGATTCCAGATCTCCCAGAGACGGAAAGTGCATCGAAGAAATCGGAACTTATGATCCCACTACAGAACCCAGCACATTCAAGGTAAATGAAGAATTAGCTAAGAAGTGGTTGGCAAACGGTGCTCAGCCTACAGAAGTTGTTAGCAGCATTTTCAAGAAAGCAGGAATTGAAAAGTAGGAATTGTTGACAAGTCTTTTGGAGGTGGACTATGAAAGAATTAGTTGAAGTAATTGCGAAAGCACTTGTTGAACATCCTGAAGAGGTTACAGTAACCGAGAAGGAAGAGGGGAAGCATATGATACTTGAGCTTCATGTTGCCGCATCCGATATGGGTAAGGTAATCGGTAAGCAGGGAAGAATTGCAAAGGCAATCCGTTCCGTAGTAAAAGCTGCTTCAACCAGAGAAAACAAGAAGGTAGACGTAGAAATCGTCTAAGAGTGGCAGGGACGTGAACACGTCCCTGTTTGATTTACGGGAGATTTTAGATGGAAGATGTGTTAAAAGTAGGTGTGATTACTTCTACCCACGGTGTCCGGGGAGAAGTTAAGGTATTTCCTACAACAGATGATGTGAACCGCTTTAAAAAGTTGAAAACCATAATGCTTGATACAGGTAAGGAAATGCAGACAATGGAAATTTCCGGTGTCAAGTTTTTTAAGAATATGGTAATTTTGAAATTTAAGGGTATCGATAATGTGGATGATGTGCAGAAATACAGGCAAAAAGACTTATATGTTGCCCGTAAGGATGCCGTAAAGTTATATAAGGACGAATATTTTATCGCAGATTTAATCGGTATAGATGTGTTTGAAGAAGATGGACGCAAAGTGGGTGTATTAAAAGAAGTGATGCCTACGGGGGCCAATGATGTTTATGTGGTGGAATTTTGTGAGGGATTTGCGGATAACGGACAAAAGGAAGTGCTGATTCCGGCAATCAAACAGTGTATTTTGGATGTGAATCCGGAAGGAAATAAAATGACGGTACATTTATTGGAAGGACTTCTTGACTAAGAGACTTACCTGGGAGGATTGCAATGCATTTTCATGTACTTACGTTATTTCCTGATATGATTACACAGGGATTAAATACCAGTATTACAGGACGATCCATTGAAAACGGAACCATTACTTTAAATGCTGTGAATATCAGGGATTATACAGTAAATAAACATAAAAAGGTGGATGATTATCCGTACGGAGGCGGTGCAGGTATGTTAATGCAGGCACAGCCTGTTTATGATGCCTACCGGGCAGTTATGAAAGACATCAGTGCAAGGGGAGAAGATAAACAACCAAGAGTAATTTATTTGACCCCTCAAGGAACTGTATTTAAACAGAAAATGGCAAAAGAATTAGCAAAAGAAGAAGACCTTATTTTTCTTTGCGGACATTATGAAGGAATAGATGAAAGAGTTTTAGAAGAGATTGTTACAGATTATATATCTATCGGTGATTATGTTTTGACAGGGGGAGAACTTCCGGCCATGGTGCTTATGGATTCTATTTCCCGTATGGTTCCCGGTGTACTCGGAAATCAGGAGTCGGGTGATTCAGAGAGCCACAGCAATTATCTGCTTGAATATCCGCAGTATTCAAGACCGGAAGAATGGATGGGAAAAAAAGTGCCGGAGGTGCTTCTTTCCGGTGATCATGCCAAAGTGGACGAGTGGAGATTGGAACAGTCCCTTCAAAGGACAAAAGAGATCCGTCCTGACCTGTATGAAAAATGGGCTGCAGAGAATGAAGAATATTTTATTAAAAAGGCAAAAAAAGAAGAGCGCAAACGCAGAAACGAACTTAGGAAACAAAAACAGAAAAAATAACTTGCTTTTTTATCAGACATATGGTAAATTATTAACGTTGTGATTGATGAGATGGTCCTCTGTTACAGTTGTATTAAGAACATCCGAATATTATACAGCGCAAAGAAGCGCAGAAATGAGGAAAAAATGAACGATATCATTAAGAACATTGAATCTGCTCAGTTAAAAGCAGAAGTGGCAGAATTCAGAGTAGGTGACACTGTAAAGGTTCATGGTAAAATTAAAGAAGGAAACCGTGAAAGAATTCAGGTTTTCGAAGGAACTGTTTTAAAGAGACAGGGAACAGGCGCAAGAGAAACATTTACCGTAAGAAAAACTTCTAACGGTGTAGGTGTTGAAAAGACATGGCCTGTACATTCTCCTAACGTAGAAAAAATCGAAGTAGTTCGTAGAGGTAAAGTAAGAAGAGCAAAACTTAACTACTTAAGAGACCGCGTAGGTAAGAAAGCAAAAGTGAAAGAACTTGTTAGATAAGAAAGTAAAAGAGTCTGCATGCAGGCTCTTTTTATTTGTACCGGAGAAACATACGGGAAAGTTTTGAAACACACTTCCTATTATATTTGAAGTATGGTAAAATCATAGGTGGTTTGATTATTTTGTAACAAGGCGGATTGATGTGATATGGCAAGAAGAAAGAAAGGTTTAACCTTTTATGAAAAAGAAAAGAAAATAACAAAAGCCATGATAAAAGAAATCCTATGGATGATTTTCTATTGCTTTGCTGCAATTCTTGTTGCATTTGTATTTGTATTTTCTGCCGGTATGCAAGTGGGAATCATAGGTGTTTCCATGGAACCGGGATTATATAACGGACAGGAAGTCCTGATTAACCGGTTGGTTTATAGGCTTTCGTCTCCGGAGAGAGGCGATGTTATTGCATTTTTGCCTAACGGCAATAAAAATTCCCATTATTACGTAAAACGTGTGGTGGGGCTTCCGGGAGAGACGATTCAGATTATAGACGGATATGTTTATATTGATGGCAAGTTTTATGCAGAAGATGAAAATTATGATAAAATGATAGACTCCGGAATAGCGGAAACGCAGCTGAAACTGGGAACAGATGAGTATTTTGTACTCGGTGATAATAGAAACAACAGTGAAGACAGCCGTTCCGGCAATATCGGTCCGGTGCATAAGGATACAATAGAAGGAAAAGCATGGTTTCACTTGTCCTGCGACGAGGACGGAATGGGACTGATTAAATAGTAAAAGAGGTAGAATATGAATTATCAATGGTATCCCGGGCATATGACAAAAGCCAAGAGGATGATGCAGGAAAATATTAAATTAATTGATTTGGTGATTGAACTTGTAGATGCACGTATTCCAATGAGTAGCAGAAATCCCGATATAGATGAATTAGCAAAAGGGAAATCCAGAATTGTGTTACTCAATAAGTCAGATTTGGCTGACAATAATTATAATGAAAAATGGGCTGAGTATATTAAAGAAAAAGGATTTCATGTGCTTCTTATCAATTCTAAAACCGGAATGGGGATGAAAGCAATTCAGGGACTTGTACAGGAAGCCTGTAAGGAAAAGATTGAGCGTGACAGAAAGCGTGGGATTGTAAACAGACCGGTACGTGCCATGGTGGTAGGGATTCCTAATGTGGGAAAGTCTACGTTTATTAATTCTTTTGCCGGACGTGCCTGTGCCAAAACAGGAAACAAACCCGGTGTAACGAAAGGAAAACAGTGGATTCGTTTGAATAAAAACCTGGAGCTTTTAGACACTCCCGGAATTTTATGGCCGAGATTTGAAAATCAGAAAGTGGGAGAACGTCTTGCCATGATAGGATCCATTAATGATGAAATTCTTCATATGGATGAACTTGCCGTTGCTACCATAGCTTATATTCAAAAGAATTATACCGGTTTCATAGAAAAGAGATACAATGTCGAAGAAACAGAAGACGGATATGATATGCTGAAAGCTATTTGTAAGAGTCGTGGTTGCTATTTGAAAGGTGAAGAGCCTGACATTATGAGGGCGTCAGGGCTTGTGATGGAAGACTTCAGAAGCGGAAAAATCGGGAAAATTACATTGGAATGTCCGGAGGAATGGCAGTGAACAGAAAATTAAAAGAAGTATTAAGCACCAGTTTATATTTACTTGTCGTGCTTGTTTTAACATTTCTTGTTGTAACATATGTGGGACAAAGAACGAAAGTTATGGGAAGTTCCATGGTGCCTACGTTAAATGACGGTGATAATTTGATTGTTGATAAAATATCATATCGCTTTTCAGAACCCGAAAGATTTGATATTATTGTATTTCCTTTCAGATATGCGGAGAAAACATATTATATAAAGAGGATTATCGGATTGCCGGGAGAAACTGTTTTTATAGATGAGGACGGTAATATTTTTATCAACGATGTATTGCTTAAGGAATCTTATGGGTATGAAGTGATAACAGATCCGGGTAGGGCATACGAGCCGATTACGTTAGGGGATGATGAATATTTTGTACTCGGCGATAACAGAAACAACAGTTCCGACAGCCGTGACCCGGTAGTCGGAAACATACATAGAGATGAATTTATCGGAAAAGCATGGATGAGAATTTGGCCATTTAATGAAGTGGGCATGATTAAGCATCAATAAGAGGAGATAAATTATGGAACAAAAGATAAGTGAAATTAAAAATATTTTACAGGCAGCCGATTTAAATGGGCTGCCTGACTTTATAAAAATGTATGAAACAGATGAAAGAGCAGGCGTGCAGAGTCTTTTAGAGAAAGCAAGAAAGCGGATTGCAGATTATGAAAAAGAACTTGCCCGCATAGAAAAAATGAAAGCATTTGAAAAAGAGTATGATTCTTTTTCTTATATCTGCGGCATCGATGAAGTGGGAAGAGGACCACTTGCAGGTCCCGTCGTGGCAGGTGCGGTTATTCTGCCAAAAGATTGTGACATTTTATACCTAAATGATTCCAAGCAGTTGTCCGAAAAAAAGAGAGAAGAGCTTTATGAAATAATCATGGAAAAGGCTGTTTCTGTCGGGCTTGGTTATGTATCACCGGAGAGAATTGATGAAATCAATATTTTACAGGCGACGTTCGAGGCTATGAGAGAAGCGATTTTACAACTGGAGCCACAGCCTGATTTGCTACTAAATGATGCAGTGACAATTCCGAAGGTGGAGATAAAGCAGGTGCCGATTATTAAGGGCGATGCGAAAAGTATATCAATTGCAGCAGCAAGTATTATTGCAAAGGTGACAAGAGACCGTTTGATGGTTCAGTATGACAGTGTTTTTCCTGAGTATGGGTTTGCATCAAATAAAGGATATGGTGCAGCTATGCATATTGAAGCATTAAAAAAATATGGTCCTACACCGATTCACAGAAAGAGTTTTATAAAGAATTTAATTTAGGGAGAGAGCATGCGGTTATCTTCATTGTTTAGTCAGGGAAATCAAGTGCATATAGAAAATACACCGGTAGATGCTGCCACGCTTGAGCAAAACTTAAAAAATGGCTTGGAGCAGGTAGCAGGCAAGGCATCCGGAGAGACAGTGTCAGGAACAATTGTTGATAAGAGCGGATTGGATATTCTGATTGCAATTGGCAAAAACCAGATGCTTCAGGCGAGATTAGAAGGTAATATGCAGGTCGATATCGGTCAGCAGATGACCTTTGCCATTAAAAATGCAATTGGGAATAAAGTGATTTTAAGTCCTCTTTTCACCAATATGGCAAATGATCCTAATATTTCCAAGGCACTGCAAATGGCAGGAATACCTGAAACAGAGGTTTCTGTTCATATGGTAAAGGCTATGATGCAGGAAGGGATGTCCATTGACAAAAATAGTCTGCAACAAATGATGCGGACAATAAATCTAAATCCGCAGGCAAATATAGAAACACTTTTGCAACTTGCCAGACTAAATATTCCTGCAACAGAAGAAAATATCTTCCAGATGGATGCTTATAAAAATCTTGAGCATCAATTGACAGAAGGTATTCATACAGTTGCCGATTCTCTTGTTGAAACGTGGAAAGGTATGATTGCTGAAAGTAATTATTCAGATGGAATTGCTTTATATAAAGAAGTAGTGTCTTTGCTTGGCGAGCAAAGTCTTGCAGAAACAAATATAACAGCTCAAACAAGTGATAGCACGAGCACCCAAACGCTACAAGGGGTACAGGAAAGTCCTGTAATTGTGGGGCAGGAAAACAGGCAGGATGTAATTGCATTAAACGGATTGGATGCTGATGAGACATTGGCGCTTGCAGAGGAGTTAAAGCAAGCCGGTTTTGAGGAACTGGGTGAGGCAGTTAAAAATCAGCAAACGGACAGTAAAACACTTTTTGCCGAACTTGGTAAGGTATTAAAAACAGAAATTCTACCGGAGCAGGCACAGAGCGCTATAAAATTATTGGATAGCAAAGAGTTTCATAAACTTTTGAAGAATGAAATGCAAAATGCATGGATGCTTATGCCGGAAGAAGTGGCGGAAGAAAAGAAGGTTGATGATTTATATACGCGGCTTAGCAGGCAGCTACATCGCCTACAGGGAGCGATAGAACAAACAGCAAATCAGTCGCCGGTAGCTAAAGCGGTAAATCATTTGTCAGGAAATATTGATTTTATGAATCAATTAAACCAGATGTTTACTTATGTACAGTTACCTTTAAAGTTGCAGGGACAGGAAGCAAACGGGGAATTGTATGTATATACCAATAAAAAGAATCTGGCAAAAGAAGACGGAGAAGTCAGTGCTCTGCTTCATTTGGACATGGAGCATCTGGGCAGTGTAGATGTCCATGTGAGCATGAAAGAGCAAAAAGTAGCTACAAAATTTTATTTACAGGATGAGAGTGCACTTGACTTAATTGCAGACCATATTGATATTCTGAATGAGAGACTGAATAAAAGAGGTTATGAAATGCAGGCTTCTTTTATACAAAAAGACAGTGAAAAAAAAGTGATTGAAGAAATGCTGGTACAGAACAAAAACGTGTCTGTGCTGACAGGATACTCGTTTGATGCAAGAGCTTAAGAAGGCATAATGAGGCATAAGAAGTTTATGGATGAAAAAAAGAATAAACCCAAACAGGCCATTGCCTTAGCTTATAATCCTGAAGATGATGCACCCAAAGTAATTGCATCGGGAAAAGGGGCATTGGCTGAGCGTATTATTGAAAAAGCGAAAGAAGCGGATGTGCCGGTACATCGTGATGATAAACTGGCAGATACTTTATCGCGTCTTGATATCGGTGATATGATTCCGCCGGAATTATATGAAGTTGTTGCAGAGATTTTGATATTTGTGGATGCTATGGATAAAATCAAAGCGAAAATGGATAAAAGTAATTAATTGAGAGGTTTTTTGTGAACCGGGTAGAAAAAGGGAAGAAATATGAAGAAGCAGCTGTTGCATTTTTAAAAGAAAGAGGCTTCATAGTACTTGAAAGAAATTACAGATGCAGACAGGGGGAGGTTGATGTGATTGGAATTCACGACAACTGTCTTGTTTTTGTGGAAGTAAAATACAGAAAAGATAATAGCCGGGGAGTACCGGAGGAAGCAGTCGGAGTCAGTAAACAGAAAAAAATCTGTCACACCTCCGATTATTTTCGTATCAGCCATAAAAAATATTTTCCGCTGCAGGTAAGATATGATGTAGTGGCTGTTACCGGAGATGAAAGCAATATCAAATGGTACCGGAATGCATTTATGTATCAGGGAAGTGCATACGGTTGGTAAAAGGAGACCAGCTATGAATTTGTGTTATAAAGATGTAAAAAGAAAATCGGGAAAAGAAGTTCTCAAACAGAGAAAATATAAAGAAATAGAATATTTGACATTTCCGGGACTTGAAGAAACAGGACTTATAAATCATTTATTTACAACCAGAATCGGTGGAGTAAGTGAGGGTATATTTTCATCCATGAATCTCAGCTACACAAGAGGGGACAAAAAAGAATCGGTAGATGAAAATTTTAGTCGCATTGCGGAGATTTTCGGAAGCAATGCGGAGAAAATAGTCTGTTCAGACCAGACGCATACAACCAATATCCGTTTCGTCACAGAAGATGATTGTGGGAAAGGAATTGTGAAAGAAAAAGATTATCGTGATATAGACGGATTGATTACCAATAAGCCGGGCATTATTTTAGCCACTTTTTATGCGGATTGTGTTCCGCTTTATTTTGTTGATACGGAAAATAGGGCAATCGGACTTAGTCATTCGGGATGGCGTGGAACCGTGGAAAAAATGGGAGCAGAAACCATTAGAGCGATGGAGAAGGCGTTCCAAACAAAGCCGGAACATATAAAGGCAGCAATTGGCCCGTCTATTTGTCAGGATTGCTATGAAGTGAGTGAGGATGTGGCAGTTCAATTTATGGATTTGTTCAAAGCAGATTCAGAGCATATTTTAAAAGCCGGTAAAGAAAAAGGAAAATATCAACTCAATCTGTGGGAAGCAAATAAAAGAATTCTTATGGAAGCAGGGGTTTCTGAAAAGAATATTGAGGTGACGGATATTTGTACCTGTTGTAACAGTGAGTACTTATTTTCCCATAGGGCAAGTAACGGCATGAGAGGAAATCTTGCAGCATTTATGGAATTAAGAAAGTCTTAATTTTTTTGCTAGGAAACACTTAAAAAATATATGTTTTACTGATACTATCATACGATAGGATGAAAGGAAAGGTTGTTATTATGATTAATATACTGGTTTGTGATGATGACAAGGAAATCGTAGATGCAATAGAAATATATTTAAATCAGGAGGGATATCAGGTACATAAAGCGTATGACGGGGAACAGGCAATTAAAATGCTGAAAGAACTGAATATCCAGCTTCTGATTATTGATATCATGATGCCCAAACTGGACGGAATCCGAGCTACGATTAAAATAAGAGAATACAGCAGTATTCCCATTATTTTTCTGTCGGCGAAGTCGGAGGATACCGATAAAATTTTAGGCCTTAATATCGGTGCAGATGATTATGTGACAAAACCTTTTAATCCCTTGGAACTGGTAGCCAGAGTGAAATCCAATTTAAGAAGATACACACAACTTGGTAACTTAAATGTTGAGAATAATGCTTTATTCTCAGCGGGAGGACTATGTATTAATGATGATACCAAGGAAGTGAAGGTTGACGGGGAAAGCGTAAAACTGACACCTATCGAGTATAATATTTTGCTTTTACTTGTAAAAAATCAGGGACGTGTCTTTTCCATTAACCAGATCTATGAAAGTATATGGAACGAAGAAGCCATCGGTGCAGACAATACGGTAGCGGTTCATATCAGACATATCCGTGAGAAAATTGAAATCAATCCGAAAGAGCCTAGGTATTTAAAAGTGGTATGGGGAGTAGGATATAAAATTGAAAAGCAATAGGATAAACCGGAGGATTAGAAATGAAAAAGAGGAGTAATACTTTCTTGCATATATTGCAACATATTTGTTTTGTTGCGGGAGCAGTGGCCTTTGCACTTATGAACATAGGAGCACATGTTGTGGTGGAAGATGCAAAAGGTGTAAAATATTACAATGTTTACGACAATGAAGGTGTTCCATTTGAAGATTCAACACTTTTTAATGAAATACTGGGAAACAATGTATATGATGTTATCTGTTACGGAGCTATCAGAGGACAGATGGAAACAAACGGGAAATATGATGCAAAAAAAACGGTTGATGTAACAGCCTTTGCAAACAGATATGAAGGGATAGAGCAGGAGTATATTACTGCTGAATATTATTTGGAAGATCTGATTAAATGGGCACGTTATGGTTTTGAAACAGAAGAAGTGTTTATGCAGGGTGATGAGGTTAGTGATTTTCTTTCCCCAATGCGTACCGTGACATATGTAGATTATGAAGATGGTGATTATGAAGGCGGAACAATCAGCTATTTAAATTCTGATATCAAAAAAAATACCCATGTTATGGATGTTTCGGGAAATATGATGTCAGAAAGCGGTGATTCCATGCGTGATGATGCGCAGGCAACCGTTATGAAGAACCGTTACCAGACAATAGACGGTAAGAATATAGAGAAATATGTTTTTTCATGGAATGAATACTATGAACTTTGTGGGAATGTGCAAAAAGCAGCAAAAGACTTACAAATAAACTATGAAGAATATTTGAAATATAATGAATATTATGATGCCGATCATTCAAACATTGTCTATTACATTAGAAAGACAATCGGTGATGAAGTAATTATTTATAGCAATAGAGAAATAAAAAGCGATAAACTCAGTGTTTTAGAAAAGAATCTAAAGGATGAGTGCAGTAAATATATATATTATGATCCTGAAAATATGGTGTATGATACCAATACACTGATAGAAGAAGAAACTGTAAGATATGTACTTAACGGATATGAGTATGCGTATCCTGCAAACACACAGATTTTAATAGGAGTTGCAGATTCCTATCATGCTTCGGATGTGTTTTCACAGGTAAAAACCAGATTTGATCATTATTCACCTCATTTTGGTTTGTATGCAGGTATCATGATTTGTTCTGCTGTTTTATACGTATTTTTGTTAGTACTCATAACAATAAATGAGGGAAGAAGAAAACAGAAAGAAACAGGAAATACGGTAATACGATTAAATCAGGAAGATAAAATTCCGACGGAAGTGATGCTGTTATTTGCAGTGTTAGTCATAGCCGTATATACTTATCTGATTATTGGTGGCAAAATTTCTGCTATAAAAACACTTATTAATCATTCAGCATTAGGAGTAGCATGCGGAGCTGTAGCACTTTTGACAAGTCTATTATTTTCTTTCTTCTATTACAGTTTTGTGAGAAGAATAAAAGCAAAGGTATTATGGAAAAATAGTCTGGCTCGAAGATTTTGTTTATGGCTTAAGAAGATGATGCTGCATATATATGACAATTCATCGGTTGTTTTAAGAGTATGGGTTCCGGTGGTATTGGTTATATTAATTAATATATTATTGATATTGGCAATGGGAATTCCGGGTGCAATGATTGTCGGAATGATAGATGTTATGATTGGTGTTATCTATTATAAAACAGCACTTGACAGACAGCGTATATTAAAAGGAATCGAAAAGATAAACAGTGGTGATACGGAACACCAGATTGATGAAAAGGGACTTCACGGAGATAATCTGGTTCTTGCCAATGCCGTCAATAGTATTGGAGAAGGAATTAGGAATGCAGTATCAACCAGTATGAAGGATGAACGGCTGAAAGCGGATCTTATTACCAACGTATCACACGACATTAAAACGCCGCTCACCTCCATTATTAATTATGTAGATTTAATTAAGCGTGAAAATGTAGAAAATCCGAAAGTAATAGAATATATTGAAATTCTGGATGTGAAGTCGCAGAGATTAAAGCAGCTTACAGACGATTTAGTAGAGGCATCCAAGATATCTTCCGGTAATATAGTGTTACATTGGGAAAAGATTAATTTAGTAGAGTTATTAAATCAGACAATCGGAGAATTCTCTGAAAAGTTTGAGGAAAAGACACTAACACCGATATTCCGCTCTTCTGAAAGAAATGTTTATATTAATGCAGACAGCAGGCGTATTTGGCGAGTAATAGAAAATTTGTTTAATAACATTTTTAAATATGCACTTGCGGGTACAAGAATATATATTGATTTGCATACAATGCAAAAGGATAACGGAGATGCTCAGGTGTCCCTTTCCATCCTCAATATTTCAGAAAACCCGATTAAGGTAAATACGGAAGAGTTGACGGAGCGATTTATCAGAGGAGATGAGTCCAGAACGACTGAAGGAAGCGGACTTGGTTTATCGATTGCCAAAAATCTGACAGAGGTTCAGAAAGGCAAATTTGAAATTGCCGTAGACGGAGATTTATTTAAAGTGATTCTTACATTCCCATTATTGAAAGAAAAATAAATGCATAAAAAAAGGGCTTTGGTTTTAGAACCAAGGCCCTTTTTCATGATAACTCATTAAGCGGGATCATCCTGAATCATTTCAGTTTCACGATTATTGTATTTGGCAAGAATTTCATGAATCTTTTCTGTGGGTGTATAAACATTAACCATGGAAGAGTCATGATTCATAAAGTCGATAATCGAAGCTAAGAATTTACTCATATCAGCTTCCAAATAGTAAGGACGTTCTTTTAATTCGGGAATCTGATAAGTTAAATTAGTAGTAATGATTCTGTCAAAATAACATTTTTCATATGCTTCATCAAATTTGGAGAGCCCTTCCGTGAATAGACCGAAGGTACAACAAATATAAACGCGTTTTGCATTCATGGCTTTTAATTGCTTGGCAGTATCAATCATACTTCCACCGGAAGCAATAATATCGTCAATAATAATTACATCTTTTCCATCAATGTTTTCGCCTAAAAATTCATGAGCCACAATGGGGTTTTTGCCGTTTACGATAGTAGAGTAATCACGGCGTTTATAAAACATACCCGTATCGACACCCAAAACGTTTGCAAAATATACCGCACGGTCAAGAGCACCTTCGTCAGGACTGATTACAATTAAGTTGTCTTTATCTACAATCAAATGTTGTTCATTATGAAGAAGTGCGCGGATAAACTGGTAAGGCGGAGTGAAATTGTCAAAACCGCATAAAGGCTCTGCATTCATAACTCTGGGGTCATGTGCGTCAAAGGTGATGAAATTGTTCACTCCCATACTGCGAAGTTCGGTAAGAGCATAGGCACAGTCTAATGATTCGCGACCGTTCCGCTTATGTTGTCTGCCTTCATACATAAACGGCATAATAACATTGATTCTGTGAGCTTTTCCGTTAATGGCAGCAATGACACGTTTTAAGTCCTGATAGTGGTCATCCGGAGATTTGTAATTGGTATAGCCGTTCATGGTATAGGAAACGCTGTGGTTACAAACATCTACAAGAATAAAAACATCTTTACCCCTGACGGATTCACCGATAGTAGCTTTTGCTTCTCCGGAGCCAAAACGGGGACAATCCAAATCTATCATATAATTGTCAGAAACATATCCCTTAAATGCAGGATCGTTTTTGGCAATGTTTTTAACATCTCTTCGGAAATTAACCAGATGATTATTGACACTGGTTCCGATTTTTTTTGCAGAGTCAAGTACAAGTAATTTTAACGGAGCAACCGGAATGGCTGCTTCGAGCTCACGTAAGTTGGGCATGATATCCTCCAAAAAATAAGTAGTTTTACAAAAAAACTTCCATTTAATTTATATCATTATGCTAGTGACACGTCAAGAAATTTCTAGTACAATAATATATCGAGAGGATTATAATATGAAGCATTTGATAAAGGAAGTATTACCCGGTAGTATTGCAGAAGAACTGGAAATAGAGGCGGGGGATTATCTGGTCTCCGTGAACGGACAAGAACTTGAAGACATCTTTGATTATCAATTTCAAACAGAAGATACTTATATTGAAATTTTACTTGAAAAAAAAGACGGAGAACCGTGGATTTTGGAAGTGGATAAAGAAGAAGATGAAGATTTGGGGATAGTTTTTGATAACGGATTGATGGATGAATATAGGTCCTGTCATAATAAATGTATTTTTTGCTTTATCGATCAGATGCCTAAGGGTATGCGGGAAACATTATATTTTAAAGATGACGATTCCAGGTTGTCATTTTTACAGGGGAACTATGTGACTCTTACCAATATGTCAGATCATGACCTTGACAGGATTATTGAATATCATTTATCGCCCATTAATATTTCTTTTCAGACAATGAATCCCGTTCTCCGGTGTAAAATGCTGAATAACCGCTTTGCGGGAGATGCCCTGAAAAAAGTAGACAGGCTTTATAAAGCAGGAATTACCATGAATGGGCAGATAGTACTTTGTAAAGGAATCAATGATGGGGATGAACTTCGTTACAGTATTCGTGAAATGATGAAATATATGCCTCATTTGGAAAGTGTGTCTGTTGTTCCGGTAGGTCTTTCTAAATACAGGGAGGGATTATATCCGTTAGAACCTTTTCATAAAGAAGATGCAAAAGAGGTCTTGTCCATCATTCATGGCTTTCAGGAAGAAATCTATAAGGAACATGGAATACATTTTATTCATGCCAGTGATGAGTGGTATATTCTGGCAGAGCAAGAATTGCCGCAGGAAGAAGTTTATGACGGGTATCTGCAGCTCGAAAACGGCGTTGGGATGCTTAGGCTTCTGCTGAATGAATTTGAAGATGGATTAATACGTTTATCAAAGAAAAAAATACTTAAAATAAAGAAAAGAACCATATCTCTTGTGACAGGAAGATTATCATATCCTTATATAAAACAGATGGCAGAAAAAGTTTGTGAATTATTTCCACAGCTTACGGTTCGTGTTTATGATATCAGGAATGATTTCTTTGGAGAGATGATAACCGTGTCCGGACTTTTGACAGGGCAGGATATTATTTCACAGTTAAAGGATAAACCCCTCGGAGAAGTTGTTTATTTGCCTCAAAATGTGTTAAGGAGCGGAGAGGAAGTTTTCCTTGATGATGTAACGGTATCAGATATGGAAAAGGCTTTACAAGTGCCCGTAGATATTGTAAAATCAAGCGGATATGACTTTTTAAATTCAGTAATCGGAAAGGATTTGTTATGAGTAAAAGAAAAGGAAAGCCCATTGTAGCAGTTGTAGGTCGCCCCAATGTCGGTAAGTCTACCTTGTTCAATGCGTTGGCAGGAGAGAGGATTTCAATTGTAAAAGACACACCGGGAATTACAAGGGACCGAATTTACGCTGATGTTAGTTGGCTGAATCATTCCTTTACATTAATAGATACCGGTGGTATTGAACCGGACAGTAAGGATGTTATCTTATCACAGATGCGTGAACAGGCTGAAATTGCAATTAATACGGCAGATGTAATCATGTTTATGGTGGATGTCCGTCAAGGACTTCAGGATGCAGATGCGAAGGTGGCGGACATGCTTCGCCGTTCCCATAAGCCGGTTGTTCTTGTTGTAAATAAAGTTGATAATTTCGAAAAATATATGGCGGATGTCTATGAGTTTTATAATCTGGGAATTGGGGAACCATTCCCTATTTCTGCTGCCAATCAATTGGGCGTAGGCGACATGCTGGATGAAGTGACAAGCCATTTTGGGGAAGAGAGTCTTACAGATGAGGAAGATGAACGTATCCGTGTTGCGATTGTAGGAAAACCCAATGTAGGGAAATCTTCTTTAATTAATAAAATGCTTGGTGAAAACAGATTGATTGTTTCCAATATAGCAGGTACTACCAGAGATGCTGTAGATACACCGGTTACCCATAACGGAAAAGAATATGTTTTTATTGATACGGCAGGGCTTAGACGCAAAAATAAAATTAAAGAAGAATTAGAGCGGTTTATGATTGTCCGTACCGTTAGTGCGGTAGAACGTGCCGATATTGTTATTTTGTTAATTGATGCTATGGAAGGCGTAACCGAACAGGATGCGAAAATCGCAGGTATTGCCCACGAAAGAGGTAAAGCGGTGATTATTGCCGTGAATAAGTGGGATGCCATTGAAAAGGATAATAAAACTGTTAATCAGTATACTGCCAAGATAAGAGAAATTTTATCTTATATGCCTTATGCAGAAATTACATTTATTTCTGCAGCAACCGGACAAAGAATCAATAAATTGTATGAACTCATTGACATGGTGGCGGAAAATCATGCGATGAGAGTTTCCACAGGTGTGCTTAATGAAATTATGGCGGAAGCAGTTGCTATGCAACAGCCGCCTTCGGATAAGGGTAAGAGACTCCGTCTTTATTATATTACCCAGGCATCGGTGAAACCGCCGACCTTTGTTATTTTTGTAAATGATAAAGAACTTATGCATTTTTCCTATACAAGATACATTGAAAATCAAATCAGAGAGGCGTTTGGGTTTAAAGGGACACCTCTGAAATTCATCATAAGAGAAAGAAAGGAAAATAAATAAAGTGGAACGTTTATTTTGTATTGTAATCGGATATGTGTTTGGCCTTTTCCAGACAGCATTTATATATGGTAAGATGCACGGCATTGATATCAGGGAACACGGAAGCGGTAATGCAGGAACTACCAATACCTTGCGTGTGTTAGGAAAAAAAGCAGGATTAATTGTGCTTTTGGGAGATATTTTAAAATGTATACTTGCGGTAGTTGTATGTGGACTACTTTTCGCAAATTCCTATCCGGATGAAGTGTATCTGTTAAAATTATATGCAGCAACCGGTGCAATACTCGGACATAATTTTCCTTTCTATTTAGGATTCAAAGGAGGCAAGGGAATTGCGGCAACAGCAGGATTTATAGCAGCATTTCACCCTTTATTTATTCCGGTAGGATTAATTCTATTTTTTGGAACATTTATCATTACACACTATGTTTCATTGGGATCATTGCTTGTATATGCAGGAGTTATGATTCAAATGGTGATTTGCGGACAGATGGGATTGTTCGGTGCAACGCAGACAGTCTTAATTGAAATGTATATTGTAACAGCATTTCTTACAGTGATGGCTTATTGGAAGCATAAGGATAATATTAAGCGTCTTATAGCAGGAAATGAAAGAAAGACATATCTTAGTAAAAAAAATAAAGTAGATTAATTTAGGATTGTTGAGAGGTTAATGATTATGGCAAAAATAGGTGTTATCGGAGCAGGAAGTTGGGGGACAGCACTTGCATTACTCCTTTATAAAAATGGATGCGAGGTATCAGTTTGGTCTGCACTTAAAGATGAAATTGATATGTTAAACCGTGAACATGAACAGAAAGACAAACTGCCCGGCGTCAAATTACCTGAGGATATGATTTTTACAACAAATCTACAGGAAGCCATTGAAGAAAAGGATGTGCTTGTTTTGGCAGTGCCTTCTCCGTTTACCAGAAGTACGGCTGCTAAAATGGCCTCATATGTGAGCGAGGGACAGAAAATTGTTAATGTTGCAAAGGGTATTGAAGAAACAACGCTGATGACACTTTCTGAAATTATAGAAGAAGAAATTCCGAATGCAGATGTTTCTGTGCTTTCAGGACCTTCTCATGCGGAAGAAGTAGGAAGAGGGATACCGACCACCATTGTAGTCGGTTCCAAAACAAGGGAAACGGCAGAGTATTTACAAAATTTATTTATGAATGAAGTGTTTCGTGTATATACCTGTGCAGATGTACTGGGAATTGAACTTGGTGCGGCACTGAAGAATGTGGTTGCACTTGCTGCGGGTATTGCAGATGGTTTAGGATATGGAGATAACACAAAAGCAGCACTTATTACCAGAGGAATTGCGGAAATTGCAAGACTTGGTATTCATATGGGATGTCGGATAGAAACTTTTTACGGATTGACAGGAATCGGAGATTTGATTGTAACCTGTGCTTCTATGCATTCCAGAAACCGTCGTGCCGGTATTTTAATCGGACAGGGCAAGACAATGAAAGAAGCCATGGATGAAGTAAAGATGGTTGTGGAAGGGGTTTATTCCGCCAAAGCCGGATATGCACTGTCACAGAAATATCAGGTCAGTATGCCGATTATTGAACAGGTAAATAAAGTGCTTTTTGAAGAAGCAAGTGCTTCCGAGGCAGTAAAAGAGTTAATGCTTCGCGATAAGAAGGCAGAAAATATTGATTTAAGACAACTATCTCAAAGTGATGTAGAAATGCCTTGGTAGTAATGTGCGTTAAAATAGATGTGATGGGGATACTCAATGGAAGAAAATAAAAAGGATGATTTTTGGGATTCATCGGATGACCCTTTCTGGAAAGAGCCGGTTGTTGATAGCGATTGGTTTAAAAGTGAGCCATTATCTTCATGGAATACAAGTCAGGATTTACAGGAAGAAAAGCCGGTAGTAGAAGAAACGAAAAAAAATCATACCAATGAAATGCAAAATCCATATGTATATCAGGAAGAGAAACAACCTGTAAATAGACATCAGTCTGCAGAAGAGGTTTTTCGCCGGCTTACCGGTGAAAAAACAAAAAAAAGTATTAATAAAACGAAATTAAGCAAAAGAAGAGCCTGTTGTATCGGATTTGCAGGATTTACGATTTTATGTGCTTTATTTTTCCTTGTTTTGATGATGATTGATAAAAGTAAAGCCACAGATGCCATCCGTAATATGAAGGTTGAGACTGTAACTGTGGAAAACAAGTTCGTCATGTACGGGAACAATGAAGTGACGTTGGAAAGCAGTGCCTATCATGTGGAAAAGGCAGCTCACTCTGAGGGATTTCCCGAAGACGCTATGTTGGTTGCTGTCCGTTGCGTGATTATATCTGAAATATATAAAAGGAATACCATAATAAAGAGCCCTTATTTGGGATTTGATTATGAAGGAGAAACCCTTTATATTACTGCAAGTTCATCATATTCCGTAAATGATTATTTGGTGGATACGAAATATTATAATGAGGTCTTAAGTCCTTATGGAGAAGGAAACGGCCTTACATCGGAAGGGTTCTATTGCTTTATAATTCCTAAGGGTGCTGAAAATCCCAGAATTTATTTTGAAGAAACCAAGGTTGTGAATCATGTTGATGTGGTAACAAAAGTATTTGAGAAAACACTGAATTTCAATCGTTTCACAAAAGAACATACGGAAAGTAAGGAGGGCAAATGATGAAAATTTTTTTGAAAAATTTTCTGACAGTTATCATCTGCATAGCCTGTGCATTTACTTGTGTTATATTCTTTGTGATTTATCTGATTCAAATAGATGAGTTGAATTACAGTCCTTATAAAATGACAGACCCAAAGCTTACAGAAGTAACTGCAATATCCCTTGGAAAAGATTATGAAGGAATGTCTTACGAAGGAATGTCCACCTATCTGTTAAAAATCAAAGTAGAGAATGATTCTGCCATTGGTATAGATACAACTAACATTCATCTTCTTTATGATGTGGATGCTTATGGTGACTATTCTTACATAATTACGGGAGATGCAGCTTTTGAATTTGGAAGATGGGATAGGAACTATTATATCAGACCCGGAGAAACATGTACATTACTTCGTTTGATTGCAATCGATGATGGATGTGAGAAATTTGATTTAATCTTAAGGGATTTTGAGTACGAAGATAAACAGACGGTAACCGTGAATTTATAAGGAGGATTAAGAGTATGCAACAGTTTGGCAGTACACAAGAATATGTGGCATCACAGCAACTTATGGCAAGTGTGAATGTAGCAATTGCGCTTAAAAAACCGTTACTTGTTAAGGGAGAACCCGGGACGGGAAAGACGATGCTGGCAGAGGCAGTAGCGAAATCTCTTGGGAAAAAATTGATTATCTGGAATATTAAATCTACCACAAAGGCCCAGGACGGACTTTATATGTATGATACCATTCAGAGGCTTTACGATGGACAGTTCGGCGAAGAAGGGGTGGATGATATCGCGAGATATATTAAATTGGGTAAATTGGGAGAAGCCTTCGACAGTGATGAACAGGTAATCCTTTTAATAGATGAAATTGATAAGGCAGATTTGGAATTTCCCAATGACCTTCTTTGGGAACTTGATCAAATGGAATTTTATATACATGAAACAAAGAGAACGGTTAAGGCAAAAACCCGTCCTATTGTAATTATTACTTCCAATGCAGAGAAGGAATTGCCGGATGCATTTCTTAGAAGATGTATTTTCCACTATATTGATTTCCCGGATGAAGCATTAATGGAAGAAATCGTCAGAACACATCATCCTGATGTAGAGACAAATCTTTTAAAGAATGCTATGGATGTATTTTATCAGATCCGTTCTTTAAAGGATATTCGTAAAAAGCCAAGTACATCCGAGTTGATTGACTGGATTAATGCATTACAAATCGGCGGAATATCTGCAGACAGAATCAGAAGTGAACTTCCTTTTGTAGGCGTTATTGTAAAGAAGGATGAAGATCTGGAGGGACTTAGCCAGAGAATCAATTAAGAGGATAGCATATGTTTACAAAGTTCTTTTATACCTGTAGGGCAAAAGGACTTCGGATTGCCTTGACCGAATGGCTTACCTTGCAGGAAGCATTGGAAAAGGGACTTGCAGGAAGCAGCCTTACAGAGTTTTATTACTTATCCAGAATGATTATGGTAAAAAGTGAAACGGATTTTGATAAATTTGATATGGCATTTGAAGAAGTGTTCAAAGGAATCCAGTCTGAAAATGAAGTGACGAAAGCTATGCTCAGGTGGCTTGATAAATCTGAACTCATTGATATGGTGGATGAAGAAGACCGATTTAGAATGAATGAGCAGGATGGACTTTTTCATGATCTTGATAAGGATGAAGTGGAAGCAAAATTTAAAGAAAGACTTCGTGATCAGGACAGTGAACACAATGGCGGTAGTTTTTGGATCGGGAGTATGGGTAAAACATCCTTTGGTAATGCCGGCGGTAACATGGGCGGTATCCGTGTAGGCGGTCAAACCGGTTATCAAAGTGCATTTCAGGTGATCGGTGCCCGCAAGTATCGTGATTTCAGGGATGACAGAGTGTTAGAGAACAGGCAGTTCCAATTGGCACTGCGTAAGTTACGCCAGTTTTCTACGAAACTGGATATTCCAAAGACTGAACTTGACATTAACGGAACGGTTGATAAAACCTGTAACAATGGTGGCCTCCTGCAAATTGTGATGGAACGGCCCAGAAAAAATGCGGTGAAACTTCTTTTACTCATGGATTCCGGCGGAACAATGATTCCTTATAGCTCTTTGTTAAATGATTTGTTCCAATCCGTAAATAAATCCAATCATTATAAGGATGTAAAGATTTACTATTTTCATAATTGTATTTATTCAAAACTCTACAAGACGCCTGAATGCGAAAACGGAGAATGGATTGATACGGAATGGATGTTCAGAAACCTTGACAGTGATTATAAGGTGATTATTGTAGGCGACGCTGCCATGGCACCGGAGGAACTGTATTCCACGACCGGAAATTACAGAGGGCCTAACGGAGGCCTTTCCGGATATGAATGGTTACAGCTTGTAAAGCGGCATTATAAGAAAATTGTATGGCTTAATCCCAAGATGGCACCGGGACATGCACCGTGGAGAGAGGCAGAGACTGCTGTCAAAGCGATGTTTCCCATGTATAAATTAACGGTAGACGGATTAAACCGTGCTATGTTAAAATTAATCAGCAATAAATAAAAAGAATGATAAATTACCATAGAGTAAGAGAGGATACAAAAATGACTATTTTTGACGAATTAAAAGCAAGAGGACTTCTTGCACAGCTTACGGATGAAGAAGAAATTAAGGAATTAATCAATACCGGAAAAGCAACCTTTTATATTGGTTTTGACCCTACAGCAGATTCCCTTCATGTAGGCCACTTCATGACGCTTTGTTTGATGAAACGTCTTCAAATGGCAGGAAATAAACCCATTGCCTTAATTGGTGGCGGCACAGCGATGATTGGTGATCCATCAGGAAGAAGTGATATGCGTTCCATGATGACTACCGAAACCATTGAGCATAACTGTGAATGTTTTAAGAAACAGATGAGCCGTTTTATTGATTTTTCTGAAGGAAAAGCAATGATGGTTAATAATGCCGACTGGTTACTTGGAAAGAACTATATTGAATTTTTGCGTGAAGTGGGTCCTCATTTCTCCGTTAATAACATGCTCCGTGCAGAATGTTATAAGCAGAGAATGGAAAAAGGTTTAAGTTTCCTTGAATTTAACTACATGATTATGCAGAGCTATGACTTTTATGAGCTATTCCAGAAGTACGGATGTAATTTGCAGTTCGGCGGTGATGACCAGTGGAGTAATATGCTTGGCGGAACAGAACTGATCAGACGTAAATTGGGTAAGGATGCTTATGCCATGACCATTACCTTACTTCTTAACTCAGAAGGAAAGAAGATGGGTAAGACACAGAAAGGTGCTGTGTGGCTTGACCCTAATAAGACAACACCTTTTGAATTTTATCAGTACTGGAGAAATGTAGCTGATGCTGACGTTCTGAAGTGTTTACGTATGCTTACATTCCTTCCTCTTGAACAGATTGAAGAGATGGATGCGTGGGAAGGCAGCCAGTTAAATCAGGCAAAAGAAATTCTTGCTTACGAACTTACCAATCTTGTTCACGGCGAAGAAGAAGCGAAAAAAGCACAGGAAAGTGCAAGAGCATTATTCAGTGCCGGTGTTGCGGCTGATATGCCTACCGCAGAACTTACAGAGGAAGATTTTACAGACGGAAGTATTGATTTAATCAGTGTTCTTTGTAAATCAGGATTGGTAACTTCCCGTTCCGAAGGAAGACGTGCTATTGAACAGGGTGGCGTTACCGTAGGAAATGATAAAGTAAGTGACATTAAGGCAGCATATGACAAAGACACTTTTGCAGGCGAAGGTGTTGTTGTAAAGCGTGGTAAAAAGAACTTCCGTAAGGTAGTATTAAAATAATGCAGTATCAATTAATTAAAAGTAAAAGAAAAACAATTGCCATCTCTTTTGACAGGGATGGCAATTTAATAGTAAAGGCACCTCTCTGGGTAAACAACCGAAAGATAGCTGAATTTGTAAGTGAGAAACAGGAATGGATTGATGCTACGGCAAAGCGTCTTGAAAACGCCCGCAAAGAAAAAGAGGCATCCCGTATGAAATTGGAAAATGGTGATAAGATACCGTATCTTGGCAGAGAACTTATACTAAGTGTGGTTAGGGAAGATAGAAGCCGCGGGAGAATAAAGTGTTTAAATGACCGTATTTTAATGTGGGTGCCATACGCTGCCGGTTATACGTATAAAAGAGAAATGCTGGAAAAGTGGTATCGGGGGCAGGCGGCAGAGGTTTTACATAAGAAAACCCATGAATTTGCAAAAATGTTGCAAGTAGACTTTGAGGCAGTTTATATCAAAGATCAGAAAAGCAGATGGGGAAGCTGTAGCGGACGCGGAAACTTAAATTTTAATTTCCGGATTCTGATGGCACCGGAAGAAGTTTGTGATTATGTGGTCATACATGAGTTGTGTCATTTGGTACATATGAATCATTCAAAAGAGTTTTGGGATTTGGTAGCTAGCGTTTGTCCCGGCTACAAGGTATGTAAGAAGTGGCTTAAGGAAAACGGGGAAAGACTTTATTTTATTTAAAAGGATATCGCTATATTTAAAAAAGACGGGTTATATTTCCCGTCTTTTTGCATATATTGTAACAACATATGCAGGAGAAGCGGTTATGGAAAATAGAAATAGTAATACATACGATTTATACAAAGATATACAACTGCGTTGCGGTGGAGAAATCTATATTGGGGTGGTAGGACCGGTAAGAACAGGCAAGTCAACATTTATCAAGCGATTCATGGACTTAATGGTACTGCCCAATATGGAAGATTCGTATGAAAAAGAAAGAGTCGTAGATGAATTGCCGCAAAGTGCGGGAGGAAAAACAATTACAACAACAGAACCCAAATTTATTCCCAAAGAAGCAGCGCAGATACAGCTTGCAGAGGGGATTGATGCCAAAATCAGACTCATTGATTGTGTGGGTTACATGGTAGACGGTGCCGGTGGTCATTTGGAGGACGGAGCGGAGCGTATGGTAAAGACGCCTTGGTCCAAAGAAGAAATTCCCTTTACATCTGCTGCCGAAATCGGAACCAGAAAGGTGATAGCAGATCATTCTACAATAGGAATTGTGGTGACCTGTGACGGAAGCTTTGGTGATATTCCTGTGGGAAACTATATGCAGGCACAGGAACGCACAATAAAAGAGTTAAAAAAATTGAAAAAACCCTTCATTGTTCTTATGAATTCTGTGAAACCCTACAGTGAAGATGCACAGAAACTGGCGGACGATATAGCACAGAAGTATGATGTGACTGTAATGCCGGTAAACTGTGAACAATTGAAAAAAGAAGATATTCATTTAATTATGGAAAAAGTGTTATGTGAATTTCCTCTTACCATGATTGAATTTTATATGCCGAAATGGGTGGAAATGCTTCCGTCCGGACATAAAATGAAAGTGGATATCATTGAGAAAGTAAAAGAAGTGATGAATCAGTATCATTGCGTCAGGGATGCATATATGAAACCGATTCAGCTTCAAAGCGAATATATCAAAAAGTGTAAAACAGAAAGCATCAGTATGTCAGATGGATGTATCCGTATTTGGCTTGATGTGGATGACGCTTACTATTATGAAATGTTAAGCGAACTGGTAGGTGAAAATATAAACAGTGAATATCAGCTGCTGCATGTACTCAAAGAGATGGCAACTATGAAACAGGAATATACGAAAGTGTTGCATGCAGTAGATGCCGTTAGATTAAAGGGATATGGTGTGGTAACACCTGAGAGGGATGAAATTAAATTAGAGAAGCCGGAATTAATCAGACATGGAAATAAATTTGGTGTAAAAATCAAAGCGGAAAGTCCCAGTATCCATATGATTAAGGCAAATATAGAAACAGAGATTTCGCCTATTGTGGGAAGCGAAGAACAGGCCCAGGATTTGATCCGGTATATTTCTGCATCTGATGCCGGAGATGATGGCATTTGGGAGACAAATATTTTCGGCAAGACCATTGAACAACTTGTAAATGACGGAATTACAGGGAAAATTGGCATGATTGGTGAGGAAAGCCAGTTAAAATTACAGGAGACCATGCAAAAAATTGTCAATGACAGCAATGGCGGCATGGTATGTATTATCATTTAAAAGGACAGATAAACAGAGCATCTCATTTTACGGAAGGGTATACTTTTCGTTCAAAGTGAGATGCTTATTGTTGTTGGAAGTGGAAGAATGTGGTACTATATAATATGTGATGTTTAAAAAATTAATTTATAAATAGTAGGAGGTTTCTTATGAATCAGGTATATCAGAAAGTAGTAGATTGTTATGAAAGTATGAAGGAAAGAATTCCATTTACACCCAAGGTTGCCCTTGTTCTGGGGTCAGGGCTTGGCAACTATGCAGATACCATGGATGTAAAAGCAGAAATTGATTATAGTGAAATTAAAGATTTCCCGGTATCCACTGTTCCCGGACATGCCGGCAAATTTATTTTTGGATATGTAGGAGAGGTTCCTGTTGTATGTATGAAAGGCCGTGTGCATTATTATGAAGGATATCCCATTTCCGATGTGGTGCTTCCTACCAGATTGATGAAAATGATGGGTGCGGAAATTTTATTTTTAACAAATGCTTCCGGTGGTATTAATCCTTCCTTCGGAGCAGGTGATTTTATGCTCATAAAAGATCAAATTGCATGCTTTGCTCCGAATCCTTTAATTGGACAGAATATTGATGAATTTGGTGTTCGTTTCCCGGATATGAGTACGGTTTATGACAAAGATTTACAGGATAAAATTAAAAAAGCAGCGGCAGATAATCAAATTGATTTAAAGGAAGGTGTTTATGTGCAGCTGACAGGTCCATCTTTTGAATCTCCCGCAGAAATTAAAATGCTTCGCACATTAGGGGCTGATGCAGTAGGTATGAGTACGGTGGTGGAAGCCATTGCGGCAAATCATATGGGAATGAAAATTTGCGGCATTTCTTGCGTTGCGAATCTTGCAGCAGGAATGACAGACAATCCGCTTACCCATGAAGAAGTACAGGCCGCAGCGGATGAAGCAGCACCGTTATTTAAGAAATTGATTACACAGTCTATTGTTTCATTTGTATAAATAATGGATTATGTGAAAGGAAAAATTATGAGTATACAAGATATTCCTGTAAAAGAGTTGATACAAGCCGCATTAGAGGCCAGAAAGAAAGCGTATACACCTTATTCAAATTTTCAGGTGGGAGCTGCCGTGCTTACCAATGAACTCCGTATTTATACCGGATGTAACATTGAAAATGCGGCGTACAGTCCCGGTATCTGCGCAGAACGTAATGCGATTTATAAAGCAGTCAGTGAAGGATGCCGTAAAATAAAAGCAATTGCGGTTGTGGGGGATAAAAAAGGTGATGTGATTACACAGTATGCATATCCTTGCGGTGTGTGCAGACAGGTAATCCGTGAATTTTCCAATCCCCATCAAATGGTGATTGTTGTCGCTAAAAGTGTGGATGAATATCAGACCTATACGTTAGATCAATTGTTGCCGGAAAGCTTCGGGCCGGAGCACTTAAATTAGAAGGATGGGATAAATATGAATATCAGATTATATAATGCAAGAATTCTGACCATGGAAGAAGGAAAAGATATCTTTTTTGGCGAAATCAGAATTAAAGACGAAAAGATTATTTATGTAGGTGGAGAATTAAGTGATAATGTACCTGACATGCAATGGGATCAGGAAATTGATTGTAAAGGTAATTTGTTAATGCCCGGATTTAAGGATGCACATACCCATTCCGGAATGACACTTCTTCGGTCTTATGCAGATGATTTGCCTCTCAGTGATTGGCTTAATACACAGGTGTTTCCCGTGGAAGCAAAAATGAACGCAGAAGATATTTATCATTTGACGCAGCTTGCCATCTTAGAATATTTAACCAGCGGAATTACATCCATCTTCGATATGTATTTAACACCGGAGCGTATTGCGGATGCCTGCGATGATATGGGTATGCGTTGTGTCCAGGTAGGAGCCGTAAATAACTTTAGCCAGTCGCCGGAGCTTGTAGAAGAGATGTATCTGAAGTTAAACAACAAGAGCCCGTTACAGTCCTATATTTTAGGATTTCATGCAGAGTACACCTGTTCCAAGGAATTATTGATGAAAATTTCAGAACTGTCCCATAAGTATCAGGCCCCTATCTTTACTCATCTGGCCGAGACAGAGTCGGAAGTGGAAGGTTGCAAGGAGAGATATGGGATGACACCCATGGCATTTCTTGATTCGCTTGGCATGTTTGATTATGGCGGCGGCGGATATCACTGTGTGCATATGACGCAGGAAGACATCCATATCATGAAAGGAAAGGGATTATATGCAATTTCCAATCCCGCATCCAACGCAAAGCTTGCCAGTGGGATTGCTCCCATTTCCGATTACTTAAAAGCAGGTGTGCCGGTAGCACTTGGTACAGACGGACCCGCAAGCAATAATTGTCTTGATATGTTCCGTGAAATGTTCCTTGTAACAGGACTTGCTAAATTAAGAGAAAAAGATGCGTCTGCAGTAGATGCCATGGAAGTACTTAAAATGGCAACCGTAAACGGTGCCCATGCTATGGGACTTCATGATGCGGACGTGCTGGCAGAAGGAAAGTTGGCAGATATCATTATGATTGATTTGAATCAGCCTAATATGCAACCTATCAATCATATTGCAAAGAATGTTGTTTACAGTGGAAGTAAGCAAAATATAAAAATGACAATGATTCATGGAAATATCCTTTATAGGGATGGAGCATTTTACACGAAGATACAGCCGGAGGAAATTTATCGAAAGGCAAATGAAATCATAGATAAATATCGCTAATGATCAGACATTCTATGATTTGAAAGGGGAAACTATGGAGTATGTTATATTTGCCGCAGTCGTAGGTGGGTTTATTTTACTGCTTATGATAAAAGGACATTTTGACTACCGGAAAGAAACAAAGCGGTTTATTAAGTCCTTGTATGAGGATTATGGAAAACTACCTAAGAGAGAATATAAAGCAGAGCAGTTTGCCAATATTCCGCACTATTATGAAAAACATAAGAATGGCTTTTCTGTTGATGATATTACTTGGAATGACTTAAATATGGATGAAGTATTTAAAAAATTGAATTACACATATTCAGCAGCAGGAGAAGAGTATTTATATTATACGTTGCGAACGCCCTCTTTTTCCAAAGCAGAACTTGACAGAAAAGAAGAAGTAATCCGTTTTTTTGCAGAACATCCAGACGAGAGGGTTACATGTCAGCTTTTATTTCATAAGCTTGGAAGAACCGGTAAGTTTTCTATTTATGATTATCTTGATTATTTGGATAATTTAGGCGAACGCAGTAATGTAAAACATTATTTGTCTTTGTTGGCTGTTTTAATAACGATTGGCGTTATGTTTATGAATTTGCCGGTTGGACTTTTTCTACTTATTATTGTTTTCTCAGCTAACGTACTGACATATTTTAAAATAAAGAGCGAAGTCGATCCATATATAACAAGTTTTGCTTATATTTTTAAATTGCTGGATCTGGTAGATGAGATAGGCAAAGTCAAGATTCCGATGCTGACAGGTGAAATGCAGGAAATAAAACAGGCATCAAAAGAATTAAGTGATTTTAAAAGAGGTGCATTTTTGCTGATGTCAGCCGGGAGAATGTCCGGTTCGTCAGATCCATTTGAGATTATTGTAGATTATTTACGGATGGCTTTTCACTTGGATTTAATCCAATTTAACCGAATGCTTGCAGCAGTGCGAAAGCATGTAAAAGATGTAGACAAAATGATTACCATTATAGGTATGATTGAGACTATGATTGCAATCGGTGCATTTCGTGAAGGAAATAAAGAATATTGTGTTCCCGAGTTTTTTGAGGAAAGAAAGATAGATGCAAAGAATTTATATCATCCTCTATTGGACGCACCTATAAAGAACGATATATGCACAAATAATAGTATTTTAATTACGGGATCTAATGCATCAGGCAAATCTACGTTTTTAAAAACCGTAGCACTGAATCAGATTTTAGCACAAACGATTCATACCTGTATGGCAGATTCCTATAAAACGTCATTTTATAGAGTGCTGTCATCAATGGCTCTTCGCGATGATTTACAGGGTGGTGAGAGCTATTACATGGTGGAAATTAAATCATTAAAGAGAGTTATGGATGCCATTTCTTCTGATGGGGCACCGGTTCTTTGTTTTGTCGATGAGGTGCTGAGGGGTACCAATACCATTGAAAGGATTGCGGCCTCTGTACAGATTTTAAAAAGCCTCACAAACAGGTCGGATTTATGTTTTGCGGCAACCCATGATATTGAGTTGACTCATTTGCTCCAAGAAGAATATGATAACTATCATTTTAAAGAAGAGATTGAAGAGAATGATATTTCCTTTAGCTACAAGATATTAAACGGAAGGGCACAGAGCAGAAATGCCATTAAGCTTTTGGGGATTATGGGATATCCTAAGGAGATTATTCAAAAAGCGGAAAATCTTGCATCGGTTTTTCTACAAACGGGTGATTGGAAATCTTGACGAAAGATGTGACGAATGCTATCATAAAATACGGAAATACTTAGTATGGAAAGGCATGGTGTATCATGGCAAACTTAATTTTATTTGTTAATTCATTTTTATCATATTTGTTATTAATGGCAGTTATTGTCGTGCTTGCAGCAATCGCTGTTTTTATCGGTATTAAAATGAGAAAAAATAAAAATATGAAATTGCAGAGTGCAGAAGCAAATACGGAAACAGAATAGAATGCTTGTATAGAGTTCCCAATTGGGGACTCTATTTTCATCATAGAGTTATGGAGTGTCTGATATGAAAAGATTTGAGGTTATTTTATGGGATGTAGACAATACGTTGCTTGATTTTGATAAATCAGAAGATTATGCCCTTAGATATTCTTTTGAACAATTTGGAAAGAAGATTGATACGGAAACTGTTCATTTATATTCTAAAATTAATATGAGTTATTGGGAAAGACTTGAGAGAGGTGAGATTACAAAAGACAAAGTATTATCAGGCAGATTTGAATCTTTGTTTGAAGAATTACATATTTGTGATATTCCGGTCAGTGAATTTAAAGAGATTTTTCAAAAAGCATTAGGAAGTATTGTTTATTATAAAGATGATTCTTATAAACTATGCAAAGAATTATCTAAAGAATTCAAACAATATGTAGTGACAAACGGAGTTACATGGACGCAAGAAAGCAAAATGAAGCTATCCGGTTTTGACAAAATTATGGACGACATTTTTATATCGGAACAGATTGGGAATCCTAAACCGTCCCCTCTGTTTTTTGACGAATGCTTTAAAATGATTCCCGGTTTTGTAAAAGAGAAAACAATCATAATCGGTGATTCATTGACAAGTGACATGAAAGGCGGAAACAATGCGGATATTTCTTGCTGTTGGTATAATCCAAACAGCAAAGAAAATAACAGTGATGTAAAAATTGATTTTGAAATAAAGAACTTATGGGAAGTAAAGGATATTTTATATGGCTAAATCTGCGAATCAAAAGTTAAAATTATTATATTTAATTAAAATATTAAGTGAAAAAACTGATGAAAATCATTGCATGAGTGCAGCAGAGTTGATAAACGAACTTGCCCGTTATGATATCAGTGCCGAAAGAAAAAGTATCTATGATGATATAGAACGATTAATAGAATTTGGCTATGATATTATGTATGTGAAGGCAAGAAACAACGGAGGTTATTATCTTGCAGAAAGAGAATTTGAACTTCCTGAATTAAAATTGCTGGTGGATGCAGTGCAGGCCTCCAGATTTATTACACAAAAAAAATCGAGAGAGTTAATTGCAAAAATTGAGAAGTTGGCAGGACCGTATGATGCAAAAAAACTGCAGAGACAAGTTTTAGTTGCCGGAAGAATTAAAACAGAAAATGAAAGTATTTATTATAATGTAGATGAAATACATAAAGCAATGCAGGAAAATGAGTCTATTTCTTTTTTGTACTTAGAGTGGAATGTCAATAAAGAATTGAAGGCAAGAAAAGAGGGGGAGCGGTATGAGGTAAGTCCCTTTGCCCTGACATGGAAAGATGAAAATTATTATCTGATTGCCTATGACAATAAAGAAGAAAAAATCAAGCATTTCCGAGTGGATAAAATGAGTAAGATATCTTCTGTTAGCGGTAAAAAAAGAAAAGGGCATGAAGCTTTTGAAAAGATAGATATTGCAGAATATACGAATAAGACATTTGGTATGTTTGGAGGGGAAGATATATCTGTCACATTATTATTACCGGAAAGTATGATAGGCATTATAATAGACCGTTTTGGTAAGGACGTGACGATCCGCTCCAAAGGTGATGATATGATTAGTGCAAGAGTAAAAGTGGCAATCAGTAATCAATTTTACGGCTGGCTGACGGGACTGGGAAGCAAGGTTTCTATTTTGGCACCTGAATCGGTGAGAATAGAGTATATGGAATATTTGAAGCAAATTTTGGAACAATACAGGTAAGAGGGACACAATGATGAATTTACAGGTAGCAGAGAGAATGAAAGATTATCAGGAAGGAATCTTTCAGGTATTAAACGAAAAGAAAGAAGACGTAGAAAAAAAGGGGAAAAAAGTATATAACTTATCAGTTGGGACACCTGACTTTAAACCTGCAAAGCATATTATGGAGGCAGTTATAAAGGCAGCGGAAGATCCTGCGAATTACAAATATGCTTTGAAAGATTTACCGGAACTTATAAATGCCGTAATTAACCGTTTTCAGAAACGCTATGGAGTGATGTTGAAAGAAAATGAGATTACATCTGTTTACGGGTCACAGGAAGGGATTTCCCACATTGGATTATCCCTTTGTAATCCGGGGGATGTTGTTCTTATACCAAACCCGGGATATCCTATCTTTGAAGTAGGTCCGTCTCTTGCCGGTGCAGAAATTGTCACATACGATTTGACAGAAGAAAATCAATATTTGCCTGATTTAAAGAATATGGATAAAGACATTTGCCGCAAAGCCAGATTTATGATTGTATCCTATCCTTTAAATCCTGTCTGTAAAGTGGCACCGGATCGTTTTTATGAAGAACTGATTCCCTGGGCAAAAGAAAATGATATTATCATTCTTCATGACAATGCATACTCTGATATTATTTATGACGGTCGGGAAGGAAAGTCCATTTTATGGTATGAAGGTGCAAAAGATATTTGTGTGGAATTTTATTCCCTTTCAAAAAGTTATAATTATACCGGAGCAAGAATGGGATTTTTGGTTGGTAATGAATTTTTGGTACAAAATTTCAAGAAACTCCGTTCACAGATTGATTATGGTACATTTCTACCGGTACAGTACGGTGCTATTGCGGCACTTGAAGGTCCGGATGATATGATAAAAGAACAATGTAAGGAGTATCAGAAAAGAAGAGACGCTTTATGCGGTGGCCTAAGGAGCATAGGGTGGGAGATACCGGATAGTGAAGGAACCATGTTTGCATGGGGCAAAATTCCGAAAGGGTATACGGATGATGTGGCATTTGTTATGGAACTTTTGGAAAAAGCAGGGGTTTTATGTACGCCGGGTAGCAGCTTCGGAAGCCTTGGAAAGGGACATGTACGTTTTGCACTTACGATGACAGTGGAGCAAATAGAGGAAGCGGTAAATGCCGTAAAAGCATCCGGTATGATTTTTTAAAAATGGGATATTATATATAGTACTAAAGTATGGGATGAAAAATAGCACCAAATTTTTCATCCTCTTTTTGTATATTTTTCCGTATATTGATATCGTTGACATTGACCGATAGATTATTTATACTTAGAGATACCACAAGATGTTGATAAGGTAGACATAACTTATTACTAGATTTTGTATTTTTTCCCTTGCGAGAAAAGATAGAAATATAACGGAGGAAAACTTATGAGCGGTAACAAGAAGAGTAAAACAGAAGCGGTTGCATACGGAGAAATTTTTAAACCTATCCGTAATGTCAAGGTAATCAAAAAAGATGGTAGCCTGGAACTGTTTAATGTACAGAAAGTAATTGATGCGGTTGGTAAGAGTGCGTATCGTGCCCTTACCAAATTTACGGATGAGGAGAAAAAACATATCTGTCAATTTGTAGTAGATAAAGTAAATGAATTGGGACAGGACCAGATTCCCATTCCGATTATGCATAATATCGTGGAAAGCGCATTAGAAGATGTAAAACCCATTGTGGCTAAGAGTTATCGCGATTACCGTAACTATAAACAGGATTTTGTGCGTATGATGGATGATGTATATAAAAAGAGTCAGTCTATCATGTACGTCGGCGATAAAGAAAATGCCAATACTGACAGTGCATTGGTATCAACCAAAAGAAGTCTTATTTTTAATCAGTTTAATAAAGAATTATACCAAAAGTTTTTTATGACCACCGAAGAAATTCAGGCGTGTCGTGACGGATATATTTATGTACACGATATGTCAGCAAGACGTGATACCATGAATTGTTGCCTGTTTAATGTATCCAATGTTTTATCGGGCGGTTTTGAGATGGGTAATATCTGGTATAATGAGCCGAAAACATTAGATGTTGCATTTGATGTTATAGGCGATATCGTACTTAGTGCGGCGAGCCAGCAGTACGGTGGTTTTACGGTTCCGGAAGTGGATAAAATTTTGGAGCCTTATGCGGAAAAGACATATCAGAAGAGCCTAAAGAAGTATGCACGTCTCGGAATTGATGCAGAAACTGCCGAAGCAGAGGCTTATGCAGATGTAAAGCGAGAATTTGAGCAGGGATTCCAGGGATGGGAATATAAATTTAATACGGTTGCTTCAAGCCGTGGAGATTATCCGTTTATTACAGTTACGGCAGGTATCGGAACAGGACGTTTTGCCCGTCTTGCCACGATATCATTACTTAACGTTCGTAGAAGAGGACAAGGAAAGAAAGAATGTAAGAAGCCGGTACTGTTCCCTAAAATTGTGTTCTTATATGACGAAAATCTACATGGAGAAGGCAAGGAGCTGGAAGATGTATTTGAAGCAGGTGTAAAATGTTCTGCAAAGACCATGTATCCCGATTGGCTTTCCCTTACAGGTAAAGGCTATATTGCAAGCATGTACAAACAGTACGGAAAAGTAATTTCTCCTATGGGATGCAGAGCCTTCTTATCACCTTGGTACGAGAGAGGTGGTATGTATCCTGCAGATGAAAACGATTCACCCATTTTTGTTGGAAGATTTAATATTGGTGCAGTTTCGTTGCATTTACCTATGATTCTTGCAAAATCCAGACAGGAAAGCAAAGACTTCTATGAAGTTCTTGATTATTACTTGAATTTAATCCGTCAGTTGCATATTAGAACTTATGCATATCTTGGTGAAATGCGTGCATCCACGAATCCCCTTGCATATTGTGAAGGTGGATTCCTTGGCGGTAATTTAAAACTTACAGATAAGATAAAGCCTATTTTGAAAGCAGCAACAGCAAGTTTCGGAATAACAGCATTTAATGAACTTCAGGAGCTCTATAATGGCAAATCATTAGTAGAAGACGGACAGTTTGCAATTGAAGTATTGGAACATATTAATAAAAAGATTGATGAATTCAAAAAAGAAGACGGAAATCTTTATGCGATTTACGGGACTCCCGCTGAAAGCTTATGTGGTCTTCAAGTAAAACAGTTCAGAGCAAAATACGGTATTATAGAAGGTGTATCTGACAGAGAATATGTATCAAACAGTTTCCATTGTCATGTTTCCGAAGATATTACGCCTATTGAAAAACAGAATTTGGAATACCGTTTTTGGGAACTTTCCAACGGTGGGAAGATTCAGTATGTGAAATATCCGATTGATTATAATACAGATGCCATTAAAGTGCTTATCAGAAGAGCTATGGAAATGGGCTTTTATGAGGGGGTAAACCTTTCGCTTGCATACTGTGATGATTGTGGACACCAGGAACTGGAAATGGATGTTTGTCCTAAATGCGGCAGTAAAAACCTTACGAAGATTGATCGTATGAACGGATATCTTTCTTATTCAAGAGTTCATGGTGATACCAGACTTAACGAAGCGAAAATGGCAGAAATTGCGGAAAGGAAGAGTATGTAAGGCATGAGGTACCATAATATAACTAAAGACGATATGTTAAATGGTGACGGACTGCGTGTTGTTCTATGGGTTGCAGGATGTACACACTGTTGTAAAGAATGTCAGAATCCAATTACATGGGACCCCAATGGCGGCCTTCCGTTTGATGAGGCGGCTAAGCAGGAAATTTTCGAACAACTTGACAAACCGTATATTTCAGGAATTACTTTTTCCGGCGGCGATCCTCTTCATTCTGCAAACCGGTTGGAAGTAAGAAATTTGATGGCAGAGATTAAAGAGAAATACCCGTCTAAGACCATTTGGATGTATACCGGTGATTCATGGGAGAATATTATGCATTATGCGATTATGCAATACGTTGATGTCCTTGTAGATGGTGAATTTCAGGTGGATAAAAAGGATGTAAAACTTCTTTGGAAAGGAAGCAGCAATCAGAGAGTCATTGATGTACAGAAAAGTTTAGCACAGACAGATCCGCTGATTCCCGCATTACATTGCGGAGATTACGCATAGAAAGGCATAAATTTTATGGAAACAATCAGAATTAAATATTTTACTGACAAAGTTGACAAATTAACTTACATAGACGGCAAATCCGATTGGATTGATCTTCGTGCAGCAGAGAGCGTTGATTTAAAACAGGGAGAGTTTAAATTAATTCCGCTCGGAGTGGCAATGCAGCTTCCTAAAGGGTATGAAGCACATATAGTTCCCAGAAGTTCCACATTTAAGAATTTTGGGATTATTCAAACAAATCATCAGGGAGTTGTGGATTGTTCTTATTGCGGAGACAATGACCAGTGGTTTATGCCTGTATACGCGGTAAGAGATACCCATATTGAATGTAATGACAGAATTTGTCAGTTCCGTATTATGGAAAACCAGCCAAAGATCCAATTTGATGAAGTGACAGTTCTTGAAGGAACGGACAGGGGCGGCTTCGGAAGTACCGGCAAACAATAATGATGTATAAAATAACTTCTTTTGCCACATAATGGTATCGAAAGTATTATGTGAGCAGAAGGAGTTTTTTTATGGATATTAACGGTATCAAAACTGACGGAAGATATACTGATATCATGTGTGCATCTTTGGAAGAAAATATGCAGTATTTAAATCAAAGACTTGCGGTAGATAAAAATTTTGATTTGGTATATCGCGTTATTAAAGTGGGCGGAAGAAATGCATGTATTTATTTTATAGATGGCTTTTGCAAAGATGAATTAATGCAGAAGATGCTACAGTATTTTATGAGTCTTACAGAGCAGGAATTACCCGAAAATGCGCATGAAATGTCAAAGAAATGTATGCCCTATGTGGAAGTGGATTTGCAAGATAACTGGGAACAAATCGTATATTTTATTATGTCCGGTGTGTTTGCACTTTTTATTGACGGATATGACAGATGTCTGTTAATTGATTCAAGGACATATCCTGCCAGAAGCGTAACAGAACCGGAGAAAGATAAGGCCCTCAGAGGATCAAAGGATGGATTTGTGGAGACTGTTGTGTTTAACACGGCACTTATACGAAGAAGAATCAGAAGTACGCACCTTAGGATGGAAATGTTTCACGCAGGGAATAGTTCGCAGACAGATATTGTTCTTTGCTATATGGATAATAGAGTTGATCATGAATACTTAGAAAAAATTAAACAACGAATAAAGAATATTCAAGTAGATGCCCTTACCATGAACCAGGAGAGTCTGGCAGAGTGTTTGTATAAAAAGAAGTGGTATAATCCGTTTCCCAAGTTTAAATTTACGGAAAGGCCTGATACAGCGGCAGCGCAGGTACTTGAAGGGGATGTTGTGATATTGGTTGATAATTCACCTTCTGCAATGATTACACCAACTTCCATATTTGATATCATTGAGGAGGCGGACGATTACTATTTTCCTCCTATTACAGGTACCTATTTACGCCTGTCCAGAATGTTAATTGCGATTATGACATATTTTCTTACGCCGACATTTTTGCTCCTCATGCAAAATCCGCAGTGGATACCGCCGGGATTTGAGTTTATTGCTATAAAGGAGCCTTCTAATGTACCCATTATATGGCAGTTTTTGTTATTGGAGCTAGCGATAGACGGGCTACGGCTTGCAGCTGTAAATACACCTAATATGCTTAGTACACCGCTTAGTATCATGGCGGCACTTGTACTTGGAGAATTCTCGGTAAACAGTGGATGGTTCAATTCAGAAGTTATGCTATACATGGCATTTGTAGCACTTGCCAGCTATACACAAGCAAATTATGAACTTGGTTATGCAATTAAATTTATGAGGATTTTAAATTTGGTTTTAACAGCAATCTTTGGTGTATACGGATATATTGCAGCATTAATTATTTTAGTTGTATCAATACTTTCCAATAAGACAGTATCCGGAAAAAGTTATGTATATCCTTTGTTTCCCCTAAATGCAAGTCAGCTGTCAAAACGATTTTTCAGGCATAGGCTGCCGGGAGCAAGAGAGTAGTAAACATTTTTTTGAATATAAATATAAAAATGTTTTGACATAGTATTGAAAACGAGATAAAATTGTATGGAATACTAAAACAAATGGAGAAACAAAAAGATGAAAAAAATAATTCTGATGGCTGAAACCGGTTCGGACATTAGTCCTGAACTTGCAAAGAAATATGGTATTGAAATAGTTCCCATGCATGTATCCTTTGATACGGAAACATTAGATGATGCAACATTTCCTGTGCAAAAAATAGTAGATTTTTATAAAGAAACAGGAAAACTGCCTAAAACGAGCGGAAGTACGCCGGAGGATTTTATGAATAAATTTGATGAGGTTCATGAAAAAAATCCGGATTCACAAATTCTATATTTGGCATATTCTGCAGTGACAACATGTTCCTATCAAAGTGCAAATATAGCGTCTGAAGGCCGTGATTATATTACCGCAATCGATACAAAACAGGTTTCGATAGGACAAGCTAATATTGTTTGTAAAATGGCGGAAATTTTAAGTGAAAATCCTGATATGGATATAGAGGATGCAGTGCAGACCGTAAATGAACTGATTGAACGTGCCAATATGTGTTTTACGCCGGCTAATTTAGAATTTCTTCGTGCCGGCGGACGCGTAAGCAACGTTGCATATCTCGGAGCAAGTATACTCGGACTTCATCCATGTATCGAAATCTTAGACGGTAAATTGGTGGCGACTAAAAAATACCGTGGTAAAATGAAAAAGGTCGCTTCACAACTAATAAAAGAGTACGCGGAAAAATATAAACTTGACCGCAATGAAAAATTATGGATTGTATGTACGGTTGGTTTGCCCGATGAAGTAAAAGAAATAGTAAGTCAAACAGCAAAAGAATGTGGATTTGAAAAATTAGAATGGATTCAAGCTGCCGGTGTAATAACAACACACGGAGGTCCTTCTGCCTTTGGTATAGCAGGTTTTTCTGTAAAATAAAAATTCTTTAAGAAACAGAAAAGCAGTTACACAAATTAAGTGTGACTGCTTTTTTCTATCATTTATTCGGATTTAACTTCTTTCCATAAACTGTTATAAAGTTCGTCGCCCTCACTTCCGAGATAGTGGAAAGTTTCAAGATTACTGTACTGAGTTAAATCGGGAAATGCGATAGGAGAATTTTTAATGTCTTCATCTTCGATTAATTCCCGTGCTGCATCATTAGGTGTAGAATATGTAATATAATCAAAGTTCATTAAAGCAATGTCTTCTCTACACATAAAGTTTATAAAGATTTCAGCATTTTCTTTGTTGGGAGCATTCTTGGGAATTACCCAGGAATCAATCCATACATTGGTACCTTCTTTCGGAATCACATATTCCAAATCAGGATTTTCACGCTGTGTGTAAATGGCTTCGCCGGAATAGATAACACCGATTGCAGCTTCATTGCCAATCATTTTATCTCTAACCTGGTCGACAACATATGCTTGTACAAGAGGTTTTTGATCGATTAACGCTTTTTTTGCGACTTCCAGTTCTGATTCATCCAAGGTGTTCATGGAGTAACCATTTAATTTAAGAGGAACCATAAAAGCATCTCTTACAGAATCCTGCATTAAAATATTATCGGCATATTTTTCATCCCAAAGAACAGACCAGCTGTCAATCGGTTCATCAACCATTGTTTTGTTATAAAGAATACCAACGGTGCCAAAGCAGTAAGGAACAGAATATTTATTTTCCGGATCAAATTCTTTGGAACTGTCAAAATACTGTTGTCCGATATTTTTGACGTTGGGAATGTTATCAAAATTAATTTCAGCAAGTAAATCATTGTCAATCATTTTCTGAATCATATAATCGGAAGGACAGATAACATCATAAGCTGTAGCACCTGCCTCTACCTTGGGATACATAATTTCATTCGTTTCATATTCATCGTATACAACCTTGATACCGGTTTCTTCCTCAAACATGGTAAGAACTTCAGGGTCGATGTATTCACCCCAGTTGTAAACAATAACTTCGCCTTTTTCATTTGCACTGTTGCCGCATCCGGCAAGAGATAGTGACAGTACAGCGGTGAGTGTAAGTAAAATACTCATAAATTTTTTCATATTCAGAACTCCCTTCAAAATAAATAATTTATATAAAGAGAAGCCTAATGCTTCTCGGATTTTAAGTGTTTTGCCGATTTTTCATCAGGGTTTTTATTGACCAGAAGTAATAAAATCAGAACAGTGACAAAAATCAATGTAGATAATGCATACATTTCAGGTTTGATTCCTTTTTTTACTTCTGTATAAATTTTTGTTGATAAAGTATCTACGCCGGCTCCCTTGGTAAAGTGAGTAATAATAAAATCATCCAGTGACATGGTAAATGCCATTAAAAATCCGGAAAGGACACCCGGAAGAATGTCAGGAAATACTACTTTAAAAAAGCCGTATATCGGTCCCGCACCAAGATCCAGTGCCGCTTCATACGTGTGTGGATTCAACTGTTTCATTCGTGGCATGACACTTAATATTACATAGGGGATACAGAATGTAATATGGGAGAGGAGTATGGTTCCCATTCCGAACCGTAATCCCATACTAATAAATAAAAGCATCAGGGAAATACCGGTCACAATATCTGCATTCAACATAGGAATATTAGTAATTCCGATTACCATAGCTCTTGTACGTTTTTTTAAATTCATAATCGAGATGCAGGCAATAGTACCGATAATGGTCGCTGTAACAGAAGCGATGAACGCAATCAGTAATGTGTTAAAAAGAGCCTGCATGATGGCATCGTTTTTAAAAAGTTCAACGTACCATTTAACGGTAAAGCCTCCCCATTTTGCTCTGGTTCTGCTGGCATTAAATGAAAGTACAATTAAGGTTGCGATAGGTGCATACAAGAAGATAAAAATAAGGGAAATATATATTTTTTTAGCTGCATTCTTTATCATAATACAGAACCCTCCCCATCTTTATCAAATATGGTAGAAATAACCATGTTTATAATAATAAATATCATAAGGACAATGGAAAGACCGCTTCCCAAATGCCAGTTACTTGCCTGTGTAAATTCTTCTTCCACAACATTACCGATTAAGAGAATTTTGCTGCCACCGAGTAATTTGCTGATGACGAAGGTAGTAAGAGCAGGAATAAATACCATGGTTATACCGCTGATAATACCGGGAACAGTTAAGGGAAGTGTAATTTTTGTAAAAACCTGAATTCCGTTTGCACCTAAATCCTTGGCCGCATTAATTACATTGCCGTCAATTTTTGAAAGTGAATTATAAATCGGCAAAACCATAAAAGGTAAAAAATTATAAACCATACCAAGCACAATGGCATAAGGGGTATTAATAATGTTCCATGTCGGCAAATGTAAGAAAGTAAGAACATTATTAATGACACCGGTTTTTTCAAGCAGTGTCTGCCATGCAAGAGTACGAAGTAAAAAGTTCATCCACATGGGAAGAATAAAAATAAGTACAATAAAACTGTGCTGGTTAATATTCAAACTACATAATATCATGGCGAGAGGATATGCCAGCAATAGGCAGATAATGGTTGCAATCAGCGAAAGCAATAAAGCAAGAAAAAGTGCTTTGGAATGCTCCGGTGATGTAATTGCCGATATGTTTTCAAATGTAAAAGCACCGCTTTTGTCAGTCAAACCATAGTAAAATACCATTCCGAGAGGAACAAGTATAAACATGACCGACCAAATGAAATAAGGAGTGCCAAGCAGTTTTTTCTTATTCATCGATTTTTACGGCCTCCTCATCCTCAGAAGCAGGTTTGTTCATTATTTGAATATTAAAAGGATCCACATCGATACCGACTTCGGTACCTACAGGGAACATACCGGTAGAATGTACAAGCCATTCATAACCGTTTGCGGTAACTTCCATTTCATAATGTACGCCTTTAAAGATAAGATGGGTTACAACCCCTTTAATTCTTCCGTTAGCGGGAGAAGAGAGAACAACATCCTCCGGACGGATTACTACGTCAACCGGTTTATTGCAACCAAAGCCGGTGTCTACACAAGGGAATTTCATTCCTAATATTTCCACCAGTTTGTCCTCTATCATGGTAGCATTTATAATATTACTGTCACCGATAAAGTCCGCGACAAAAGCATTTTCCGGTTCATTGTAGATGCGTTCAGGGGTACCGATTTGCTGAATATAACCCTGATTCATAACTACAATGGTATCGGACATGGTAAGCGCTTCTTCCTGATCGTGTGTAACATAAATAAAAGTAATGCCCAGTTCATTTTTTAAACGAATCAGTTCATATTGCATATCCTGACGAAGTTTTAAATCAAGAGCGCCTAACGGTTCATCAAGAAGAAGGACCTTGGGTTCATTTACAATAGCTCTTGCGATAGCAATACGTTGCTGTTGACCGCCGCTTAAAGAGTCCGGTCTTCTGTTTTCAAAACCATCTAAGTTAACTAATTTTAACGCGTATTTAATTTTGTCATCAATATAGGACTTGCTTTTATTTTTTATTTTCAAACCAAATGCAATATTTTCGGCAATAGTCATATGCGTAAAAAGTGCATATTTTTGGAATACGGTATTTAACTGTCTTTTGTTGGGAGGCAGCTTGGTGATATCAATATCATCGAAAATCACTCTGCCTGTATCAGGTGTTTCAAATCCACCCAAAATACGGAGAGTAGTAGTTTTTCCGCAACCGCTGGGACCGAGAAGTGTCAGGAATTCGTTTTCCCGGATATAAAGATTTAATTCGTCTAAAACCATTTGACCGTCAAAAGATTTGCTGATGTTTTGTAAATCAATTAATTTCTTGTTCATGGAAAACCTCCTGTATTTTGATGGGTTATCAAAAAGTAATTAAAAACTGGGGGGAGTACTTACCCAAATAAGTATAGCACCGGTTTTGGGGTTGGCTTTGATATAATGAGTAGTATTAGGCGTAAAGTAAAAGGATTCCCCCTTTTTTACTTTAATCGTCCGTTTGCCTAATATTAATTGAATACTGCCTGATAATATGTATCCGAATTCTTCGCCTTCATGTGGGTTGTCCGGATAAGTGGAGCCACCGGGAGCTAATGTGATTCGAATGGGCTCCATCATATTTTTTTGGGCGTTTGGAATAATCCATTCGATTTTATTTTTCAGTTCTTCATCAATTTTTTCAAAGTAATCACTTTCCTTAAAGGAAATTTGTTCATCCGGGGAGTCATTAAAAAAATCTTTTAAATCTGTTCCCAGGCATTGAAGAATATCAATCAGTGTAGCGATGGATGGAGATGTTAAGTCACGTTCTAACTGAGAGATAAAACCCTTTGACAGTTCACATCTGTCAGCAAGTTCTTCTTGTGTAAGTGCCTTTTGTATACGTAATTCTTTGATTTTGTTTCCTATTTTCATTTATATTCCCTTCTTTATATGTGCACCTTCAAAACGAAGGTATAATAAACTAAAAGTTTACTAACACTAAACACACGCTGATAATCATTATACATTATAGAAGAAGAATGTCAATTAGTTTTATGATATGAAAATAAAATATTTTTCACTGTAAATAAAATATATAATATGCTATACTGTATGGGATGAATAAAGTGTACTATTTACGGTGAAAATAGAACTTGGAAGGAAGACTTATGAATAAAGAAAAGTATGTAGCCTATGTATCCACTTATACTTCAGGAAACAAGAGCAGTTATGGCATTCGAATTTATGATGTGGATGTTGAAAATGGGAGATTTACGGAAAAAGATCAGGTGGAAATTACAAATTCTTCGTATGTAACAGTATCGCATAATAAGAAATATTTATATTCCATTACTGACTTTGGCGTAGAGTCATATAAGATTTTGCCGGATGGCAGCCTGGAGGTTCTTAATCACGCATCCATAAACGGAATGAGAGGTTGTTATTTATCTACGGATTATGCCGATAAATTTCTTTTTGTTGCAGGATATCATGATGCAAAATTGACGGCGCTCAAGGTAAATGAAGATGGTTCTATCGGAGAGATTACGGACGAAATTTTCCATAAAGGGTTGGGCAGTGTTGCCGAACGGAATTTTAGACCGCATATTAATTGTGTGAAGATGACAAGGGATAACCGCTTTTTGTGTGCAGCTGACCTTGGTATGGATCATGTACTTGTATATGAACTAAACCATAGCACAGGAAAACTGCGTCAGATAGATGTTATCAGAAGTGAACAGGAGTCTGCACCAAGACACTTAAAGTTTTCGAAAGACGGTAAGTATTTATATATTGTGCATGAACTCAAAAATTATATTGATGTATATACTTATTCTTTGGATGAACATGAAAATCCGGTATTTGAAAAAATTCAGACAGTTTCTACTTTAAATGAGTATCATGCGGGCGGCTCTGCAGCCAGTGCACTTAATTTTTCTGAAGATTTTAATTATTTGTGCAGTTCTAACGCAGGGGATAACAGCGTGATTGTTTATACCATTGATAAAACCACCGGATTACTTACAAAAGTATTCTGTTTACCTGTCAGTGGTGATTATCCGAAAGATGCAACCTTATTCCCTGATAATAAACATTTGGTGTCCTTGAATCACGAATCCAATTCTATGACATTCTTTAGTGTGGATGTGGAAAAAGGAACCTTGGTTATGAATGGAAAAGAGATGAAGGTGGATAGACCAAACTGTGTTATTTTCCATAAACTATCATAAAATGATAAAGATGTCCTGCGAAGTAACTTCGTAGAGACATCTTTTTTTAGCATTAATGTTTGTAAAATTTTGTTAAATAATCGACACGTGAACTCATATTCATCATACACGCATCCAAAACAGTTAATGCAGTCATGGCTTCAACAACTACAACAGCTCTTGGAACAATGATGGGATCGTGCCGGCCTTTGATTTCCACTTCTATATTTTCACCGTGTTTGTTTACGGTTTGCTGTTTGCTGAATATAGAAGGAGTGGGTTTGAAGTGAGCACGGATAACAATGTCTGAACCATCACTCATACCGCCTAAAATACCACCTGCATGATTTGTTTTTTTCTCTATTTTATTTTCATTGATAACAAAAGAATCATTGTTTTCTGAACCTTTTGCGGCAGATACCAGAATACCGTCACCGATTTCAACTGCTTTGACAGCACCGATGGACATTATTGCTTTTGAAAGATTGGCATCCAGTTTTTCAAAAACAGGGTCTCCGATTCCCACAGGCATACCATTTACAATACATTCTACGACACCGCCGGAAGAATCTTTGTTTTCCATGCATTCCTGCAAGTAAGCTGTTGCTTTTTCATCTGCGAAGCGGTCGGGCATGCACGTTGCGGTAGAGGAAATGGCATCTTTGTCGAAAGCAGAAAGATTGGCAACAATAGGGCCGATAGAATGTGTATATGCTGTGACAGTAATTCCCATTTCCTTTAAAAGTTTGGCTGCTACGGCTCCTGCAGCTACACGGCCGATTGTTTCTCTTCCGGAGGAACGTCCGCCGCCGCGATAATCCCGGAAACCGTATTTTTGATCAAAGGTATAATCTGCATGTCCGGGACGGTAATAAGAGGCAATTTCACTATAATCAGAGGATTTTTGGGATGTATTGGGAACTAATAGGGATATAGGGGTTCCGGTTGTTTTTCCATCAAAGACACCGGAAAGTATTTCTACCTGATCAGCTTCCTTTCTCGGTGTAGTGATATGACTTTGTCCGGGTTTTCTTCTGTCAAGATATACCTGGATGTCTTCTTCCGATAATGATAAGCCAGCAGGACATCCGTCGATGACAACGCCCAGAGCCTTGCCGTGAGATTCACCCCAAGTTGTTATTTTAAATAAAGTACCATATGTAGAACCGGCCATAAAAATATTTAATCCTTTCCATAGAACAAATAATATTTTTTTTATTATATGATTATAACGGAAAATAAAATAGTAGGCAATAAATTATAGAAGTAAATGAAAGAAAAATAATAAAAATAGTGCATAAATATTACATTTGTGGTATGATAAAAACAGTGCAAAAGAAAAAGAAGCGGGGTACCAATGAAACGGTCATTTAGAGACAGATCAACATCCTTTTTCATATATATGGGAAAGAGAAGCAGATTGCTTAAACTTCCGGCAATTATCGGACTGGCAATCTGTGTTTTGCTGTGCAATATCGGTGACTACTTCAGAAAAGGAACCAAGCGTTTTGCATGTACCATATTTATTTTGTTGTGTTTTATGCTTGGAAACAGTTTTGCGTATCCTGTGTTTCAAGAAGAGATGGGATTTGTTTCCGAAGAAGAAATAACAAATAATGTGCCGGCCACCGAAGAGTCGGATATTACACTGATGTCCTATGAAGCGACAACATTTGATAATCTCCCTGTATTAGACGATGAAGATGTCTTGGAAGGGTACGATGATGCAGAACTTCACGAGATGGACAAAGCAGAAAAATATTTTTTGACAGATATCTTGGAAGAAAACAGCGATATTATAGATACAGATAATACAGTTCAAGATGTGCCTGCCTATCAGGATGATATGACGAATTTTTCTGCTAATGACTGGAAACTTGTTTTGATTAATAAACAACATCCTGTTCCGGATGATTATTCCTTTGAACTTGGAAATATAAAAACCATTAAAGGAATTATGCAATGCGATGAACGTATCATTGAGGAACTGCTTGGAATGATGCAGGCAGCTAAGAACGATGGGGTAACACTTGCTATATGTTCTCCTTATCGTGATTTGAACAGACAGAAAGTGTTATTTAATCGTAAAGTAGAAGCATATATGGCAAAAGGTATGTCATATATGGAAGCATACACAATTTCTTCGCAGGCAGTTACAGTTCCCGGAGCAAGTGAACATCAAATCGGACTTGCCATTGATATTATTTCCGATGATTATGTAACACTTGATGAAGGGTTTGCAGATACAGATGCAGGAAAGTGGCTTGCAGAACACAGCTGTGAGCATGGTTTTATTTTGCGCTATCCCAAAGGCAAGGAATATATTACAGGGATTGAATATGAACCATGGCACTTCCGTTATGTAGGAAAGGAAGCGGCACAGCTTATTACAAAAGAAGGTATTACGCTGGAAGAATTTTGGAATAAGTATTTATAAAATAAACGATGGCTGTAAGGAGATATTATGTATCGGCTACTCAAACAGGAAGGCAGAGCAAAAAGAGGGGAGTTTACTACCGTACACGGGGTAATACAAACCCCTGTTTTTATGAATGTAGGTACTGTTGCCGCCATTAAAGGTGCGGTATCTACTGAAGATTTAGAACAAATAAAAACGCAGGTAGAACTTTCCAATACCTATCATTTACATGTGAGACCGGGCGATAAACTGATTAAGGAATTCGGCGGTCTCCATAAATTTATGTCATGGAACAAACCGATTCTTACAGATTCCGGAGGATTTCAGGTTTTTTCGTTGGCATCTCTTCGGAAAATCAAAGAAGAAGGTGTTTATTTTAATTCTCATATTGACGGAAGAAAGATTTTTATGGGACCGGAAGAAAGTATGCAGATTCAATCTAATCTTGCATCTACAATAGCAATGGCATTCGATGAATGCCCGTCCAGTAAGGCGGACCGCAATTATGTGCAAGCCTCTGTGGACCGTACTACAAGATGGTTGCTTCGTTGCAGGGATGAGATGGCACGATTAAACAGCCTTGAGGATACCATTAACAAAAATCAAATGTTATTTGGAATCAATCAGGGAGCAATTTTCCCTGATATTCGAATTGAGCATGCCAAGCGCATTTCAGAAGTTGAATTGGACGGATATGCACTGGGAGGACTTGCGGTAGGTGAATCTCATGAGGAAATGTATCATATATTAGAAGAAACAGTTCCTTATTTGCCAAAGGACAAGCCTACTTACTTGATGGGAGTTGGAACACCTGCCAATATATTGGAAGCGGTAGAACGTGGTGTAGATTTCTTTGATTGTGTGTATCCTACCAGAAATGGGCGTCATGGACATTTATATACCAACTTTGGAAAGATTAATTTGTTTAATGCAAAATATGAGTCGGATGAGCGGCCGGTTGAACCGGGATGCCAGTGTCCGGCCTGCAGACGCTATTCACGTGCTTACATCAGACATTTATTAAAAGCAAAGGAAATGCTTGGAATGCGTTTATGTGTTTTGCACAACCTGTATTTCTATAATACTATGATGGAGGAAATCAGGGATGCCCTCGATAAAGGAGAGTTTGCAGTATACAAAAAAAGAAAGTTAGAGGGAATGTCACAAAAATAAGAAAAGGCTTGTTTTTACGAGCAAGATTGTGTATTATATTTTTTAGACAAAATGAGAAAGCATATATATTGATTTAGGAGGAACCAGAATGGGAATCTTATTAACAGCAGATGCAGCACAGGCCGGAGCAGCAGCCGGCGGCGGAATCATTATGGTACTTTATATTGTACTTATTTTTGCGTTTCTTTATTTCTTTATGATTAGACCGCAGAAAAAAGAACAGAAGAAAATGGCAGCCATGTTATCCGCTCTGGAAACCGGCGATTGTATTTTGACAAGCAGTGGTTTTTACGGAATTGTTATTGATATTACAGACGACACAGTAATTGTAGAATTTGGTAATAACAAAAATTGCCGTATTCCCATGCAGAAGACTGCAATTGCACAGGTAGAAAAGGCAAATGCAGAATAGTAGTAAGAGTTGGAAATAAGGCGCTAATGGCGCCTTATTTTATTACTATAAGGAGGATATAGAAATGAAACTGAATATTACCTGTATTCCGGGAGACGGGATCGGACCTGAAATCGTAACGGAAGCAAAGAAAGTTCTTGATAAAGTTGCATCTGTATACGGTCATGAAATGGTATATAAAGATATATTAATGGGCGGTGCGTCTATTGACGTTCATGGAATTCCGCTTACCGATGAAGCAATTGCAGATGCAAAAAGTGCAGATGCTGTTCTGATGGGGTCTATCGGTGGTGATACCACAACATCACCATGGTATAAACTCCCACCGGAAAAGCGGCCGGAAGCAGGACTTCTTAAAATCCGTAAGGCACTTAATTTATTTGCTAATTTACGTCCTGCTATTTTATATGAAGAGTTAGCGGATGCTTGTCCTTTAAGAAAAGACATCAGTGAAGCCGGTTTTGACATGCTTATAATGAGAGAGCTTACCGGAGGTTTATATTTCGGAGAGCGGCATACCGTAGAAGAGAACGGTGTGAGGAAAGCCGTAGATACACTTACATACGACGAAAATGAAATCAGAAGAATTGCGATTAAAGGTTTTGATATTGCAATGAAACGACGCAAGAAGGTGACAAGCGTTGATAAAGCAAATGTGCTTGATTCCTCCAGGCTTTGGAGAAAGGTGGTAGAGGAAGTGGCACATGATTATCCGGAAGTTACTTTGGAGCATATGTTAGTTGATAACTGTGCAATGCAACTTGTAAAAGATCCGGCACAATTTGATGTTATTTTAACAGAGAATATGTTTGGTGATATTTTGTCAGATGAGGCGAGTATGGTAACCGGTTCCATTGGTATGCTTGCAAGTGCGTCCTTAAATGACAGTAAATTTGGTCTATATGAGCCCAGTCATGGCTCGGCACCCGATATTGCAGGTAAAGATATTGCCAATCCTATCGCAACAGTATTGTCTGCAGCTATGATGCTTCGTTATTCATTTGATTTAGATAAGGAAGCAGATGCAGTGGAGGCAGCGGTTAAGGCTGTCCTTAAGAAAGGCTATCGTACAGGAGATATTATGTCGGATGGTTGCACCCGTGTAGGATGTAAGGGAATGGGTGATTTATTAGCAGCAGAAATCGTATAATTATAGAAAGAACAAGGAGAAGTAAGGATGAAAAGTGATAATGTAAAAGCCGGCATACAGCAGGCACCGCATAGAAGTTTATTTAATGCACTGGGATTTACAGAGGAAGAGATGAAGAAACCTATGGTAGGTATTGTCAGCTCTTACAATGAAATTGTTCCCGGACATATGAATCTTGATAAAATAGTAAATGCTGTTAAACAGGGGGTGGCAGAAGCAGGCGGTGTTCCTGTTGTATTTCCTGCTATTGCGGTGTGTGACGGCATTGCCATGGGACATATTGGTATGAAATACTCTCTTGTTACAAGGGATTTGATTGCAGATTCCACAGAATGTATGGCTTTGGCACATCAGTTTGATGCGCTTGTCATGGTGCCTAACTGTGACAAGAATGTTCCCGGGCTTTTGATGGCTGCAGCAAGAATTAATGTTCCTACCGTTTTCGTATCCGGTGGACCAATGCTTGCAGGTCGTGTAAAAGGTCAGAAGAGAAGTTTATCTTCCATGTTTGAAGCTGTGGGTGCTCATGCAGCAGGTACTATGACAGAAGAAGAAGTGCGTGAATTTGAAGAAAAAGTATGTCCTACATGTGGTTCCTGTTCCGGCATGTATACAGCAAACTCTATGAATTGTCTGACAGAAGCACTTGGCATGGGACTTGGCGGAAACGGAACGATACCGGCTGTTTACTCTGACAGAATCAGACTTGCAAAGCATGCAGGTATGGCAGTTATGGAAATGTATCGCCAAAATATCTGTCCCAGAGATATTATGACAAAGGAAGCGATTTTAAATGCACTTACAGTAGATATGGCACTTGGATGTTCGACAAACTCCATGTTACATCTTCCTGCTATTGCACACGAAGTCGGATTTGATTTTGATATTGCTTTTGCAAATGAAATCAGTGAAAAGACTCCTAACTTATGTCATCTTGCACCGGCAGGTCCTACCTATATGGAAGATTTAAATGAGGCCGGCGGTGTTTATGCGGTTATGAAGCAGCTTGCTGATTTAGGACTCCTTAATACCGAATGTATGACGGTAAATGGTAAGACAATCGGAGAGTGTATTGCAAATGCAGAAAATAAAGATCCCGAAGTAATCAGACCCCTTGATAATCCTTATTCCAAAACGGGTGGTCTTGCAGTTTTAAAGGGAAACCTTGCTCCTGACGGCAGTGTTGTAAAACGTTCCGCAGTTGTAGAAGAAATGATGGTTCATGAAGGGCCAGCAAGAGTATTTGACTGTGAAGAAGATGCAATCGAAGCAATTAAAAATGGAAGAATCGTTGCGGGTGATGTGGTGGTGATTCGTTATGAAGGTCCTAAAGGTGGTCCCGGTATGCGTGAGATGCTTAATCCTACGTCTGCCATTGCAGGAATGGGACTTGGTGCCAGTGTAGCATTGATTACAGACGGTCGTTTCTCCGGTGCATCCAGAGGTGCATCTATCGGACACGTTTCACCGGAAGCAGCGGTGGGTGGCCCCATTGCACTGGTGGAGGAAGGCGATATCATCAGTATCAATATTCCGGAAATGAAACTTGACGTGAAAGTTTCCGATGAAGAAATGGCAGCAAGAAAAGCAAAATGGCAACCGAGAGAACCGAAGGTGACGTCCGGTTATCTTTCAAGATACAGAGAGATGGTTACCAGCGGTAACAGAGGGGCAATATTAGAAATCCCCGGAAAGAACAAATAAGGGAGGAATTACAGATGCAGCTTACAGGTGCGGAAATTGTAGTAGAATGCTTAAAAGAGCAGGGAGTTGATACCGTATTCGGATATCCCGGCGGAACAATCTTAAATGTATATGATGCGTTATATAAACACAGCGATGAAATTAACCATATTTTAACTTCCCATGAACAGGGGGCGGCTCATGCGGCGGACGGATATGCCCGTGCAACAGGAAAAGTGGGCGTTTGTCTTGCAACCAGTGGACCCGGTGCAACAAACCTTGTTACCGGTATTGCAACGGCTTATATGGATTCTGTGCCTATGGTTGCCATTACATGTAACGTGAATTTACCTTCCCTTGGAAAAGACTCTTTCCAGGAAGTAGATATTGCCGGCGTAACAATGCCTATTACCAAACATGGTTATATTGTTAAGGATGTTACCATTCTTGCAGATACACTTCGTAAAGCATTTGCAATTGCAAGAAGTGGAAGACCCGGTCCTGTTCTTGTAGATATTACAAAAGATGTAACAGCTAATAAATGTGAATTTGAAAATGCAAAAGTGGAAACAATTGATGTTCCTTGTAAATATACACAGGATGATATTGAAAAAGCTGTTTCGCTGATGAAAAAAGCAAAAAAACCTTACATTTACGTAGGGGGCGGTGCCGTTGTTTCCGGAGCGGCGCAGGAAGTAAGAGAGCTGGCAGAACTATTAGATTCACCTGTTTGTGATACGCTCATGGGCAAAGGGGTTATGGATGGACATAGCGATGCTTATACCGGAATGATAGGTATGCATGGCACTAAGACATCCAACCTTGGTGTCAGCAACTGCGATTTGCTGATTGCTCTTGGGGCACGTTTTTCTGACCGTGTAATCGGAAATGCGTCTAAATTTGCAAAGGGAGCAAAGATTTTACATATTGATATTGATGCGGCTGAAATCAATAAAAATATCAGAACCGATGCATTTGTTGTAGGTGATTTAAAAGAAATTCTTCAGAAAATTAATAAAGAACTTCCCAAGCAGGAACATCCTGAGTGGATGGAAGAAATTAAAGCACTGAAAGAAAAGTATCCGTTGAATTATGACAAGAATACTTTGACTTGTCCTTATGTGATTGAGGAAATTGACAGAGTGACAGAAGGAAAAGCTGTGATTACAACAGACGTAGGTCAGCATCAGATGTGGGCTGCACAGTACTATAAATATTCAGAGCCCAGAACCTTCTTATCCTCCGGTGGTCTCGGAACTATGGGATACGGACTTGGTGCATGTATCGGTGCCAAGATGGGCAGACCGGATAAGATTTGTATTAATATTGCAGGTGACGGTTGCTTCCGTATGAATATGAACGAACTTGCCACAGCAAGCAGATATCAGATACCGATTATACAGGTGGTTATCAATAATCATGTTCTGGGAATGGTAAGACAATGGCAGACACTTTTCTATGAAAAAAGATATTCACAAACTGTGCTGAATGATTCTGTAGACTTCTGTATGGTTGCAAAAGGTCTTGGTTGTGAAGCAATTAAAGTAACTAAGAAGGACGAAGTTGCAGACGCGATTGAAAAGGCAATTGCTTTAAAGAAACCTGTATTGATTGAATGTGTGATTCAGGAAGATGATAAGGTATTTCCTATGGTACCTGCAGGAGCACCCATCAGCGAAGTGTTTGATGCACAGGATTTGGAAAATAGAAAATAGCAAAAAGTGATTTAACAAAGCAGTTGACTAAAGCGTTAAATCGGTATACAATATAAAAAGTTTATGTTAAATTTCCACAATGGGAGGAGAAAAAAGTGTCCAGAATTTACAATTTTTCAGCAGGTCCCGCAGTTTTACCTGAAGAAGTATTAAAAGAAGCTGCAGATGAAATGTTAGATTATAGAGGAACAGGAATGTCAGTAATGGAAATGAGCCATCGTTCTAAGGCTTATGATACCATTATTAAAGAAGCAGAAGCTGATTTAAGAGATCTTCTTAATATTCCTGACAATTATAAAGTACTGTTTTTACAAGGTGGGGCAAGCCAGCAGTTTGCGATGGTTCCCATGAATCTTATGAAAAACAAAAAAGCAGCTTATATTGTAACAGGTCAGTGGGCTAAGAAAGCTTATCAGGAAGCTAAGATTTATGGTGAAGCAGTAGAAGTTGCTTCTTCAGCAGATCAGACATTTTCTTATATTCCCGATTGCTCTGATTTAGATATTCCGGAAGATGCTGATTATGTATACATATGTGAAAATAACACAATTTATGGAACAAAATTTAAAGAACTTCCGAATACAAAAGGACATATTTTAGTATCCGATGTATCATCCTGTTTCTTATCTGAACCTATGGATGTTTCCAAATATGGTTTAATTTACGGCGGTGTTCAGAAGAATATCGGTCCTGCAGGTGTGGTAATTGCAATTATCAGAGAAGATTTAATTACGGAAGATACTTTGCCCGGAACTCCTACCATGTTAAAATACAAGATTCATGCGGATAATGAATCTCTTTATAATACGCCTCCTGCATATGGAATCTATATTTGCGGAAAAGTATTTAAATGGATCAAAAAACAAGGCGGCCTTGCTGCAATGAAGGAATATAATGAAAAGAAAGCAAAAGTGCTTTATGATTTCTTGGATGAAAGCAAACTTTTCAAAGGCACAGTAAGAAAAGAAGACCGTTCTCTTATGAATGTTCCTTTTGTAACAGGCAATGAAGAATTAGATGCTAAGTTTGTAAAAGAAGCAAAGGCGGCAGGATTTGAAAACTTAAAGGGACACAGAAGTGTAGGCGGTATGCGTGCAAGTATTTACAATGCAATGCCTATCGAAGGTGTAGAAAAGTTAGTTGAATTTATGAAGAAATTTGAAGAGGAGAACGCATAATATGTTTAAATATCATTGTTTAAACCCGATTGCACATATCGGTCTTAAGAGATTCAATGAAAATTATACAAGAACAGATGATGTAAACGAAGCAGAAGGTATCTTAGTACGTAGTGCTTCCATGCATGAAATGGAATTAAGTGATAATTTGCTGGCAGTTGCAAGAGCAGGTGCCGGTGTAAACAATATTCCACTGGATAAATGTGCCGAAAAAGGTATTGTTGTTTTCAATACGCCCGGTGCAAATGCTAACAGCGTGAAAGAACTTGTGATTGCAGGTATGCTACTTGCATCCCGTGACGTAATCGGCGGCGTTGAATGGGTAAAATCTGCGAAGGATGATGAAAATATTGCAAAAGCAGCTGAAAAAGAAAAGAAGAAATTTGCCGGTACCGAAATTGAGGGTAAAAAGTTAGGTATCATTGGACTTGGAGCTATCGGTGGTAAGGTGGCAAATGCTGCTGTTAATTTAGGAATGGAAGTATATGGTTATGACCCTTATGTTTCTGTTGATGCAGCATGGAGTTTAAGCCGTGCCGTTAAACATGTACTTCATGTAGAAGAAATTTATGAGCAGTGTGATTTTATTACGATTCATGTTCCGGCACTTCCCCAGACAAAGGGAACCATCAACAGCGATGCAATCTCCCTGATGAAGGATGGTGTTATTATCTTAAACTTTGCCCGTGATGTGCTTTGTAATGAAGAAGATATCTTAGATGGTATTGCTTCCGGTAAAATCCGTAAGTATGTTACAGATTTCCCGAATACAACAACTGCCGGCAAAGAAGGATGTATTGTAATTCCTCATCTTGGAGCTTCCACAGAAGAATCAGAAGATAACTGTGCAGTAATGGCAGTGAAGGAATTGAAGAATTATTTAGAAAACGGAAATATCATTAATTCCGTAAACTTCCCGAACTGTGATATGGGAGTTTGTAACCAGGCCGGCCGCGTAGCAATTTTCCATAAGAACATTGCGAACATGATTACAAAATTCACAGCATGTTTTGGTGATGAAGGAATTAATATTACTGATTTGATGAATAAATCCAGAGGTGAATATGCTTATACAATGATGGATTTAGAACAGCCTGCGCAGAAAGCGATGATAGAAAAACTTGAAGCAATTGATGGTGTATTCAGAGTAAGAGTAGTAAAATAGAATGAAACCAAAAAAGACCGCTTTAGGCGGTCTTTTTTTGATAGTTTTATAAAATACCCAAATCAACCATATCGGATTTGAATTTTTCGTTTTTCTTTGCGGATACTAAACTGGCAAGGTCCATGTATTTAATAAAGATATCTTCAACACTGCTTCCGCGTTCCGTGGCAAGTTCTTCCATAACAGGTTTTAATTTTTCGAGCTGTTCGGAGATACGCACTTTTTGTGGGTCAATATCACCTAAAACTTTAGCAGAGTAAGAGGTGATGCGACTTAATAATTCTTTATCATCGTCTTGTAAATCTTCAAAATCTTTGGGGTTTAATGCTTCATACATAATATAACACATCCTTTTCTTATAATGAATTATTCTACCACTTCACGCTTGTACTGTATAGAGTTCTTTGATAAAATAATTTTAACAAATTTATAAAAAAAGAGAGGGATTTCATGGATAATAAATTATACAAATTAATGAATTGGCCCAGAATTGAAGGGATTATTTACTCGGAAGAAAGTAATCCACATGAAATATTAGGTCCTCATATTGTCGGAAAAAGTGTATTGTTTCAAGTTTTTTTCCCCGGAGCGGAAAAAGTGAATATTGTGATAGATCATAAAAGGAAAAAAATGGAACCGGTGGATGAAGCCGGCTTTTTTGCTTGTCTTTTAGGTGGCAAAATACCGGATCATTATGAATATGAAATATTTTATCCGGATAGTGAGCCGGTATATCGCAAAGATGCATATCGTTACTTCATTGGTCTTGACGATAAAGATATTGACAAGTTAAACGCAGGTATTCATTATACTGCATACGAGAAATTGGGTGCACATCCTATGACAATAGAGGGAACACCCGGTACTTTTTTTGCAGTATGGGCACCGAATGCGATTCGTGTCAGTGTAGTAGGGGATTTTAATCACTGGGATGGAAGAATGCATCAGATGCGCAAAAATGAAAAGTGCGGAATATTTGAAATTTTTATCCCTGATGTATCAGATGGGGAGTGTTATAAATATGAAATCAAATCCAAGGGTGATCATATTTGTCTGAAAGCGGACCCATATGCTTTTGGGCAACAATTACGTCCCGATACGGCATCTATCGTCAGAAATATTTCTTATAAATGGAAAGATAATGCATGGATGCGTGAAAGAAGCAAAAGACAGGGTGAAAATTCACCGGTCAGCATATATGAGGTATATTTAGGCTCTTTTTTAAGAAATAACGATACCGGTGAGTATGCTTCTTATAGGGAAATTGCGCCCAAACTGGTGGATTATGTAAAAGAAATGGGATATACTCATGTGGAAATTATGCCGGTTATGGAGCATCCTTTGGATGCATCCTGGGGATATCAGGTGATTGGATATTATGCGCCGACAGCAAGATACGGAACAGCGGAAGATTTTATGTATCTGGTGGATCTGCTTCATCAAGCAGGAATCGGTGTGATTTTGGATTGGGTTCCGGCTCATTTTCCAAGGGATGAACATGGACTTGCAAGATTTGACGGCACATGCCTTTATGAACATTTAGATCCGAGGAAAGGTGCCCATCCCCATTGGGGTACATTGATTTATAATTACGGAAGACCGCAGGTATCCAATTATTTAATAGCAAATGCGTTATATTGGGTTGAAGAATATCATATTGACGGTATCCGTATTGATGCAGTAGCATCTATGCTCTATTTAGATTACGGAAAACAGGACGGAGAATGGATTGCCAATATTTATGGCGGCAATGAAAATCTGGAAGCGGTAGAATTTTTGAAACATCTGAATTCTATTATGAAAAAAAGGAATCCCGATGTATATATGATAGCAGAGGAATCTACGGCTTGGCCAAAAGTAACGGGAACTCTGGATGACGGCGGACTTGGCTTTGATTTTAAATGGAATATGGGCTTTATGAATGATTATCTTTCTTACATCGCTTATGATCCGTATTTTCGGGCACATCATCATAATGAACTTACTTTCAGTATGATTTATCAATATAGTGAAAATTTTGTTAATGTTTTTTCTCATGATGAAGTGGTACACGGAAAGTCTGCCATGATTGGAAAGATGCCGGGCGTCATAGGTGATAAATTTGCGAATTTAAGATTATCATTGGGATATATGATGACTCATCCGGGAAAGAAACTTATTTTCATGGGACAGGATATTGCAGAATTTAAAGAATTTGATGAATCAAGACAGACCCAGTTTAGCCTCCTACAGTATCCGGAACATAAAGGCATACAAAATTTGATGAAGGATTTAAATGCTTTGTATAAAGAAAAACCGGCACTTTATATAAAAGATACTTTACCGGAAGGATTTGAATGGATTAACTGCATTTCTAACGAACAGTGCATGCTTTCATTTATCAGAAAGGCAGAAAGAGAGGAAGATACACTTCTTGTTGTGGCTAATTTTGCTGGTGTGGAACAGACGTTTTCTGTTGGTGTACCATATGAAGGCAAATATAAGGTGATTTTAGATACAAATGATAAATTGTACGGTGGAAATGGAGAACCGGATATGGACATCCGGTATTCAGAGGAAACGGAAACAGATGGCAGGCCTTATCATATTAAAATAAAGACAGCGCCTTTGTCTCTTGCTATATATTCGTATTTACCATATACGGAAGAAGAAAAGAAAGTGATTGCACAAAAGAAAGCGGAATTAGAAGCCATGAAGGCGGCAGAGGAAGCGAAAGAAGTAGCAAAACGTGCAAAAGAAGAAGCAAAGCAAGCACAGAAAAGAGCACAGGAAGCAGTAAGATTGGCAGAAATTGCTGTAGAAAATGCAAAGGATGCTGAGATGAATGCAACGAAAAAAATGGAAAACGCAAAAAAAGCAAAATTAAGTAACAAGTAAAAATAAAGGGATTATATCAATGATGGAAAACTTTATAAATCAACTTCCTGAAAAAATGTTTAGTTTAGGTGTTCGGATTATACTTGCAATTCTTGTTTTCTTAATGGGAGTGCAATTAATTAAACTAATACGTAAGATATTAAAAAAGACACTACAAAAAAGTAAAATTGATGAAGGCGCAGTGAAGTTTATTGATTCTTTTGTGAAATACAGCGCATATTTTCTGTTAGTTATTTTAATAGCTTCATGGCTTGGAGTAGATGCTGCCAGTATTTTGGCGCTGCTTGGTTCTGCAAGTGTAGCAATCGGGCTTGCTGTCCAGGGAAGTCTCAGTAATCTGGTGGGTGGCGTGTTGTTGCTGGTACTAAAACCATTTTCAATGGGAGATTATATAAAAGACAGTATGGGAAATGAAGGAACAGTTTGTTCTATAGATGTGTTTTATACACAGCTTCTCACGCCGGATAACAAGACGATTGTTCTCCCGAACGGCACGTTGGCAAACGGATGTATTACCAATTTTACGGAATGTCACAGCAGAAGAATTGATATACCTGTTTCCATTGCATACAACGAAGATCTAAAACGTGCAAAATGCATATTGAATGATGTGTTGATGAAAGAAGATGGTGTAATCAAAGAACAGGATCATATTGTTTTTGTTGATTCCCTTGCAGAGAGTGCCGTTATATTGTATGTGAGATGTTATGCACAGAATGAAGCATATTGGGAAGTGAAGTGGCGCTTGACGGAAAATATAAAATATGCACTGGATGGAGCCGGAATCATAATTCCATACCCACAGTTGGATGTACACGTGAAAGAGAATTCATAAAATAACTCTTGCCAAACAGATAGTCAAACGTTATAATAATTTTTGTTGCAATAAGCTGGAATGGCGCAGTTGGTAGCGCAACTGATTCGTAATCAGTAGGTCGAGGGTTCAAGTCCCTTTTCCAGCTTAAAAATCCGTATGCGGACATGATATGTTCACATACGGATTTTTCTTTTATTTGTGCTTTAAATACCAGTGTTCAGCGTAGCGTATTGCTTGATACAGGCACATTGCAATTACGCATAAAATAATAATAGATGTAATCACCATATTTAGTTGAAAAACTTGAGAACCATATATAATTAAGTAACCTAATCCTTTCCTTGCGGCTAAAAATTCGCCGATAATAACACCAACCAAAGCCAGCCCGATATTTACTTTCATATTGCTGATAATCATCGGAACAGAAGCAGGGAGAACCACTTTTTTAAATGCTGTAAATCGATTGCCCCCCAAAGTGATTATTAATTTTATTTTTTCCTGATTTACTTCTTTAAATCCTGTATAGAGATTGATAATAGAACCGAAAACTGCGACGGATATACCGGCTATAATAATGGTATCCGTTCCGGTACCAAGCCACACAATAATAAGTGGTGCCAGTGCTGATTTTGGCAAACTGTTCAGTACTACGAGATATGGTTCTATAATTTCAGCAAAGGTTTTGGAATACCATAAAAGAACGGCAAAAAACAGACTGATAAAAGTGATTATAATAAAACTTGCAATTGTCTCAAATAAAGTGATTCCGGCATGTTGAAAAAAAGACCCGTCTTTAATCATGCTGATAAAAAAATGAACTACATTACCGGGACTGCTGAAGAAGAAAGAATCTATCCAATTCTTTTTTGCAGCCAGTTCCCATACTGACAGAAACGTGATGAGAATCAAAAAACGCATGACAGTAACAAAGTGATGGTGCCTTTTATGTTGTTTCATATATAATTGTTGGGCATAGGATACTTCTTCCTTATTGATTATTTGTGGAGTATTCATCGGAAACCTCCTTCCATAATATTGAAAAATAGTTCTGAAATTCAGGTGCATTTCGTGCTGCTAAAAGGTCATCGCCTAATATTGTTAATGATATAGGAATTTCTTTTTTTACGGTAGCAGGACGCTTTGTTAAAACAATGATTCTGTCTGATAATGAAATGGCTTCTGATAAGTCATGCGTAACAAGGATTGTTGTTATACCGGACTTTCTGATAATATGTCCGATGTCTGCAGACACCATAAGCCGTGTTTGATAATCCAGTGCACTAAATGGTTCATCAAGTAATAATAAATCCGGTTGCATCATCATGGTTCTGATAAGAGCTGCACGTTGTTTCATGCCGCCGGAGAGTTCGGCAGGTTTTTTGTCTTTGAAACGATATAATCCATAATCGTTTAAGAGCTTTAGGGCCATTTGTTTTTTTTCTTCGGTTAAGTTATTGTTTATTTCCGGACCCAATAAAACATTTTTGTAAATAGTTCTCCATTCAAAAAGGTGATCCTGTTGTAGCATATAACCGATTTTGTTTTTTTCGGGATCAACCAATATAATTTCACCCGATTCGGGAGCATTTAAGCCGGCAATCAAGGATAATAGTGTGGATTTTCCACAGCCGCTTGGACCCACAATTGATATAAACTCCCCCTTGTAAATGTCGAAAGATATATCTGTTAACGCATGGGTTTCGCCTGTTAAACTATGATAGGAGAAATTGACATTATGACATTGTAAAATTTTTTGATTCATATTTTACTCCTTCCGTTGATATATTATAGGTTATGAAAAAATTTTGTTTTTGTGTAAAAAAACGCCTTTTCCATAAAAGGATTGAAATGAGTGGGAAAATATGATAGTATCAAATTCAGATTTAATAATTGGAGGATACTGACTATGGCACAGTTATGGGGCGGTCGTTTTACAAAGGAAACAGATCAATTAGTATATGATTTCAATGCATCTATTTCTTTTGATAAAAGACTTTTTGCTCAGGATATAGAAGGAAGCATTGCACATGTAGTTATGCTCGAAAAACAGGAGATTCTTACTTGTGAAGAAAAGGATGCGATTGTAAAAGGGCTTACAAGTATTCGCAGTGATGTGGAGGAAGGTAAACTGACCATCACGCATGAATATGAAGATATTCATAGTTTTGTAGAGGCAAATTTAATTGACAGAATCGGAGAGGCCGGCAAGAAATTACATACGGGACGTAGCCGTAATGACCAAGTTGCCTTAGATATGAAATTATATGTGAGAAATGAAGTGATAGAAGTTACGGAAGAATTAAAGGAGTTATTGACAACCCTTCTTTCTGTTATGGAAAATAATTTGAACACATATATGCCGGGATTTACGCATTTGCAGAAAGCACAACCTACCACTCTTGCACATCATATGGGTGCATATTTTGAAATGTTCAAAAGGGATGTTCTCCGTATGCAGGATGTTTATAAAAGAATGAACTATTGTCCTTTGGGTTCAGGTGCTTTTGCAGGAACCACATATCCCCTTGACAGAGCATATAGTGCAGCCTTATTAGGCTTTGAAGGACCTACTCTTAACAGTATGGATTCCGTTGCAGACAGGGATTACGTGATTGAATTTTTGTCGGCATTATCAACAGTCATGATGCATTTAAGCAGATTTTCAGAGGAGGTTATTATTTGGAATTCTAATGAATACCGCTTTGTGGAGATAGATGATGCATTTTCTACCGGTAGCAGTATTATGCCTCAGAAAAAGAACCCGGACATTGCTGAACTGGTAAGAGGAAAGACCGGACGAGTATATGGTGCACTGGTATCAATTCTTACTACTATGAAAGGAATTCCGCTTGCTTATAACAAAGATATGCAGGAAGATAAAGAAATTACCTTTGATGCAATCGATACCGTGAAGGACTGCTTGCATTTGTTTAACGGTATGTTAAAGACTATGAAGTTTAATCATAATATCATGGAGACAAGTGCTATGCGAGGTTTTACCAATGCAACTGACGCAGCGGATTATCTTGTCAATAAAGGAGTGCCGTTTAGGGATGCTCACGGAATTATAGGACAGCTTGTGTTGTATTGCATTGATAAAAGCAAAGCAATTGATGAACTGTCAATACAAGAGTTAAAGGAAATCAGTCCCGTGTTTGAAAATGATATTTATGATGCAATCAGCTTGAAGACGTGTGTAGAGAAAAGACTTACAATAGGCGCGCCCGGACAAAAGATGATGGAAGAGGTTATCAAAATAAATAAAGATTTTTTGAATAATCTGTGCCAAAAGTAATTTATGTAAAATAGGCATTAGCCTTAAATATATAAATAATGAGGAGAATGAAAAAATGAGTGAAAAATTAAAAGTAGGTATTTTAGGCGGAACCGGTATGGTTGGACAGAGGTTTATCTCACTTCTCGAAAATCATCCATGGTTTGAAGTGACAACAATTGCAGCAAGTCCCCGTTCAGCAGGTAAGACTTACGAAGAAGCAGTAGGCGGAAGATGGAAAATGACAACACCTATGCCGGAAGCAGTTAAAAATATTGTTGTTATGAATGTCAATGAAGTGGAAAAAGTAGCAGCTGAGGTTGATTTTGTGTTCAGCGCCGTTGACATGACTAAAGATGAGATTAAGAAAATTGAAGAAGATTATGCAAAGACAGAAACACCTGTTGTTTCCAATAACTCTGCACATCGTTGGACACCTGATGTTCCCATGGTTGTTCCGGAGATTAACCCTGAGCATATGAAAGTAATTGATTTCCAGAAAAAGAGACTGGGAACAACAAGAGGTTTTGTTGCGGTGAAGCCCAATTGTTCTATTCAGAGTTATGCGCCTGTTTTAACTGCATGGAAAGAATTTGAGCCTTATGAAGTAGTTGCAACTACATATCAGGCAATTTCTGGTGCGGGAAAGACTTTTAAGGATTGGCCGGAAATGGTAGAAAACATTATTCCTTATATCGGTGGTGAAGAAGAAAAGAGTGAAAAAGAACCTCTCAGAATCTGGGGTGAGATTAAGGATGGGGTGATTGAACCTGCAACAAGTCCTGTTATTACATGTCAGTGTATCAGAGTGCCGGTATTAAACGGACATACAGCAGCCGTATTTGTGAAGTTCCGTAAACAGCCTACCAAAGAACAGTTGATTGAAAAATTAGTAAATTTTAAAGGTGTGCCTCAGGAACTGGAACTTCCCAGTGCGCCGAAACAATTTATTCAATATCTCGAAGAAGACAACAGACCTCAGGTTCAGCTTGATGTTGACTATGAGAGAGGTATGGGAGTAAGTGTTGGACGTATCCGTGAAGACAGCGTATATGATTGGAAATTTGTGGGATTGTCTCATAATACAGTACGTGGTGCTGCAGGCGGCGCTGTTCTTTGTGCCGAGTTATTAAAAGCACAGGGATACATTACTAAAAAATAAAAAAATATTTGGGGTTACAAGCAGCCGGCTTATTGCCGGCCGCTTAACAAGGGGTATAAAATGGATGAATTACGTTATCAGGTAGATTTACTGAACGCAATGAATCAAAAACTTACGAATGATGAGAGAATGCTGCGGATGATATGTGAAACATCCAGCAGTGCTTTTTTGTATGTCAATTTTAAAAATGATGATGTAAGAATGGTTGCAAACTGGGATTTCTTTTTCCCAAATGTAGAAATAAAAAGTATTAAAGATATGCCAAAGCTTTTTTCCCAGGTGGAAGAAGAATATTCTATTCCACTGAGAAATTTGTTATATCTTGAAAAGACAGGAATGTCAACCGATACTGCTGTTGTAAAGTTGGTTGATGGGAAAACATGGGTGGAATGTGAAGTGTCAATCGTGTATGACAATTTGCAAAAACCCACTGATAAGATTATTCGTTTTAAAAATATATCAAAAATTAAAAACCAAAATGATGAATTAACCTACATGGCATATTATGACATGCTTACCGGTTTGTATAACCGAAATTATTTTGTTCGTCTCCTTGCAGATTTTGTGAGAAAAGCAGAGGAAGAAAATCGCATTGTTGCGGTTATGTTTGTAGATATTGATGATTTCAGAAAAATAAATGACGGACTTGGACTTGTGGTCGGAGATGAGGTCGTGCAACAATTTGGACAATATTTGTCTGATTTTGGGAATGAAAATGTAATTGTCTCTCATTTTAATGCAGATATTTATTGTATTGCTATTTATGATCCTTGCGGAAGTAGAAGTGTGGAATATATATATAGAAGGATATATGATAGAATACGTTCCCCGTTTCTTTTGAGTAACGGAATGGAAATTATGATATCTGTTTGTGTAGGTGTGGCAGAATACCCGGAAGCAGCAAAATCGACATTAGAGCTGATAAATTGTGCTGAAATAGTGATGTTTAAAGCAAAGGGCTCGGGAAAAGATACCATCGAATATTTTGATGCACCGATTTTAAATGATTTTATTCAAAATGTAACGATAGAAAACAAATTAAAAGAGGCTGTATTTAATCAAAATTTTACATTGAATTTCCAACCGCAATATTATACAGGTAATAAAAAATTAAGAGGCGTAGAGGCGTTGATTCGTTGGCGGGATGCTGACGGCATTATGATCAGTCCGTCTTTGTTTATTCCGATTGCCGAAAAAAACGGGACAATTGTTCCAATCGGTTCGTGGGTAATTGATGAAAGTATCAGGACATTTGCAGAATGGAAGAAAGATTACAGTGATGATATGATTCTTTCGCTTAATATATCTGCAATTCAATATAAAAGACAGGAATTTGTTTCCTCAATTTTAAATATTATTGAAAAATATGAAGTGAAACCGGAAGAAATAGAACTTGAAATTACCGAGAGCGTACTAATTGATAATTTCCGTGAAGTGGTAGAAAAATTACATGTTCTCAGAGAACATGGTATCAGAATTGCCCTTGATGATTTCGGAACAGGGTACTCTTCATTGTCATATTTGAAGGGACTTCCGATTAATACATTAAAAATAGATAAAGCATTTGTTGAAACCATGTTGCAGGATGACAATGCGAAAATAATCATTGAATCCATTATTTATATGGTAAAGAAACTTGGATTTGAGACAATTGCAGAAGGCGTCGAAAATATGGAGCAGTTTGAATATTTAAAATCAATAGAATGTGACTGCATACAAGGATTTTTGATGGGGAAACCCATGCCGGATAATGAAATTACAAAGTTGTTGGATGAGTTAATTTAAGTGGTGAAATAAAAAATGATTTTAGGACGAGCACAGGAATTAAAATATCTGAATACATATTACGATCGGGAAGGCAGCCAGATCATGGTTGTTTACGGAGAAAAAAATATTGGTAAAACTGCGTTAATGAAACAGTTTGTGCAGGACAAGCCGTGCCATTATTACCGCGCCCGGTCTGCCTCAGAAAGAGAGCAGCTCTATCAATGGGGAAAAGAACTTTCCGAGGATGAGATACGTACATTAAAATATCCGTCATTCGGGGAGCTGTTAAGTGCTGTTATTAAAGATGGTCAAAATGGAAAAAAAGTAATTATTATTGATGAATTTCAATATATTGTAAAAACAAGTGATTCTTTTATGAAAGAGTTAGTCACGGTAGTCCATGATAGCTGGCGTAATTCTGAAGTTATGGTGATTTTATGCAGTTCTTCCATTGGATGGGTGGAAAACAGTATGATCAGTAAAATCGGTGAAGCCGCTTATGAACTTTCGGGTTTTCTGAAAGTAAAAGAACTTGAGTTTGAAGATATGATGGAATATTTTCCGGGTTTTAATCTTGAAAAATGTGTAGAAGCTTATGCAGTTCTTGGTGGTGTTCCCGGACTTTGGAGACATTTTAGCGATAAACTGAGCATCAAAGAAAATATTTGCCGTAATATCTTGAATCCTGACAAATTTTTGTTTACACAAGGGCAGAAAATTGTGGAAGAGGAACTACGTGAAACAGGTGTGTATAATACTATCCTTGCATCTATTGCAGCAGGTAATCATAAATTGAATGACTTGTATTTGCACACAGAATTTTCCAGGGCCAAAATCAGTGTTTACTTAAAAAATCTGATGGAACTTGAACTTGTTGAAAAAGTATTTTCATATGACACAGAAGGGAAAGCAAATGTACAAAAAGGTATTTATCGTATAAAAAATCATTTTGTCCATTTTTATTTCAGTTTTTTATATCCTAATTTGAGCCGTTTGGAAAACATGACCGTATTTGAATTTTACGGAAAGTATATTGCACCTTATTTAAAAAGTTATGTAGGTGAATATTATAAAACTGTCTGCACACAACGTATCATGCAGTGGAATAAATGGGGAAAACTTCCTTTTGAAGCTGTTGAATTCGGAGAATGGGTTGGCAAATTCGGAAATATTGATATTATTGCACGAAGTGAACAGGGTGAGACAATTATCGGATTATGTAATTTTGAAAAGCCCATGATGCGTTATGATGATTATGAATGGCTTCTGTTCTGTGCAGAAAAAGCAAAGTTAAATGTTGATTATGTATATCTTTTTTCGTCGAGCAGATTTGACGAGAAGCTTAATTTGGAAGCCAAAGTTAAGCATAACTTGAAATTGATTACTATGGATGAGATGTAATGGGAAAAAGTCTATTTATTGCAGAAAAGCCCAGTGTTGCAAGAGAATTTGCCAGGGTATTACAATTAAACACATCCAATAAAGATGGATATATGGAGTCGGAAAACGCTATTGTAACATGGTGTGTGGGACATTTGGTAACCATGAGTTATCCGGAAGCTTACGATGAGAAATATAAAAGATGGTCGCTTGATACAATTCCGTTTATTCCGGAAACCTTTAAGTATGAAGTGATTGAAAATGTTAAAAAGCAATTTCAAATTGTAAGCGGATTGCTAAACCGGGAAGATGTGGAAACAATCTATGTTTGTACCGACTCGGGACGGGAAGGAGAGTATATCTATAGGCTTGTAGAACAACAGTCTAATGTAAAGGGGAAGAGCAGGAAACGTGTCTGGATAGATTCACAGACAGAGGATGAAATCAAACGGGGAATCCGGGAAGCCAAGGATTTGTCGGAGTATGATAATTTGAGTTCCGCAGCTTACCTTCGGGCGAAAGAAGATTATCTTATGGGAATTAATTTTTCCAGAGTGCTTACTTTAAAATATGGTAATGGCATAAAAAATTTCTTAAAAAGAGACCGGGCGGTAGTTTCTGTTGGTCGTGTAATGACTTGTGTACTCGGTATTGTGGTGAAAAGAGAACGGGAAATTCGGGAGTTTGTAAAAACTCCTTTTTATAGAGTTCTCTTACAAACCAATATTAATGAAAGCAGTTTTGATGCGGAATGGAAAGCCGTGCCGGGGTCAAAGTATGATTCTTCTCCACTTTTATATAAAGAAAACGGATTTAAGGAACAGCAGAGTGCACAGGCATTAATTGATTACTTGAAAACAGAACCGTTAGAACCGCTTTTAGTGGATTCCATCGAAAAGAAAAGGGAAACTAAAAACGCGCCGCTTCTATATAATCTGGCAGAATTACAGAATGATTGTTCCAAGTACTTTAAAATCAGTCCTGATGAAACCCTTCGGATTGTACAGGAATTGTATGAAAAGAAAATGACTACGTATCCCAGAACAGATGCAAGGGTTCTCTCTACAGCCGTGGCAAAAGAAATCTTTAAAAATATAAAGGGGCTTACAGGTTATGGACTTGCAAGTGAATTTGCAAGTCATATATTGGAAAGCGGTGCATATAAAGCAATTATAAAATCAAGATATGTAAATGATAAACAGATTACAGACCATTATGCAATTATTCCTACAGGGCAGGGACTTAATAATTTAAACAATTTAAATCCTACTGCGGCTAAAGTTTATGAAATAATTGTGCGCCGGTTTTTAAGTATCTTTTATCCTCCGGCAATTTACAGAAAAGTCAGTCTTACTGTTGCATTAAAAGGAGAGAAATTCTTTTCGAATTTTAAAGTGCTTGAAGAAGAAGGTTACCTAAAGGTGAGTGCATATTCTTTTGTTAAAAAGAAAAGTGAAAAAGGCAAGGAAACGGAAGGGACAGAAAACGAAGCTACCGATAACGATCATGAAGAAAAAGATTTCGGCAAAGATTTTATGGACAAGATAAACGAACTGAAAAAAGGTTCGCAGTTACCGGTTGATGACTTCCTGATCAAAGAAGGAGAAACCTCGCCGCCGAAAAGGTATAATTCGGGCACAATGATTTTGACTATGGAAAACGCCGGTCAATTCATTGAAGATGAAGAACTTCGTGCCCAGATAAAAGGCAGCGGAATCGGTACTTCTGCTACCAGAGCTGAAATTTTAAAAAAATTAGTAAATATCGGTTATCTTGCACTGAATAAGAAAACCCAGATTATTACGCCTACTTTGATGGGCGAAATGATATATGAAGTGGTTGATAATTCCATTAGGCCGCTTCTTGATCCGGCGCTTACGGCAAGCTGGGAAAAAGGTCTGACTATGGTTGCGGAAGGAACCATTACAGAGGATGAGTATATGAAAAAACTCGATGACTTCGTCTCCAGAAGAACCAATATTGTTAAGCAATTGAATAACCAGGGGATTTTAAACCAACGTTTTCAATATGCTTCAAAATATAATAAGGCATAAATGACCTGAGAAAGGATAACGACAATGGAACAGTGTAAAATTAAAAATCTTTACAATTTAGAGGAAACAATTGCTGCTGATCTTATGACGCAAGCTGATTACCCGTGGGAACTGCTTCCGAAAATCAGTGGTTATATTAAAGAACTGGGAGCAAAACTTCCCAAAGATAAATATAAAGAGATTTCTGAAAATGTATGGGTAGCTGTTTCTGCAAAGGTAGCACCTACTGCATACATTAACGGTCCTGCCATTATTGATGAGGAAGCGGAAATAAGACATTGTGCATTTATCAGAGGAAATGCCATTGTGGGAAAAGGGGCTGTTGTAGGTAATTCAACCGAATTAAAGAATGTTATTTTATTTAATAAAGTTCAGGTACCGCATTATAATTATGTGGGAGACAGTATTCTCGGTTTTAAAGCACACATGGGAGCAGGTTCCATTACATCCAATGTGAAGAGTGATAAAACACTTGTGGTTGTAAAAACAACGGACGAAAATTTAGAAACAGGTCTTAAAAAATTCGGTGCCATGCTTGGCGATCATGTTGAAGTGGGCTGTAACAGTGTATTAAATCCCGGTACCGTTATCGGCAGGAATTCCAATGTATATCCGTCGTCCATGGTACGAGGTGTTGTTCCGGAAGGCAGTATTTATAAAAAACGCGGAGAAATCGCTGAAAAATACTAAAAATGGAATAAGTGAATTTTTTGTCAAAAAGACTGGATTTTTTGCGAGATATATGCGAAAATATAAGTCGGCATATAACAGTTAACAATTTTTTGTTAATAAATATTATCTACACAATTGAAAGGAGTTTTCACATGATTTATTCAAAAGAAGTTGAAGAAATGTGTACAGTTGCCCAGGGTGTAAGCCATGGTTGTGCACCTATCCCTGAAGAAGCAAAATGGGTAAAAGCAAAAGACGTTAAAGACATCTCCGGTCTTACACATGGTATCGGTTGGTGTGCTCCTCAGCAGGGTGCCTGCAAACTGACATTAAATGTGAAAGAAGGTATCATCCAGGAAGCATTGGTTGAAACCATTGGATGTTCCGGTATGACTCATTCAGCTGCTATGGCATCTGAAATCTTACCCGGAAGAACAGTGCTTGAAGCATTAAATACAGACCTTGTATGTGATGCTATCAACACAGCGATGAGAGAATTATTCTTACAGATTGTTTACGGACGTACTCAGAGTGCATTCTCTGAAGACGGACTTCCCGTAGGTGCAGGTCTTGAAGACTTAGGAAAGGGACTTCGTTCTCAGGTTGGTACTATGTATGGTACATTAAAGAAAGGTCCCCGTTACCTCGAAATGGCAGAAGGATATGTAACAGGTATTGCACTTGATGCAGAGGATCAGATTATCGGTTACAAGTTCGTAAGTCTTGGCAAGATGACAGACTTCATCAAGAAGGGTGATGATCCTACCACAGCTTGGGAAAAAGCCAGCGGACAGTATGGTAGAGTGGCAGACGCTGTTAAGATTATCGACCCCAGAACAGATGCAGAAGTGAAATAATAGAGAAGCGGAGGTAAAATATAATGGCATTATTTGAATCATATGAAAGACGAATTGAGAAAATCAATTCAGTATTAAATAGCTATGGTATCGCTTCTCTTGAAGAAGCTGAGAAAATTACAAAAGATGCAGGCTTAAATGTTTACGATATGGTAAAAGGCATTCAGCCCATCTGTTTTGAAAACGCTTGTTGGGCATACATTACAGGTGCAGCAATCGCTATCAAGAAAGAATGTAGAAGAGCAGCTGACGCTGCGGCAGCAATCGGTGAAGGTCTTCAGGCTTTCTGTATTCCCGGTTCCGTTGCTGATACACGTAAGGTTGGCTTAGGACATGGTAACCTTGGTAAGATGCTTCTTGAAGAAGAAACAGAATGTTTTGCATTCTTAGCAGGTCATGAATCCTTTGCAGCTGCTGAAGGTGCTATCGGTATCGCAGAAAAGGCTAACAAGGTACGTCAGAAACCCTTAAGAGTTATTCTTAACGGTCTCGGAAAAGATGCAGCTCAGATTATTGCAAGAATCAACGGATTTACATTTGTTGAAACAGAATATGATCCATACACAAACACTGTCAAGGAAGTATTCCGCACATCTTACTCCGAAGGTCTTCGCGCAAAGGTTAACTGCTACGGTGCAAACGATGTTTGTGAAGGCGTTGCTATCATGCACAAGGAAGGTGTAGACGTTTCTATTACAGGTAACTCCACCAACCCTACAAGATTCCAGCATCCCGTTGCAGGTACTTATAAGAAAGAATGTATCGAACAGGGTAAGAAATACTTCTCCGTAGCATCCGGTGGTGGTACAGGCCGTACACTTCATCCCGATAACATGGCTGCAGGTCCGGCTTCCTATGGTATGACAGATACTATGGGACGTATGCACTCCGATGCACAGTTCGCAGGTTCTTCATCCGTACCCGCTCACGTAGAAATGATGGGTCTTATCGGTGCAGGTAACAACCCGATGGTAGGTATGACAGTTGCTGTTGCAGTAGCTATCCAGGAAAGTTCGGATGCAGGTAAATTTTAATAGTTTGTTAATGAGTTAAAAATAGGTTGGACACGTCATTTGAAGTAATTGTTATGTCGTGTCCAACTTTTGTTTCCGAAACATTTTGGAATAGGAGATTAATTGTATGAAAAAGGTAGTTGTTTTTGGTGGAGGAACAGGATTGTCCTGTCTTTTATCCGGGTTAAAACTATTTCCGATAGATGTTACAACAATTATTACGGTGAGTGATAATGGAAGCAGCACCGGTGTACTCAAAGAAGAATTGGATATTCCGGCAGTAGGTGATGTGGGGAAGGTGTTACTTGCCATGGCGAACGGGGATGATGATTTGATCAAATTGCTTCGCTACCGTTTTAATAAAAGTGGTACCTTATATAATCATCCTGTGCGTAATATAATTTTAGCTGCACTAATTGATTTAAAGGGTAATCTGACCGAGGCTACCAAATATATGTGTCAGTTACTAAACATAAAAGGAACCGTTTTACCCCTTACGGAAGAAAAAGTTGATCTTGTGGGAAAAAGCAATGATAAGGATTATTTCGGTGAAGAAGAGGTGAGTTTAAATATCAGAAATATCCGCAAGCTTGCGTATGATCATGATATTCAAATCAGTGATGAAATAAAGAAAAAAATAGCAGAGGCCGATTTGATTATTTTTAGTTCGGGAAGTTTGTATACAAGTATTTTACCACATTTAATTTCCGAGGAAATTTTATCAGCAATCGAGAACACATCGGCGCCGCTTATGTATATATCTAATTTGGTTACACAGCCGGGTGAAACGGACGATTATAATGTCAGTGATCATATTGCTGTTCTAAATCAGTATTTGAGAAACCGGAAAATTGATGTTGTTGTTGCAAATAATGCAAGCATTGATGTGTATGTAATTGAGAAATATCTCACAACAGAAAACAAAAAAATAGTTTCTGTTGACATGGATAAATTAGAGCAGCAGAATGTGTGTGTGATAGAAGGTGACATCTTTTGTCTCGAGAATGAGGTAATCAGACACGATGCATTAAAAACGGCATTTATCATATTTTCATATTTAATGGAACATGAATAGTCTGACAATTACAACAATTATGCTGGCGGCAGACAAAATGATTGAAAATTACTTGCGTAAATCCTTACATCATGGTATAGTATTATTATCAAATATCAGAAAAATGTGAACAAAAATATGACTAGAAAGCGGACATTCCGTTTGATATTGATGTTTAGACGGTAAAGGAAAATGATCCCTTTGCCGTTTTTTGTTGCAAAAAAAATTTGAGGGTATTATTATGGCAAATGAAGAAAGAAAAAGAATTCTTGTAGTTGACGATGACCGGTTAAGTTTGGCTGTTGCAGAAGAGTTCTTAAATGATGATTATGATGTGGATTGCGTTGATTCGGGGGAAGCAGCGCTTTTATATCTGGAAAGTAATTATCCTGATGTAATTTTATTGGATTTACATATGCCCGGAATGGGAGGTAGGGAAACATTAAATGTGATTATGTCCTCCAGTTTGTTAAAACATATACCTGTCATTTGTATTACAGCAGATTCTAAGTCAGAAACAGAAATAGAATGTCTTTCAATCGGTGCACTGGATTATATAACAAAGCCTTTTGTACCGCAGGTTGCTAAAAGTAGAATCAGCAGAATCGTTGAATTAAATGAGTTAAAAAATAATTTAACGGAGCAACTTGATAAAAAGACAAAGTTATTGGAAAAAGTTACGCTGAATTTTATTATGGCAATTGCAAACACCATTGATGCAAAAGATGCCTATACGTCAGGTCATTCTGTAAGAGTAGCCAAATGTGCGGAGGCAATCGCCAAGGAACTTGGGTGGGATGATGAAGAAGTACAAAATATCCAATACATTGCACTTCTGCATGACATTGGTAAGATTGGAATACCGGATGCTATATTAAATAAGCCGTATCATTTGTCCGTTGAAGAGTTTAATATTGTAAAAAAACATCCGATTATCGGCCGTGAAATATTAAAAGATATTCATATGATTGACAGCGTAACAGATGGGGCGTTATATCACCATGAAAGATATGATGGAAACGGTTATCCTTTTGGATTAAAAGGAAAAGAAATTCCACTTTGTGCCAGGATAGTAGGAATTGCAGATTCCTATGATGCAATGACATCCAATCGGGTATATCGTTCGAAACTGAAGAAAGAAGATGTGATTTCCGAGTTTGAAAGATGTAAAGGTACACAATTTGACCCGGAACTCACAGAATTATTTTTAAAAATGCTTCGTCGTGGTTTTTATGTTCCTGAAACAGATTATGAAGATAACCATGTTCTTGAAGAAGAAAACGGTTTAAAAGGTGAAGTCAACAGTTTACTTAGCAAGGTATTGGCTGAGTATACTGCCGAGGCGAAGAAAATAGCCATGAAGGATGCCCTTACAGGACTTTATAATAGGAGTTATGCAGAGACAAGATTACCGGGAATGTTAAAAGAAGCCGGCGTGGGTACACTTTTCATGATTGATATTAATAATTTGGGTGAAATTAATGAAATGTACGGCCATATTGCCGGTGATTTTGCATTAACAAATTTTGCAGGCAATGTGCAGCAATGCATTAATGAAGAAGATGTTTTGTGCCGTATAGGAAAAGATCGTTTTGTATTATTTGTCAAAAAACTTCATGACAAAGAAAAAATCAAAGAATTAGCACATAATATGCTGACTAAAACAACTGCCGGATTAAGAGGAAACGTGTTCGGTAATATGGTTTTTGTTACAATTGGAATTTCAGTTTACCCTGAGAACGGAAATACTTATGAACTTTTATATGAAAATGCCGATAAAGCGTTATACCATTTGAAACGAAGCAATAAAAACGCTTTTGAGTTTTTTGAAGAAGGCAAAACAGAATTCAGTAATGTAACTATGACGGATATCAACCACATCCGCTCCATGATAGAAGGTAAAAACTATACATTTGACGGTGTTTTCCATGTGGAATATGATGAATTTAAACGAATGTACAATTATATTGCACGCAGTGTTGTCAGAAACCATCATAGTGTGCAGACCGTACTCTTTACCCTCAATATAAATGATACTGCATCATATAGAAAAATGGTTCCTGATGAAGCGATGAATGTATTGGAAGCAGCAGTTGCCTCTTCTTTAAGGATGGTTGATATAGGAACAAGATACAGTAGTGTACAATATATTGTAATTTTGTTAGATGCAGATTTAGAGAATGGTAAAAAAGTTGCACAAAGAGTTATGAATAAATTCTATAAAATGTATGTTCGGGGAGATGTGGATTTATCTTATGATATTCAAACCATGTGCCCGAAAATAGTATAGACATTTATTTCTTTTTCCGTTAAAATGTTTCATGAAATATATAGGAAATGAAATATTTGGGAAATGAAAGAGGTTCGAAATGGAAGAAAGTAAAATGATATACTGCACATCCTGTGGTGCAGAAAATCCGGTGGATTCGAAATTTTGCAGTTACTGTGGTACAAAAATAGATGAACAGACTTTTACGGATGAACTTGATATTCATTATGAAGATGAAACTATATATAGCAGCACAGAATTATTTGACGATTACTATGCATCTGATTATATAGAAAATACAGTTGAAGATGAGTTGACAAGCACACAACCTACAGAAACACCTGCATTCACATATAATTATTCGACAAATTTATCATCCGGAGCAACATCTAATACAAACTCTAATGCAAGTACAAACGGCGGCGGAAATATTGGTTTTTCTATAACGTCTATGATTTGCGGTATTGTTTCTATTTTATGTTGCTGTACTGCGTTTGGATTTGTGGCAGCTATTATTGCTGTAGTGATTGGTATTATTGCCGTTAAGTCCAAATATGACGGAAAAGGCATGGCAATTGCTGGTATTATAACAGGTGGAATCGGTATTTTTGTTTGGATAGTATTTATGATTATCGGCGGTTTTGGACTATTTTTAGATATTCTTGAGTATTAATATGCCATGAAGTTACGTGCGGATACCATTTTTTTTATAATAGGATTATTTATCTGGCTTCCCGTAATCATTATGGGAAGCTGGTTTGCAAAAAACGGCTTTTCGGAATATAAAGACATCTTTTCTTGTGTATTGTATGAGTGGAGCGGTATTTTGTGTCCCGGATGTGGCGGAACAAGGGCACTTTATCATTTGTTTTCAGGGAACTTATTAGTTAGTTTCAAGTATCATCCGGCAGTTATAACCGTAATTTTGTTTTATTTTCAATTTATGCTACTTTATTTATGTAGGAAATATATTTTTATCAAAACGAGAAACAAAGAGATTCACATAGAATATTATTCTTATGCACTTGTTGCTGTAATTATAATACAATGGTTAATTAAAATAATGTGTTGATTTTCCTAGGATAAAATAAACTTAAAACCCGTTTAAGAATAACGCTTAAACGGGTTGGTTTTTTTTGCTTTTTATTCAGTTTCTACCATAGCGTCTGAGTTTTCGGAATCATCCTCATATGTGTAGATTTCTTCGGGAATATCACCATGAAGAATCGAAACAATGTACTGAATTCTTAAATTGGCACGATCATAATTTTGTTTTGCAACATCAGCCAGGTTTGCATCGAATGTTTCCGAACCAAAAGCCTGATGATAATAGTATACTGCTTCCATCATATAAGAACTGGCTTCATCTGCTAATTCTTCAACGCCCGGGAAACCCTCCGGTACGGTAAGGGATGCCATTTGTTCAAAATTGGTATTCATAGTATCTAATATTGCAAGTAAATCTGTGACGGCTGTTTCAGAATCAGGATCAATTGCATTAATAGAAGCATCAAAAGTTTTAATGTTTTCAAAAAATTGATTCATATTTGCCTTATAAGTATCTAACTCAGGGTCACTTTTACATCCGGTTAATAAAAATGTGCAAATCAAACCGATTGTTAAGAGTATCGCCTTGATTTTAACGATAGTCTTTCTTTCTGATTGTATATTCAAAGTTATTCCTCCTAAAAACCTTTTTAAACCACATGTATATAAATTATCATAGTTGTAAGATGAAATCAAGAAACAGATGATGAAAAAGATATGATTGTTCAATTGTAGTTTTGCTAAAATTATGTTAACATGAGAAAATAGGTGAATAATATAGAGAGGATAGATACATGAAACTTCTTGATTTTCAAAAATTAACAGAAAATAATATCATTTTTTTAGATGGGGCAACAGGTTCCAACTTGATCAAACGCGGAATGCCTGCCGGTGTCTGCCCTGAAAAATGGATTTTAGAAAATAGAGATATATTTATCCAATTACAAAAAGAATATGTGGCGGCAGGAAGTAATATTATTTACGCACCTACTTTTACCGCTAATCGTATTAAATTAAAGGAATATAATCTTCAGGATGATCTTATTACAATTAATACTGAACTTGTTAAGTTGTCCAAAATAGCAGCAGGAGACTTAGCATATGTGGCTGCTGATATTACAATGACAGGCGAACAGCTTGCTCCTATGGGGAAAATGGATTTTGAAGAGCTTATTTCCGTCTATAAAGAGCAAATTGAAGTGACATATAACGCCGGAGCAGACCTAATTGTGGTAGAAACCATGATGAGCCTGCAGGAGAGCAGGGCTGCACTGATTGCAGCAAAGGAAGTATGTGATTTACCGGTGATGGTAACACTTACTTTTGAAAAAGACGGGAAAACACTTTACGGAACAGACGCGGTAACTGCTGCCGTTACACTTGAAAAACTCGGTGCTGCAGCAATCGGAGCCAATTGTTCGACAGGACCGGACCAAATGATCGATGTGATCCGTAGAATATCTGAGGTAGTTTCCATTCCGGTTATTGCAAAACCAAATGCAGGGATCCCATCTTTAAATGAGGCCGGTGAAACAGTTTATGATATGAACGAAACGACTTTTGCGGAAGAAATGCTTCCTATTGCAGGTGCAGGTGCGACCATTTTAGGAGGCTGTTGCGGTACATCCCCGGCATATATTAAAGCGTTAACAGATATTTGCAAAGGGAAAGAACAGGCATTTGTTCAAAACAGAAAGAATCAAATAGAAAATGTGATAAAATCCGGTTGCCGTCACCTTTGCAGCGAAAGAAAAACCGTAAGCTTTGGATTGAATGATTCTTTTATGATTGTAGGAGAGAGAATTAACCCTACGGGTAAAAAGAAATTACAGGAACAGCTCCGTGCCGGAAATTTAGATATGGTGATGGATTTTGCACAAGAACAGGAAGAATGCGGTGCAAGTTTTCTTGATATTAATGTTGGGATGAGCGGTATCGACGAAAAAGAAATGATGCTCAAAGTTTTAGAGGAGGTAACGCTTGCATCCTCCTTACCATTGGTACTTGATTCCAGTCACATTGATGTGATGGAGGCTGCGTTAAGGAGATATCCGGGACGAGCACTCATTAATTCTGTTTCGGCTGAAAAAGAAAAGGTTAATAAAATGCTTCCTTTGGCAAAAAAATACGGGGCAATGGTGATCTTGCTTCCTTTATCCGATAAAGGGTTACCGGAGAATCTTGATGAAAAGATTGCTATTATCGAACATCTTTCCCAAAAGGCATTTACACTTGGTTTGTCCAAAGAAGATTTGGTGGTGGATGGGCTTGTTGCTACAGTGGGAGCGAATCCGGAGGCGGCAAAAGAAGTGCTGTCAACAATAGCATATTGCAAACAAAACGGTTATGCTACAATATGCGGTCTGTCAAACATTTCATTTGGTTTACCGGAAAGAAGCTTTGTAAACACTGCTTTTCTGACTATGGCAATACAGACAGGACTTACTATGGCAATTGCAAATCCTTCTCAGGATATGCTTATTAATACCGCATTTGCTGCTGATTTACTTTTACATAAAGAAGAATCGGATATTCGTTACATCGAACATATACAACAATATCAGGAACGTAAACCCGTGACAATTCCGACCAAAAGGGAGTCTTCAAAATCGGATTTAAAAGCAGATGCCGGTTATGATAACAATCATAAAAGTCAAACACAAGTTTATACTGATGTTTTAAAAGGAAACAGGAAGCAAATAACAGAGCACACAAAGATTGAGTTGGAAAGTGGTACAGCAGCTTCCGAAATATTAAATGAAATGTTAATGCCGGCCATTAATGAAGTGGGAAGACTGTTTGACAGCGGAAAATATTTTTTGCCACAATTAATAGCAAGTGCCGAGAGTATGAAACTGTCGATTGAATATTTGGAACCATATCTTGCCACAGGAAAAGAGCAAGACGAAATGCCTACGGTTGTTATTGCAACAGTAGAAGGAGATATTCATGACATCGGGAAAAATTTGGTTTCCATGATGATGAAAAACTATGGTTTTAAAGTGATTGACCTTGGAAAAGATGTTCCGAGAGATGTCATTATACAAACAGCAAAGGAAAAAAATGCATCCATTATTGCATTGTCTGCATTAATGACAACAACTATGCAGGAAATGAAAAATGTGATTGAACTTGCAAAAAAGTCGGGGGTAAGATCAAAAGTAATGATTGGAGGTGCCGTTATTACAAATGATTACGCAGAAGAAATCGGTGCAGACGGATATTCAAAGGATGCAGCAGATGCAGTGAAGGTTGCAATGAAATTATCCGGAATTAACGAAGATTAAAAAGATATGAAAGGCGGTACATAATGGAAGAAAAAAATGAATTATTGGAAAAACTTGCGAAAAATTCAGCCAAGCAACTTGCATATACACGAGTCAGTACGGTTTCAATGCTTGTTTTAACTCTTTCAATTATTGTATGTCTTGTGCTGATTGTTCCGAAGGTTATCGTAACAATAAACGGAATAAATGACACCATAACGGATCTTTCAGAGACGATTTCACTTGCAGATACAACGCTGGAAAGTGTAACGGAAATGAGTACCTCTATTTCTACAATGGGAACCAATATGGATACTTTCATCACAGATAATTCTGAAACGATAGCGGCGGTTATGACCAAATTGGAAGAAATTGATTTTGAAGGGCTTAACGATGCAATAGAAGACCTGGGGGATGTTGTTGAGCCATTAGCTAATTTTTTTGGTATATTTAATTAATACAAGAAAGGCAGGATAAAAAATGATAGGTGCAGATGCAATTGTAAAATGTCTGGAAGAAGAAGGGGTGGAATATGTATTTGGTTATCCGGGTGTAGCAATATGTCCGTTTTATAATAGTATATTGGAATCTTCTGTTAAAACAATTTTAATTAGAACAGAGCAGAATGCTGCTCATGCAGCAAGCGGGCTTGCAAGGGTTTCCGGGAAAGTGGGAGTTTGTGCTGTCACATCCGGACCGGGTGCAACCAATGTAATTACCGGTATTGCAACCGCCTTTGCAGACAGTATTCCCATGGTGTGTATCACAGGACAGGTTAATTCTGCGCTTCTCGGAAGCGATGTATTCCAGGAAGCAGATATAACAGGAGCCGTTGAGTCTTTTGTTAAGTACAGTTATCTGGTAAAAAATGTTGCGGATATTCCAAGAATTTTTAAAGAAGCATTTCATATTGCAAACACAGGAAGAAAGGGACCGGTACTGATTGATATTCCCATTGATATTCAAAATGCGGAAATAAAGCGGTTTGTTTATCCCGAAAGCGTTTCTATGCGTACTTATAAACCAACCATACGTGGAAATATGGCGCAGATTAAAAAGGTGGTTGCAGAACTTGAAAAAGCAAAAAAACCGATTATCTGTGCAGGTGGTGGCGTCCTGCTGTCAGATGCCGAGAAAGAACTTCGTGAATTTTCCAAAAAGTATAAAATTCCTGTTGTTTCCACAATGATGGGAATCAGTGCAATGCCGACCAAAGATCCGCTTTATTTCGGAATGGTTGGAAATAACGGTAAGCCATATGCCAATCGCGCCATGAATGAATCTGATTTGCTGATTATGGTAGGTGCAAGAGTGGCAGACAGGGCTGTAAGCCAACCGGATTTGATTACAGAAAACAAAGTTTTGGTGCATATTGATGTGGATCCTGCAGAAATCGGTAAAAACGTAGGACCGACCATTCCTCTTGTCGGTGACGCAAAACATATTTTTGAAGATTTATCATCACAGGAATTTACTTGTAATCATGATGAATGGTTAGAAACGCTTTCCGAATATCGCGAAAAAATGGAGCCAAAGAGAACACCTAATCCTGATTATGTTGATCCGGCAGCATTTATCACATTGCTCTCAGAAAAAATGCAAGATCACGGTATTTATGTTGCGGATGTAGGTCAAAACCAAATTTGGTCCTGTGCATATCACGTTGTAAAGGAAGGAAGATTTTTAACGAGTGGCGGAATGGGAACTATGGGATATTCCATTCCTGCAGCTATGGGTGCCAAATTATCCGATAAAACCAAACAGGTAATTGCTGTTTGCGGTGATGGCTCTTTCCAAATGTCCATGATGGAACTTGCAACTATGAACCAGCATGATATTCCCGTCAAAATCGTTGTGCTTAAGAATAATTATTTGGGAATGGTACGACAGTATCAGCACTTTACATATAAGGATCATTATTCCGTTGTTGATTTATCGGGAAGCCCGGATCTTGAGAAATTGGCAGCGGCATATGATATGGGATTCATCAGACTGAAAGATATGAAGAAGGTAGAAGAGGCAATAAATATGTTTTTAGCTAAAGATGAATCGATGATTATGGAATGTATGATTGATCCAATGGATTTAGTATAACAGAAGGGAGTATACAGGTATGAAAAAAATATATTCCGTATTAGTTGAAAACCGTTCCGGTGTATTGTTTAAGGTTGCAGGACTGTTTTCCAGAAGATGTTTTAATATTGATTCACTGGCTGTTGGTGAAACAGATAATCAGGATGTTTCCTGTATGACAATTGTAAGCAGTGGAGATCAGAAAACATTTGAACAGATTGAAAAGCAATTAAATAAGAAATTAGATGTTATTAAAGTAAAGACATTTAATGAAAGTAATAGTATCAGCAGGGAATTAATGCTTATTAAAGTAAAATATAATAAGAGTAACCGGCGTGATATTATGGAGATTTGTGACATTATGAAGGCAGAAATTGTAGATATGTCCAAAAATATGATGTTGATACAAATGTGTGATTTGCCGGAGAGAACCCAGCTTTTGATTGATATGTTTGCATCCGTAAGTATTGTTGAAGTTGCCAGAACAGGAACCCTTGCTCTTCAAAAATGTAAGGAAACGGAATAAAATGACAAAAAACATCAATAAAAATGGATAAAATGGTACAATTGACTTTTGTACGTCAAGTTGATACAATTATGCTTAAATGTTAAGGAGGATTTTTCCGTGCGTAAAAAAGTATTTCAGCTATTAGTAGATAATACAGCCGGTGTGCTTAGCCGCATTTCAGGTTTGTTTTCAAGACGTGGTTATAATATTGAGAGTATTACGGCCGGCGTGACGGCTGATCCCCGTTATACAAGAATTACGATTGTGGCTTCCGGTGACGATGAAATTCTCGACCAAATTGAAAAACAGGTTGCGAAACTTGTAGATGTCCGCGATATTAAGGAACTTGAACCGGATAACAGTGTATACAGAGAACTTGCACTGGTAAAGGTCAAAACAAACAGTGAACAGCGACAAGGGGTTATTTCTGTTGCAGATATTTTCAGGGCGAAGATTATTGATGTTGCTTCTGACAGCTTGATTGTAGAACTTACTGGTAATCAGGCAAAAATCGATGCTTTCCTTAATTTGCTTGAGGGCTACGAAATATTAGAGCTTGCAAGAACCGGTATTGCCGGTCTTGGTAGAGGAACGGAGAACGTTACCTACTTATAAATTTATTTAATATTCATTATTCATTTTGAAAGGAGTCATACAAAAATGGCAAATATTTATTATCAGGAAGATTGTAACCTCTCTTTATTAGAAGGAAAGACAATCGCAGTTAACGGCAATGATAGCCAGGGACATGCACATGCGTTAAACGCTAAGGAATCAGGCTGTCATGTTATTATCGGTCTTTATGAAGGTTCTAAGTCTTGGGCAAAAGCAGAAGCACAGGGATTTGAAGTATACACAGCGGCAGAAGCAGCTAAGAAGGCTGACATCATCATGATTCTTATTAATGATGAATTACAGGCTTCCATGTATAAGAAAGATATTGAACCCAACCTTGAAGAGGGCAATATGTTAATGTTTGCACATGGTTTCAATATTCACTTTAATCAGATTGTACCTCCTAAATTCGTAGACGTTACCATGATTGCCCCTAAGGGACCCGGTCATACAGTAAGAAGTGAATATATGGAAGGTAAGGGAGTACCTTGTCTTGTAGCAGTTCATCAGGATGCATCAGGAAAAGCTCTCGACAAAGCACTTGCTTATGCACTTGCTATTGGTGGTGCAAGAGCCGGCGTTCTTGAAACAACATTCAGAACAGAAACGGAAACAGACCTTTTCGGCGAACAGGCTGTTCTTTGCGGTGGTGTTTGTGCTCTTATGCAGGCAGGTTTTGAAACACTTACAGAAGCTGGTTATGATGCAAGAAATGCATATTTTGAATGTATCCATGAAATGAAGCTGATTGTAGACCTTATTTACCAGTCCGGTTTCGAAGGAATGAGATATTCCATTTCCAATACTGCTGAATACGGTGATTACATAACAGGACCTAAGATTATCACAGATGAAACAAAGAAAGCAATGAAGCAGATTTTGAAAGATATCCAGGACGGTACTTTTGCAAAAGACTTCTTACTTGATATGTCTGCAGCAGGTGGCCAGGCTCATTTCAAAGCAATGAGAAAATTAGCTACAGAACATCCTTCAGAGCAGGTTGGTAAGGAAATCCGTAAGCTTTACAGCTGGAACAATGAAAGTGAAAAGTTAATTAATAATTAATAAAAGTTAGGCTAAAGTCCCTGCTGTAAGTGGCAGGGGCTTTATTACATTGAAAACAGGAGGTTTCGGTCATGGGAATGACAATGACTCAGAAAATTTTAGCAGCACATGCAGGACTTGACTATGTAGAAGCAGGTCAATTAATAGAAGCAGATTTGGATTTAGTATTAGGAAATGATATCACAAGTCCTGTTGCTATCAAAGAAATGGAAAAAATGAATGTTGACGGTGTTTTTCATAAGGATAAAATTGCACTTGTTCCCGATCATTTTGTTCCAAACAAGGATATTAAGTCTGCGGAACATTGTAAGTGTGTAAGAGAATTTGCCTACAGAAATGAAATCACTAATTATTTTGAAGTCGGTGAAATGGGGATTGAACATGCACTTTTACCCGAAAAAGGACTTACTGTTGCCGGCGATGTAATTATCGGTGCTGATTCACATACATGTACATATGGTGCATTAGGTGCATTTTCAACAGGTGTAGGGAGTACAGATATGGCTGCCGGCATGGCTACCGGAAAAGCATGGTTCAAAGTTCCTTCCGCAATAAAATTTAATTTAATCGGGAAACCGTCCAAATGGGTAAGCGGCAAAGATGTAATTTTACATATTATCGGTATGATAGGTGTAGATGGTGCTTTATATAAATCAATGGAATTTGTAGGCGATGGAATTAAAAATCTTACAATGGACGATCGTTTTACAATTGCAAATATGGCAATTGAAGCAGGCGGCAAAAACGGTATTTTCCCTGTAGATGATCTTGCAATTGCATATATGAAGGAGCATTCCAAACGAGACTTTACAGTATATGAAGCAGATGAAGATGCTGTTTATGATGAGGAGTATACCATTGATTTAAGTACACTCCGTCCTACAATTGCATTTCCTCATTTACCGGAAAACACAAAGACAATTGATGAAATTAAGGAAGAAATCAAAATCGACCAGGTAGTGATCGGTTCGTGTACAAATGGACGAATCGATGACATGCGTATCGCAGCAGAAGTTTTGAAAGGACGTCATGTTGCAAAAGGAATGCGCTGTATCATAATTCCGGCTACACAGGCAATCTATATGCAAGCAATGGAAGAAGGACTGCTTAAAATCTTTATTGAAGCCGGTGCAGTGGTAAGTACACCCACCTGTGGACCTTGCCTTGGAGGATACATGGGTATTTTAGCAGAAGGTGAAAGATGTGTTTCCACTACCAACCGTAACTTTGTTGGACGTATGGGACATGTAAAATCCGAGATTTATTTGGCAAGTCCTGCTGTTGCGGCAGCAAGTGCAATTACAGGAAAGATTTCCTGTCCCTGCCAGTTATCATAACAGAAAGGAATAGAAGATATGAAAGCAGCAAAAGGTATTGTTTTTAAATATGGTGACAATGTAGATACAGATGTTATTATCCCCGCAAGATATTTAAATTCATCTGATCCTGCAGAACTTGCCACACACTGTATGGAAGATATTGATAAAGATTTTGTGAAAAATGTAAAGAAAGGTGACATTATTGTTGCTGATAAGAATTTCGGTTGCGGTTCTTCGAGAGAACATGCGCCTATAGCAATTAAGGCGGCCGGTGTAAGCTGTGTAATTGCAGAAACTTTTGCAAGAATATTTTACAGAAATGCTATCAATATCGGTCTTCCTATTATTGAGTGTCCGGAAGCATCAAAAGGAATTGAAGCCGGTGATGAAGTGGAAGTAGATTTTGACTCCGGTATTATTAAAAATCTGACCAAAGGAACACAATTTAAGGGTCAAGCATTTCCGGAATTTATGCAGAAGATTATTGCAGCTGAAGGGCTTGTGAACTATATCAATCAAAAATAAGGCTCAGTGACCTATGAAAAAAGTTTCTTTTCCGACAAAAGTGTGATAAAATACCAAGGGTATTCACAGGATAGACACATTTTTATGATAATGTGTATCTTGTGATTTAAGATTAATGTAATAACCAGGAGGAAATTTACAATGGCTAAAAAAAATGTGCCGGAAGTAAAAGAAGAGAAAAAAATCATAACAAAATATGATCGTAAGATGGCAGCAAGAAAAGAAATGGAAATTCAGGATAAAAAAGTGGAACGTAAGTTCAAAATAATTTCAAGAGCTTCTATTGCAGCATTTATTATTCTTGTTGTGGCAGCAATTGCAATTCCCGTTTATATGAATCAAAAACAGATGAAGGAAGTCTATGTTGTTATCGGTGATCGAGAAGTAAGCGGCTTAGAATATGATTACTATTATAATGCTGTCGTAAATTCCTTTTTAACTTCTTATGGTTCTTATTTGCCATACTTAGGATTGGATACCAGCATTGACTATTCAGAACAAGCTTTTTCAGAGACCATGACATGGGAAGATGAATTTAACAGAATGGCAGCCGAACAAATGCGTCAAATTTTTGCATTATCAGCTGACGCAAAAAAGAATGGCTTTGAATATGATGTAGAACCTCAATTTCAAGAACACCAGGAACGAATGAAAGAAGCAGCATCAGCAAGCGAAGTATCTTTGTCTGAGTATTACAAAACTTCATTTGGTGAAAATGCAACGGTATCTAATATGGAACCGATTATTAAAGAAGGAATTATGGTTTCCGCATATCAGGAATCTTTGATTGAACAGAACTTGCCGGAGGCTGAAGAAGTTTCTGCATATTATAACGAAAACATAAATGACTATGATCATGTTGATTACAGAAGTTTTGTTTTTACAGCATCTACAACATCCGAGTCAACAGAAGAAGAAATTGCAACAGCAATGGAAGAATTAAAAATAAATGCAGACGCTTTCGTATCCGAAAGAGAGAGTGGTGCTGATTTTGAAGAACTTTGTATGAAATATGCATCTGAAAATACAAAGGCGAATTATGAGAATGAAACTACTGAATACTCTTTAAGCGAACAGAAATATAAGACAGATGTTCCTTCTGATATTGCTGAATGGTTATTTGATACAAGCCGAAAAGAAGGCGATATATCTGTACTTCAAAGTACAACCTATAACCAGTATTATGTTGTAGAATTCTCAAAGAGATATAAAGCAGAAGATGCTGATGAAAATATCTCAAATTATCTTTCTTCGATAATTGTTTCGGAAAAGATTACTGCGTTGACGGAAGCATTCCCGATAAACGATATTCATGGTAATTTTAACTATTTAACAGTAGAATAAACGCCGGATGAATTGAACCAAACGCCTTATGTCCAAAAAAATGAACATAAGGCGTTTATTTTGTTCTTGAAACATATGTTCGATTGTGCTATTATATATCATAATAGTATGTAAATATACAGGGGAAAACGATTTGACATGTTGCAAAAGATTAAATATGATTTATGGATAATAATTTGTATTTGCTTTGTTGTTATTATATTTATTTTTTATCCGGTATTCTTTCAGAAAAAAGGACCGGCTTATGTAACAGTATATCAAAATGGTACAGTTTATTGTAAATATCCGTTAGCAGAAGATAGGACGATTAGTGTAACGGATGATAACGGATATTATAATTTGATATTAATTAATAATAATGTCGTGAAAATGTCTGATGCGGAGTGTCCCGATAAATTATGCATCAAACAAGGAGCCGTTTCAAAAAATGGTGAAAGTATTATTTGTCTTCCCAATAAGGTTGTTGTTCAGATTTCATCAGAGGAGGAAAGTGATTTGGATGCAATCACAAATTAATTATGAAAAGTAAATCGGTATATTTAGGCTTTATGCTTGCTTTTGCATTGATATTATCTTATATAGAGACATTCATACCGATGTCTTTTGCGATACCGGGAATTAAATTGGGACTTGCTAATCTTGCGGTTGTTTTATGTTTATATTTATTAGGTTTTAAAGAGGCATTTATTCTTACAGTTGTAAAAGCGGTTTTAACAGGATTGTTGTTCGGAAACTTATATATGATTATTTATAGCCTTTCCGGAGCTGTTTTAAGTTGTATTGTTATGGCATTCATGATAAAAGGGAAACTGTTTCATATTCCGGTTGTTAGTGCTACAGGTGGTGTGACACATAATATCGGGCAGCTTCTAATCGCATATTTTACAGTTAAAACATACGGAATAGTCTATTATGTACCGGTACTATTGATTTCCGGTTTTTTGACAGGTGTATTAATAGGTGTTGTTGTTTCTTTAGTGTTACCATATACGAAAAGAATATTAAAGCGGAGTGAGAAATTATGATTGCATTTATTAACGGGACAATTGAAGACATTTCGGAAGATAATGTGGTGCTTGAAGTTTGCGGAATCGGTTATAATGTCAAGATATCGGAACAAACGGCACAACAGCTTCCGGGAACCGGTAAGACAGTCAAATTATATACATATACATGTGTACGTGAAGATGCATTTTTGCTATATGGTTTTTTGACCCGCGATGAACTTGATTTGTTCAAAAAAATTATTACCGTAAACGGAATAGGTCCTAAAGGTGGTTTGGCAATATTATCCGTCATGTCAGTTGATGATTTAAGATTGGCCATTATTTCCGGAGATGCCAAGAAAATATCCAAGGCTCCCGGAATTGGTGCAAAAACAGCAAGCAGAGTTATATTAGATTTAAAAGATAAAATTTCTTTGGAAGATACTTTGTTTATGAGAGAAGCAAGCAATTATGCTTCGAAGGAAACAGTACAGAATCTTACCGCCGAAAGTGAAGCGATAGAAGCCCTTACAGCATTGGGATACAGTCCTTCCGATGCAATTAAAGCAGTGAAAGCAATTTCGCCACCACCGGATGCTGATGTTGAAATGATTTTAAAACTGGCATTAAAGCATTTGTTTTAAACTATAAAATATTGTTTTAGAAGGTGAAATATCTATGGCAAAGCGTTTGATAGAGACCAATTTAATTGAAGAGGATACAAAGATTGAGGGTTCCTTACGGCCTAAATGCTTGAATGATTATATTGGTCAATCAAAAATAAAGGATAGCATTAAAATATATATTGAAGCAGCAAAAGGAAGAGGGGACTGCCTGGATCATGTGCTTTTTTATGGGCCTCCGGGTCTTGGGAAAACAACCCTTGCCGGAATTATCGCCAATGAAATGGGTGTTAATATGAAAGTGACAAGTGGTCCGGCGATTGAGAAGCCCGGAGAAATGGCAGCTATTCTTAACAACCTTCAGGATGGAGATATTTTGTTTGTTGATGAAATTCATAGACTGAACCGGCAGGTGGAGGAAGTTCTTTATCCGGCAATGGAAGATTATGCAATTGATATTATGATCGGCAAAGGGCAGAGCGCAAGGTCTATCAGACTGGATTTACCCAAATTTACATTAGTAGGTGCCACAACACGTGCAGGATTATTATCGGCACCGCTTAGGGACCGGTTTGGAATTATACACCGCTTGGAATTTTACTCGAAGGAGGAATTACAGCTGATTATTATGCATTCCGCCAAAGTGTTGCATGCCCCTATAGAACCGGAAGGAGCACTGGAAATGGCGAGAAGAAGTAGAGGTACTCCGAGACTTGCCAATCGGATTTTAAAGAGAGTGCGTGATTTTGCACAGGTAAAATATAATGGGATTATCACAGAAGATATTGCCAGGACAGCACTCAATTTAATGGATGTTGACCCCATGGGGCTTGATCATATCGACAGAAATATCCTTTTAACCATGATTCATAAATTTTCCGGAGGCCCTGTAGGGCTTGATACGCTTGCTGCTGCAATTGGTGAAGATTCCGGAACCATCGAAGATGTCTATGAACCATATCTTATAAAAAACGGATTTATTAACCGGACGCCCAGAGGCAGGGTAGTGACTGAAGTTGCATATCGGCATTTAGGACTTGAAATTCCTCAATAATCTGCTTATAATATAAGTGGTATATTTTTGGGGTATGACGATTCTTAATAAAGGGGTGAGTCTGATGTCAGCAAAGACAGATACGGAAGTGATTATTGGTGGAAAAGTATTTACTTTAAGTGGTTATGAAAGTGAAGAATATTTACAAAAAGTAGCCTCTTACATAAATAATAAAATGTCGGAATATAATAGAGTTGATTCATTCAGACGTCAGCCGGTAGATACGCAGAATGTATTATTACAGCTTAATATTGCAGATGATTATTTTAAAGCCAAAAAGCAAATTGATCTTTTAGAAGAAGAAATTGCCGGCAAAGAAAAAGAATTATATCATTTGAAACATGAGCTTATTGCAGCACAGATTAAACTGGAGAATACAGAAAAGAATGTCAAAAATCTGCAGGCAGAATTAAATGATAATGCCAAGAAAATTGTCAGATTAGAAACCGAATTAAAAAAGTTTTAAATAAAAAAGCTGTCCTTTAAAGACAGCTTTTTATGGTATTTATAGATAGTATATATTTTAAAACGAACTAAGAAAGGCATGATTGTTGAATGAAAAGAGTTGAGTTACTTGCACCGGCCGGAAATTTTGAAGCATTAACAGGCGCATTAAAAGCCGGAGCAGATGCTGTTTATCTTGGTGGGAATGCATTCGGTGCCAGGGCATATGCAGATAATTTTTCTGAGGAAGAAATCATTAAAGGGATACAATTGGCACATCTTTTGGATAAGAAAATATATCTTACCGTTAATACGCTTGTAAAAGAAAAAGAATTTACAAAGTTATATGATTTTTTATTACCCTTTTATAAAAACGGACTTGATGGGGTGATTATTCAAGATTTGGGGGTTTTTTCATTTGTAAAGAAAAACTTTCCCGGATTAGAACTTCATGTAAGTACCCAAATGACAATTACAGGAACATATGGTGCCCGTCTTTTAAAAAAAGAAGGCGCTGTCCGTATCGTTCCCGCAAGGGAATTATCCATTCAGGAAATTAAAGAAATCAAACGCGATGTTGATATAGAGATTGAAACATTTATTCATGGTGCCATGTGTTATTGTTACTCAGGACAATGTCTTTTTAGCAGTATTCTCGGTGGCAGAAGCGGAAACAGAGGCAGATGTGCACAGCCCTGTCGGTTACCTTATAAAATTGAAAACGGAAAAGAAGAATATCCGATCAGTATGAAAGATATGTGTACCTTATCTATTTTACCTGAATTGATTGAAGCGGGTATTGATTCATTTAAAATAGAAGGACGTATGAAGAAACCGGAATATGCAGCCGGTGTTACAGCCCTTTACAGAAAATATATTGATATGTATTATAAGGCCCCGGCATCCTATACTGTAGATGAAAAAGATTTTGAATACCTGCGTAAATTATATATCAGAAGTGACATTCAGGAAGGTTATTATCATACGCATAACGGTAAAGAAATGATTACTCTTTCTACGCCGGCGTATGAGGGTAGTGATGATACATTGTTATTACAAATCAGAGAAAAATATTTATCATCAATACCAACAACGGAGGTTTTTGCAAAAGCGTATTTCTATAAAAATAAACCGGCACGTTTAGAATTAACATGTAAAGGAAAAAAGATCTGCAAAGAAGGTAGTATTGTTCAACAAGCAATAAAACAACCATTATCACAAGAGAAGATATGTGAACAATTATCGAAATGCGGCAATACATTTTTTCATATTCATCAAATGGAAGTGTTTGGGGATGAGGATATTTTTATGCCCATTGGGGAGTTGAATCAACTCAGAAGGGATGCTTTTTGCGAACTTGAGGAGACACTTTCTGATAAACGAAAAAAAAACGAGAATATTCTAACCGGTTATACCAATAAAATTTATGATGCAAAGCCGGATACGCATAAAGTTCCCGACATTCATGTTATGGCAAGGACAATAGAACAGATTACAGAAGCCGCAAAGGAAAAAGTATCCAGAATCTATGTAAATATATCAAATATAACCGACGGTGAATTACAAATACTTGATCATCTGCAACAACAATATGACTGCAGATACTATATTGTATTTCCTCTCATTATTAGAAACAAAGATATTCCTCGTCTAAAAAAAATGTCAGCATATTTAAAAACCGACTTATTTGACGGGGCTTTGATAAGAAATTTAGAAACGCTTTCCTATATAAAGGATCATAACATATTAAAGCCGATTGTATGTGATTATAATTTATATACTTTTAACAAAGAAGCTGTTGCTTTTTGGGGGAATTTTTCCAAAGAAATCTATCTTCCGGCAGAACAGAATTATTATGAATGGATGGAATTGGCGCAGAATAGTATTCATTCGTTTTCAACTATGGTTTATGGCCGTTTACCTATGATGATATCAGCCAATTGTTTAAAGAAAACATCAGGAAAATGTGACAAAAAAGCAGGATATACTAATTTAAAGGACAGATATGGTAAAGTTTTCCCTGTTTATACGGAATGTACTTACTGTTATAATGTTATTTACAACAGTGTTCCTTTATCATTGCATAAAATGTGGGAAAATCCCAGGATGCTTTCCAACCTTTATGCGTGCAGACTTGATTTTACTGTTGAAAATGCACAGGATACTAATGAAATAATCAAATATTTTAAAGGGTTATTCAAGGAATATAAGCAACCTGTATATCATGGATTTACGACCGGACACTATAAAAGGGGAGTAGAATAAATGGAATTATATGTCAGCGAATTTTCAAAATATGTAATTGCTTTGCTGATTGCACTATATACGTATGAAAGTTTTGCTGTTTTCCGCTTTAAAGAGGAAGACCGAAGAAGAGGAATTTATACAAGGCAAGCCATATTAATGTTTGCATTGCATTTTAGTTGTTTTATTGTAATTTGTTTTGAAACAGGAGATATCTTATACTTGTTTTTCTATGCGTTTCAGCAGATTGTATTATATGCAGCCGCCACCTTGTATCGCTTAATGTACAGTAAAAGCAACCGGCTTCTTGTAAATAATATGTGTATGCTTTTAAGTATCGGTTTTGTCATATTAACAAGGCTTTCCTATGAAAAAGCTATTAAGCAATTTATTATTGCAACAGGTTCGCTTGTGATTGCACTTGCAATTCCGTTTTTTGTTCATCATTTTAAATTTCTTAAAAATTTGAAGTGGATTTATGCTTTTGTCGGATTGTTAGCCCTTGGAATTGTTCTAATATTAGGGCAGACAACATATGGAAGTAAATTATCGTATTCTATTGCAGGTATTACTTTTCAGCCGTCCGAATTTGTAAAAATTATTTTTGTTTTTTTTATAGCGAGTGCTTTATATAAAGCGGCAGATTTTTTTGAAATATTTACAACGGCTGTTATAGCAGCGGGACATGTAATCATACTTGTCTGTTCAAAAGACTTGGGTAGTGCACTTATCTTTTTTGTTGTTTATGTTTTGATGGTATATATTGCTTCGGGGAAAATCAGATATATGTTTTTGGGTATTTGTGGCGGCGGTGTTGCGGCAATCATTGCATATCAGGTTTTTTCACATGTACAGATAAGAGTGCAGGCCTTTAAGGATCCGTGGAGCGTTATCGATGCAGCCGGTTATCAGATAACGCAATCATTGTTTGCCATTTCAAGCGGTGGCTGGTTTGGTCTAGGACTTTATAACGGGACACCACAGTCCATTCCTTTTGTAGAAGCAGACTTTATTTTTTCAGCCATAGCAGAAGAACTTGGAATTATTTTTGCTGTTTGTACTATTTTAATTTGTGTCAGTAGTTTTATTATGATTATGGATATTTCGATACAATTAAAGGATCGTTTTTATCAACTTACGGCATTCGGCCTTGGAATTACATATATTTTTCAAATTTTTCTGACCATTGGTGGTGGCACAAAATTTATACCTTTGACAGGTGTCACATTACCGCTAATCAGTTACGGAGGAAGTTCTATCCTTACTACGTTAATTTTGTTTTCCATAACAGAAGGATTATATATGATCCGTGAAGAAGAAGTCCTTCTTGAACAAAAAAAGAAAAAAACAAAAAGAAGAAAGCGTATTATTGTTAAAAGGACAGCAGATGAGGATTTTTTAGACTTGGATGAAGGAGAGACTCTTGACAACGAAGCAGAAATCATTGATTGAAAAGAAAAAAAAGAATAAATCATCAAAACAGATTACGGGAATCACTATTTTTTTTGCCTGTCTGTTTCTTTTGTTATGCGGATATATCACACATTATTCTGTTACACATAAACAGGAGCTTATCAATAACAGTTATAATGGCAGACAGCAAATGCTACTTGCGCAAAACAGAAGAGGAAGTATTTTGTCAGCAAATGGTGAAATTCTGGCACAAACAATTGTAAATGATGAAGGTGAAGAGGTGCGGGATTATCCATATGAAAACTTGTTTTCCCATGTAATCGGCTATTCAACCAATGGACGTCTCGGCGTTGAAGCGCAGACAAATTATTATTTGATTAATTCCAATGCGCCTCTTTCAGAAAAAGCTGCATTAGATATAAAAGGGGAAAAATATCCGGGAGACACTGTCATCACAACACTGGACGTAAATTTGCAACAGGTTGCTTCAACAGCCCTTGGTGTATATAAAGGGGCTGTAATTGTAACAAATCCTACTACCGGTGAAATTCTTGCCATGGTTTCAAAACCTGATTTTAATCCCGAAGAAATTGAAGCGATTTGGGATGAACTTGTTTCCGATAAAGATAGCAGTATTTTACTAAACAGAGTCACCCAAGGACTCTATCCGCCCGGATCGACTTTTAAAATTGTTACGGCTTTGGAGTATATCAGACAAAACCCTGATACATATCCCAATTATAGTTATCAGTGTTCCGGTTCAATCGTGAAAGGTGAAGATAAAATACAATGTTACCATGGTGCTGTTCATAATACGGTAAATTTTTATAAATCCTTTGCAAAGTCATGTAATACATCTTTTGCAAATATAGGATTATCATTAAACAAGAATCAGTTTTCTGATTCATTAAAAGATCTTTTGTTCGGTGAAGATTTGCCATTAACAATTCCATATAACAAAAGCAATGTGAATGTTTCAGAGGAAATTACAACTGCTGATATGATGCAGGTTTCTATCGGTCAGGGAACAACATCCATTACGCCGATTCATTTAAATATGATTACATGTGCAATTGCTAATAACGGAATGCTTATGAAGCCCTATGTTGTTTCTAAAGTAGAAAACAGTGTAGGAAATGTTATTAAAAAATTTGAAGCATCTTCATACAAAAGGTTGTTAAGTGAGGCAGAGGCAGCTGCTTTGTCTGATTTGATGACTGGTGTTGTTACAGACGGAACTGCATCCCGATTGGATGGTCTTGCATATACCGCGGCAGGAAAAACAGGATCTGCTGAATACGGAACAATCAAAGGTGACAGCCATGCATGGTTTACAGGATATGCACCCGTGGAAAATCCTGAAATTTGTGTTACAATTATTATAGAAGGAGCCGGTGCAGGTGGTGATTATGCGGTTCCAATTGCAAAAAGAATATTTGATGCATATTTTGGTGTTTAGTTATTTGGAGAAATTATGAAATTTTATAAATACTTATATGTTGGCGATACTATTAAAGAACCATCAAAAGTAAAAAGTAAGTTAAAGAGACATACGGCGATATCTGTTTACGTGATTTGTATTGCTTCCGGTGATGATCAACTTGAAATATATCAAAGTGTTTTTCTGCGACAAAAATATTTTAAAAGGCATTCTCCGATTGTAGTCGGAATTGCGTCTGATTATGATGAAGCAGTAGGACTTGTGGTACAGATTACAAAAGAGTGTGTTGAAAAAACCGGCAATTGTAACTTAAAAGAGTATTTAAAAGGGAAGGCTAAAGGAATCCTGAAATGATATTGTTTTTGGATATATTAAAAATATTGGGAATAATTCTTCTGGGTATTCTGGGATTTTTATTACTTCTTTTATTATGTGTATTATTTATTCCGATCAGATACCGGTTAAACGCTAAAAGGGAATATAATGATAATGAGCCTGTCACTGTGGATATAAAGGTGAGTTGGTTGTTACATTTCATAACGATGACATTTTCTTATCCCTTGCAAAAATATATAAAATTAAAACTTTTTGGCATTACACTCTATTCATCAGAAAATAAAGCAGAGCAAGAAAAACAATTATCACCCAAGGGGTCTGGATCCGAAAAAGATGATAACACTGATGCGACTTTTGAAAAAAAACCATCGGACAAGTTGTCAAAAACAGAAAATGCTGATTTGGCAAGTGGAGAAAACTTTATCTTAGAAGAAGATAAATTAGAAGATGAATTAGAAAAAAAATTACTTGAAGATATAGAAGACCCGACCGTTATTAAATTCATCAAAAAACTTTTTGAACTGCTGAAAAATATTAAGTACACAATATTTAAAATATATGATAAGATAAAGAAAATAATAAAAGAGATACGTTATTATACGTCAGTTATTCGCAGTAATTGTTTTAACAGAGCCTTTTCATTATGCAAAACAGAATTGCTCATGTTGGTAATAAGTATTTTGCCGAAGAAAATAAAAGGCAACTTTATAATAGGGACAGGCGATCCGGCAAGTACTGCGCAGATTTTGGCAATTCATGGTATGTTATATCCGATTATTGGTAATCATATTAATATTATACCCGATTTTGATAATACCATATATGAAGGTGACTTATTTATTAAAGGCAAAATAACAGTATTTAAGGTTTTAAAAACAGCAATAAAAATCTACTTTAACAAAGATTTAAGAAGAGTGATTCAACTATTAAAAAGGGAGGCAGCATAAATGGCAGATAATAATTTTTCCGGAGTAATTGATTCGTTGATGAAAGGTATGAATACTGTTTTATCAACAAAAACGGTTGTAGGTGAAGCTACTAAAATAGGGGATACCATTATATTGCCGCTCGTGGATGTGAGTTTTGGAGTTGGTGCAGGTGCAAGTGCCGGCGATAAAAAGAATGGCGGCGGCGGAGGTTTCAGTGGCAAATTAACGCCAAGCGCGGTTTTGGTTATTAAAAACGGCAGCACTAAGCTTGTAAACATTAAGAACCAGGATACCATGACGAAAGTGCTTGATTTGATTCCGGATCTTGTTGATAAGTTTACGGCACCAAAAGAAGACATGATAAAAGATAAAGATGCTGTTGATATTGCATTTCCCTCAGAAAATAAAGAGGACTTGCAATAAAACGATATAAAGTGCATAAGATGAATTAAGAAGCATAAGTAGGTTTAAAGCATGAAAAAAATAATTGGATTTATTGCCTTTTGGATTGCAGTCGGAATGTTACTTATGCTTTTTCTTGCCCATCATTATTTTATTGGATTAATTATTATAGCGCTTCTTTTGCTGATAGGATATAATTTCTACTATTGTGATTGACAGTCCGGGGAGAGGATTGTATGGGGATTTATGATGAAACAAGAACAGGACAAGCTTTTGAAAAAATATTGGTTGACGGTTCTATGGATGAACTGTCAGCTTTAAAAGCATGGCTTTTTAAAGAAAATATTCGACTGGAAACAGAGCGCAATGAACTAAAGCGGATAGAAGAGAAATATATTAAAGAAAGAAAACAGTTTCAATCAGAAATGGATGAAGTTAACCGCCGTCTTGTTATGGAACGGAAGCGGTTAAAACAGGATGAAATGTTTTTTGACAAAAAAATGGATATCTTAAAAAACGGTTTTGCCCAATTAGATGAAGAACGACGTAAGTTTGAACGGGAAAAGATTGCTTTTGAGGCAAAACGCGATTTACACAAAAGCTATCAAAGACAGGAAAAAAATCAGGATATTGCAGAACTTTTATTTCAGGGAGTAAGAAGTCAACTTGCTTTAAAAAAACGATATCGTGATTTAATTAAGATTTTTCATCCCGATAACATAGCGGGAGATCATGATATGATTTTAACAATTAACACTGTATATGAAAAATTAAAGAAAGACTACGATATTGGAAAACAAGCTTAAAAACAAAAAAACTGCTGAACACAGCAGTTTTTTTAGTAATCTAATTAAGCTCTTTCAACTTTTCCGGATTTTAAGCAATTTGTGCAAACGTGCAATCTCTTAGCAGCGCCGTTTACTTTGCATTTAACTCTTTTAATATTAGAGTTCCAAATTCTGTTAGATCTTCTATGAGAATGGCTTACGTTATTTCCGAAATGAACGCCTTTACCACAAACATCACATTTAGCCATGGGTGCACCTCCTAACAATAAATATTCGCAACAGTTGTATAATAGCAGAAAAAAGATAATATTGCAAGCAAAAAAATATATTTGATAAAAAAACATTAGTATTTCCTTTACAAATGTTAAAATTTGTGGTTTCATTTTTATGGAATTAAGGTTATAATCTATTATATATGTACAAAATAATAAGGAGGCAGCCTATGAAATCATCATCAATGAGTACTCATATGGGAAATATTACGATTGAAAACGAAGTAATTGCTCAGTATGCGGGAAGTGTTGCTATGGAATGCTTTGGTATTGTTGGCATGGCAGGAATCAATGTCAAGGACGGACTTGTAAAGCTTTTAAAAAAAGACAGCATGACCAGAGGCATTAATGTATCAATAAATAATAATAAACTTACACTTAACTTTCATGTAATTGTTGCATATGGCGTAAGTATTCTTGCCGTATCTGATAATTTAATCAGTAACGTAAAATATAAGGTAGAAGAATTTACCGGTATTGAAATAGAAAAAATAAACATCTTTGTTGAAGGTGTTAGAGTGATTGATTAAGAGGAGGATTTGTTGTGACTAATACAATCGACGCTAAGTTACTTGCAAAGATGTTCTTAGCCGGGGCAAAAAATTTGGAATCCAAAAAAGAATGGATTAATGATTTAAATGTATTTCCCGTACCGGATGGAGATACAGGTACGAATATGACACTTACAATTATGGCGGCTGCAAAAGAAGTTTCTTCTGTCGATGATGGGGATATGCTTTCTTTGTGCAAAGCTATTTCCTCCGGTTCACTTCGTGGTGCAAGAGGAAACTCCGGTGTTATTTTATCCCAGCTATTCAGAGGATTTACCAAAAGCATAAGGGAAAAAGAAATCTTGTATGTTTCCGATTTAGCTGAAGCTTGTGAAAAAGCGGTAGAAACTGCATATAAAGCCGTTATGAAACCCAAAGAAGGAACCATACTTACCGTTGCCAAAGGTGCAAGTGTACGTGCAAGAGAACTGGCAGAGGAAGGTTGCGGCGATCTTTCTTATTTTTTGGATGAAGTAATTAAATATGCGGATGAAGTTTTAGAGCAAACACCTGAAATGTTACCTGTTTTAAAGCAGGCAGGTGTTGTGGATTCCGGCGGACAGGGACTTATGCAGGTATTAAAAGGTGCATATGATGCGTTCCTTGGTAAGGAAATTGACTTATCACTTCCTGAAGTAACGCATGTAAAGCCGGCCATGAACTTAGATGCACAGGCAGAAGCGGATATTAAGTTCGGATACTGTACAGAATTTATCATTTTACTTTCCAAAACTTTTAATATTAAGCATGAAATTGATTTTAAAGAATATTTAGAATCCATAGGTGATTCCATTGTAGTTGTTGCTGACGATGACGTGGTTAAAGTGCACGTACATACGAATGATCCCGGACTTGCCATTCAGAGGGCATTAAAGTATGGTGCATTATCCAATATGAAAATCGACAATATGCGTCTGGAACATCAGGAAAAATTATTTAAAGAAAATGAAACAAAAGCATCAGAAACTGTTGCGAAAAGTGAAGAACCTATGATGCCGCACAAGGATACCGGATTCATTGCGGTTTCTGTAGGTGAAGGATTAAGCGAAATATTTAAAGGACTGGGTGTAGATTATATTATTGAAGGTGGGCAGACCATGAATCCCAGTACCGATGATATGTTGACTGCTATTGAAAAAGTGAATGCTGATACAGTGTTTATTTTGCCGAACAATAAAAACATTATTCTTGCTGCCAATCAGGCACAAACACTTGTAAAGGATAAGAAGGTTGTGGTTATCCCCACCAAGACTGTGCCTCAGGGAATTACAGCAGTTATCAATTATGTTCCTGATTTGAGTATTGAAGATAATGAAGCAGCAATGACAGGTGAAATCTCCAATGTAAAAACAGGACAGGTGACTTATGCTGTGAGAGATACCATGATTGATGATAAAGAGATCAAAGCAGGTGACTATATGGGTATCGGTGATGCGGGTATTTTATCCGTAGGTACAAATGTAGAAACAGTTACATTTGAAATGATTTCTGAGATGATGGATGATTCTCTTGAATTAATCAGTATATATTTCGGTGAAGATGTTTCGGAAGAAGATGCTGAAAAATTAAGAAGCCGCATAGAAGATGCTTTCCCTTCTTGTGACGTAGAGTTGCAGTTCGGTGGTCAGCCTATCTACTATTACATTATATCTGCAGAATAACGTATTTTTACAATAAGGGACGGATATTTATCCGTCCTTTTTATTCTTTCAGAATAGGAAATAAAATATATGAATTATACAGATAATATCATTACCCTTAAAGGAATCGGCGAAAAAACCGCAAAATCATTTTATAAATTAAATATTTATACAATTAATGATTTGTTACATCATTTTCCTCGGGATTATGAGATTTTTGATGCACCTACGAAACTTGCAATTGCCCCTTTGGATGTGCCTGTGACATTAAGACTTACTGTCACAGAAAATTTTAAATGGAAAAAAATACGTAGTTTGACAATAGGTAGTGGCTTTGCAGAAGATGATACCGGAAAAGTCTCGATAACTTTTTTTAATGTTCCGTATATGAAAAACATCATAAAAACCGGTGAAACTTACTTAATGCGGGGCAAATTAAAAAAGGAAACCAATCATTGGAAAATGGAACATCCCAAAATTTTTTCCGAGGAAGAATATTCTAAAAAGACAGGTACTATGCAACCATGTTACAGTTTGACTGCAGGTCTTACAAACAATACAGTTCTAAAGGCTATAAGACAGGCCATTTCCGCGATTGCAGAAGAGGAGTATCTGCCTACAGAATTAATAGAGAAATATCAATTAATGAGTCGTTCGTGTGCCATCAAAGATATGCATTTTCCTCCAGATTATGAACATATGCTCTTAGCGCGAAGAAGATTCGTTTTTGATGAATTTTTTACCTTTATTATTTCACTCCGTAAATTAAAAGAATATAATGAGGACGTGACCAGTTCCTATCCTATGATTGAAACGGCAGAAACGCTTCGTTTTATAGAGGCACTTCCTTACAAACTTACAGATGCTCAAATGCGTGTTTTTCATGAAGTGACAGATGATTTAACAAGCGGAAAATGTATGAACCGGTTAATTCAGGGCGATGTAGGATCCGGAAAAACAATTCTTGCATTTTTGGCACTGTTAACAACAATCACAAACGGATATCAGGGCGCGTTAATGGCACCCACCGAAATTCTCGCAACGCAACATTATGAACAATTATGTATGTTTGCGACTAAATATAAACTTCCATTCAAACCCATTCTGCTTACGGGTTCTGTATCAGCGGCAAATAAGAAGAAAATTTATACAGAAATCGAAGCCGGCACATATAATGTAATCATTGGAACGCATGCTTTAATCCAGGAAAAAGTAATTTATAAAAATCTTGCACTGGTTATTACGGATGAACAGCATCGTTTTGGAGTGATGCAAAGAGAAGTTTTCAGTGAAAAAGGGAACAAAGCACATGTTCTTGTAATGAGTGCAACACCAATTCCAAGAACATTGGCCATTATATTATATGGTGATTTAAATATTTCTGTTGTAGATGAATTACCGGCCAACCGATTACCGATCAAAAATTGTGTTGTTGGTATAAGTTATCGCAAAAAGGCTTATGATTTTATTATAAACGAAGTGACACAAGGTCATCAGGTTTATGTCATTTGTCCTATGGTAGAAGAGAGTGAACTGTCTGCAGGACTTGAAAATGTAATCGATTATGCAGATAAATTGAAAGCAGCACTTCCTGAAACAGTCAGAGTATCCTATCTTCACGGGAAAATGCGTCCTGCAGATAAAAGCAGAATTATGACTGCTTTTGCAGACAGAGATATTGATGTTTTGGTATCCACAACGGTAATAGAAGTTGGTATTAATGTACCGAATGCAACCGTTATGATGGTTGAAAATGCGGAACGTTTTGGACTCGCCCAGTTGCATCAGCTCCGCGGAAGAATCGGAAGAGGAGATGCCCAATCTTATTGTATTTTTGTCAGCGGAACAGATAATACTAAATCCATGGACCGGTTAAAAATATTAAATCATTCCAATGACGGCTTTTTTATTGCCCAGGAAGATTTGAGGATGCGCGGACCGGGTGATTTATTTGGAATCAGACAAAGCGGAGATATGTGCTTTGAACTGGCGGATATTTATCAGGATGGTAAATTTTTACAGGAAATCAGTCAGTCGGCAGATAAAGTGTTATGCGAAGATCCGGAACTGAAAACCTCTAAATATAGTGGTTTGAAAGCATATTTGGAACAAAATGCTGTAAAATTTATTGACTTTAAGTCAATCTAAAAGTAAGATATAATTGTGTTTATTTTATCTGAAAATATATTTTTTTTATATAAATACGCTTATGAAAGGGAATGGTGAGCAATATGTCTAAAGTGGCAATTGTGACTGACAGCAACAGCGGAATTACACAAATGCAGGCAAAAGAATTAGGAGTATCTGTCATTCCTATGCCTTTTATGATTAATGATAATTCTTATTTTGAAGATATTAATTTAACACAGGAAGATTTTTATGTAAAATTAGCAGAAGGTGCTGATGTGATTACCAGCCAGCCTTCACCGGAACAAATACTTGATTTATGGAACAATCTGTTAAAGGAATATGATGAAATTATCCATATTCCCATGAGCAGTGGTCTTTCCGGCGCATGTCAAAGTGCTTTAATGCTTGCAGCAGACTATGACGCAAAAGTGCAGGTTGTAAATAATCAGAGAATTTCCGTCACACAAAGGCAGTCTGTTCTTGATGCATTAAATCTTGCAAAAAAAGGCAAATCAGCGGCTGAAATCAAAGAACTCCTGGAACAGGATAAGTTTAATTCCAGTATATATATTATGTTAGATACTTTATATTATCTGAAAAAAGGGGGTAGAATTACTCCTGCGGCGGCAGCAATCGGTACCATTCTAAAACTGAAACCGGTTTTACAGATTCAAGGTGAAAAGTTAGATGCTTTCTCAAAAGCAAGAACAGTATCACAAGCAAAAAGTACTATGATAAATGCCTTACGAAGCGATATGGAAACGCGATTCGGCGGTGCCGATAAAGATAACATCCTACTTCAAATAGCTTATACTAATAATCGTGAAGTGGCCGAACAAATAAAAGAAGAAGTTGCAGCTGAATTCCCTGGATATGATGTCCATATGGATCCGTTATCACTCAGTGTATCCTGTCATATCGGGCCGGGGGCATTCGGAATTGCATGTTGTAAGAAAATGCGTATAGAATAAATGACAGATATTAGTAGTCTGTAAGAAAGGCTTGGGGTTAAAATGGCGAAAGCGGTATATGATGCTTCCAGCATTACTGTTCTGGAAGGATTAGAAGCAGTAAGAAAAAGACCGGGTATGTATATCGGTAGTGTTTCTACAAAAGGACTTAATCATTTGGTTTATGAAATTGTAGACAATGCTGTTGATGAACATTTAGCCGGCTATTGTGATCTAATCACAGTGACATTAGAGGCAGACGGATCTGCAACAATTGAAGATAATGGCCGTGGTATTCCTGTTGGTATGCATGAAAAAGGCATCAGTGCAGAACGTCTTGTTTTTACTACTCTTCATGCTGGCGGCAAATTTGATAACGCTGCTTACAAAACCAGTGGCGGTCTTCATGGTGTGGGATCATCCGTTGTAAATGCATTATCTGAGTATTTGGTTGTACAGGTAAAACATGGCGGTAATCTCTATGAAGATAAATATGAACGGGGAATTCCGGTTGTTGAATTAAAAAACGGACTTTTACCGATTGTCGGCAAGGCAAAGGGAACCGGTACAAAAATCAACTTTTTACCGGATGATACAATATTTGATAAAACACGTTTTAAAGAAGAAGATATTAAGAGCCGTCTTCATGAGACTGCATATTTAAATCCCGGACTTACCATTATTTTTGAGGATATGCGAAAAGAAGAGCCTGAAAAAATATCTTTCCACGAACCGGATGGTATTATCGGCTTTATTAAAGACATGAATAAATCTAAAGAAAGCATTCATGATGTTATATATTTTTCAGGGGAACTGGAAGGCATTACTGTAGAAGGTGCCTTACAGTATGTAAATGAATTTCATGAAAATGTACTTGGATTTTGTAACAATATTTATAATGCCGAAGGTGGTACACATTTAACAGGATTTAAAACTGCTTTTACCAATATCATTAATACATATGCAAGAGAATTAAATATTCTAAAAGAAAAGGATATGAATTTTACAGGTGCAGATGTAAGAAACGGTATGACGGCAGTTATTACCATTAAGCACCCGGACCCCAGATTTGAAGGTCAGACAAAAACAAAATTGGACAATCAGGATGCCGCCAAAGTTGTCAGCAAAATTACGTCAGATGAATTGGTACGATATTTTGACAGAAACTTAGAAACCTTAAAGAATATAATAGGTTGTGCTGAAAAAGCTGCCAAAATACGAAAAACAGAAGAACGTGCCAAGACCAATATGCTCACCAAACAGAAATTTTCTTTTGATTCTAACGGTAAACTTGCAAATTGTGAATCAAAGGATGCTTCCAAATGTGAAATTTTCATTGTAGAAGGAGATTCTGCGGGCGGAAGCGCAAAAATGGCAAGAAATCGTGCTTATCAGGCAATTCTTCCTATCAGAGGTAAGATATTAAATGTGGAAAAAGCAAGTATTGATAAAGTTCTTGCAAATGCGGAAATCAAAACCATGATCAATGCATTTGGTTGCGGTTTTTCAGAAGGTTATGGCAATGACTTTGATATTACAAAGCTCCGCTACGACAAGATTGTAATCATGACAGATGCCGATGTGGATGGTTCCCATATTTCCACACTGCTTTTAACATTATTTTACCGTTTTATGCCGGAACTTATTTATGAGGGACATGTTTATCTTGCAATGCCACCCCTTTATAAAGCAATGCCTTCCAAAGGAACAGAAGAATATTTGTATGATGATAAGGCCCTTGAAAAATATAGAAAGCAGCACAAAGGACCATTTACTTTACAGCGTTACAAAGGACTTGGTGAAATGGATGCTGACCAATTATGGGAAACTACCCTTAATCCTGAAACAAGAATTTTAAAATTGATTGAAATTGAGGATGCCCGAATGGCATCTGAGGTAACGGAATTACTGATGGGAACAGACGTACCTCCCAGAAAAGCATTTATTTATGAACATGCAAATGATGCAGAACTGGATATTTAAGAAAGGCACGGTTATACAATGGAAGAAAAGATCATAAAAACAGAATATTCCGAGGTCATGCAGAAATCCTTTATTGATTATGCAATGAGTGTTATTATTGCCCGTGCACTTCCGGATGCAAGAGACGGCCTTAAGCCCGTACAAAGAAGAACCTTATATGATATGCATGAACTGGGAATTAAATACGACAAGCCCTATCGCAAGAGTGCACGTATTGTCGGTGATACCATGGGTAAATATCACCCTCACGGTGACAGTTCCATTTACGAAGCACTTGTAGTCATGACGCAGGACTTCAAAAAAGGATTGCCGCTAGTGGACGGTCATGGTAACTTTGGCAACATCGAAGGAGATGGTGCGGCAGCCATGCGTTATACGGAAGCGAGATTGGAACAGGTAACACAAGAAGCTTTTCTTGCTGATTTGGATAAAGATGTTGTAGATTTTATTCCGAACTTTGATGAAACAGAAAAAGAACCTTCCGTTCTCCCCGCTAAATTCCCTAATCTTTTGGTAAACGGTTCCGAAGGTATTGCCGTAGGTATGGCAACAAGTATCCCTCCTCATAATTTAGGAGAAGTAATTGATGCTACCAAAGCCTACATGAAAGACGAAAATATTTCAAATGAAGGCTTAATGAAATACGTAAAGGGACCGGATTTTCCTACCGGCGGTATTGTAATCAATAAAGATGAACTGGCAGAAATATATGCAACAGGTACCGGCAAAATTAAAGTACGCGGCAAAGTCGATATAGAAAAGGGGAAAGGTGGCAAAACAAATGTTGTCATCAGTGAAATCCCTTATCCGATGATCGGTGCCAATATTTCCAAATTTTTATCTGACGTAGCCGCACTTTCTGAAACCAAGAAAACCATGGATATTGTGGATATTTCCAACCAGTCTTCCAAGGAAGGTATCCGCATTGTTATTGAGTTAAAGAGAGAAGCCGATGTCGATAATTTTGTAAATATGCTTTACAAAAAAACCAGACTGGAAGATACTTTTGGTGTTAATATGCTTGCTATTGCAAATGGCAGGCCGGAAACCATGAGTCTTAAACAGATTATCAAATGTAATGTTGATTTTCAGTTTGAAGTAACAACCAGAAAATATCAGACCTTATTGGCTAAAGAACTTGCCCGTAAAGAGATACAGGAAGGTCTTATTAAGGCATGCAATGTAATCGACTTAATTATAGAAATTCTTCGCGGTTCCAAAGACCGTAATATGGCAAAGGCATGTCTTGTTGAGGGAAAAACAGATGGCATCCATTTTAAATATAAAGAATCCAAAGTCATGGCTGCACAGCTTTGTTTTACAGAAAATCAGGCAAATGCCATTTTGGATATGCGTTTATATAAATTAATCGGACTGGAAGTGCAGGCCCTGATTAAAGAACACGAAGAGACGGTTGCCAATATTTATCGCTATGAAGATATACTGGAGCGTCGTGATTCCATGGCACAAGTAATCATGAATGAATTGGATACTATCAAGAAGTCTTTTGACAGACCCCGAAGAACCGTGATTGAAAATGCTGCAGAAGCTGTCTATGAAGAAAAGAAGATAGAAGAGATGGATGTAGTATTTTTAATGGACCGTTTTGGATATGCTAAAACCATTGATGTTGCCACTTACGAGAGAAACAAAGAAGCTGCTGATGCAGAAAATAAATATGTATTCAGCTGTAAAAACACAGGCAGAATTTGTATTTTTACAAATACCGGCCAGCTTCATACAGTAAAAGTTGTTGATATTCCATACGGAAAATTTAGGGATAAAGGTATTCCCATTGACAATATCAGTAATTATAATTCTGAAAAAGAACTTATGGTTAATGTATGTAGTCAGACCAGCCTGAATCTTTATCGTGTTATTTTTGTTACAAGACAATCTATGATGAAAATTGTTGACGGCGGGGAATTTGATGTTGCTAAACGTACGGTAGCGGCAACCAAGTTACAGGATAACGATGAAGTTGTCAGTGTAGAAATATATGATTCACAGAAAAACATTGTTCTTCAGACAACTGACGGATATTTTTCCAAGTTCCCGGTAGAAGAAATTCCCGAGAAGAAAAAAAGTGCAATCGGCGTACGTGGCATGAAGCTTTCTACAAAAGATGGTGTGGAATCTGTTCATTATACCGGTGCCGGATATGAACAAACAATTATGTATAAAGAAAAGCCCTTAGAACTCGGACGTTTAAAACTTGGTAAACGTGACAGTAAAGGGACAAAAGTCAGAAGCTAGGAGATCATACTATGCGTGTAATAGCCGGAACAGCGAGAAGTTTACCGCTCAAGACACCATCAGGTCCCGGGACAAGACCTACTACGGACAGGATTAAAGAAACTCTTTTTAATATGTTACAAAATGATGTGCCGGGCAGTATATTTGTGGATTTGTTTGCAGGAAGCGGTGGTATCGGAATTGAGGCACTCAGTCGAGGTGCCAAGCATGCCTATTTTGTTGAAAATGCAAAGGATGCAATTTCCTGTATACAAGATAATTTGGTATTTACAAAATTCACAGATAAAGCTACACTGTTAAAGCAGGATGTAATCGGTGCACTATCGTTTATTTCCGAAAAACAGATTGATATTCTTTTTATGGATCCCCCCTACCAATCGGATTTGGAAGAGAATATATTTGCAGTTTTAAAAAATCAAAGTTATATTACAAGCGATACCCTGATTATTGTAGAAGCAGAGTTATTAAAGTCTTTTGATTTTCTTGACAACTATGATTTTGCAATTATAAAAGAAAAATTGTATAAGACAAACAAGCATGTTTTTATAAAAAAATCCTGACAAATCATGATAAAGGGTAGCAGAGGAGGCATCATATGAAAAAAGCATTTTATCCGGGAAGCTTTGACCCAATGACATACGGACATCTCGATATTATCAGACGTGCTGCCAGCATTTTTGATGAATTAACCGTCAGTGTTTTGAATAATAAACTAAAGACTCCATTGTTTTCTGTAGAAGAACGTGTTAATATATTAAAAGAAGCAACAAAAGATTTACCGAATGTGAAAGTAGAGTCTTTTAGCGGACTTTTGGTAGATTATGCTCGCGAAAAAGAAACCTATGTAGTGATTAGGGGCTTACGTGCGATTACAGACTTTGAATATGAATTACAAAATGCACAAACCAATGCCAAGTTATCCGGTGGTTTGGTTGATACGGTATTTTTAACCACCAGTTTGGAATATGCATATTTAAGTTCTTCAAGCGTGAAAGAAATTGCAAGTTTTCACGGTGATATTTCTATGTGCGTACCGGAATTTGTTGCGAAACTTATATATGAAAAATATGGTTATGAAATGAGATAAACGGGGGTATCAAATGAGCAGCAGAATTGAACAGTTGATTGACGAAATTGAAGAATATATTGACAGTTGTAAATATCAGCCTTTGTCTAATTCTAAAATCATTGTTAATAAAGAAGAAATTGACGAGTTGCTTCGCGAATTACGAATGAAAACGCCTGATGAAATTAAACGTTATCAAAAAATCATCAGTAACAAAGAAGCCATATTAAATGATGCCCGGGCAAAAGCGGAAGCTCTAATTAATGAGGCAACCATTCATACAAATGAATTGATTAATGAGCATGAAATCATGCAACAGGCATATGCACAGGCAAATGAGGTTGTTACTATGGCAACACATCAGGCACAGGAAATTCTTGATAATGCTACCATGGAAGCTAACAATATGAGAATGGCAGCCATGCAATATACAGACGGAATTCTTGCCAATGTGGAAAATATCATGTCTCAGACAATGAAATCCGCAAAAGAATACTATGAAGGTTTTATGAGTTCTATGAACCAATATAGTGATATTGTAAATGCAAACCGTGTTGAATTAAATCCTCCGGAAGCTGACAAATATGTAGGAGATTTTACGGATGAACTTCCGGGTCCGGAAGAATTCGAAAATGAAATAAATGTTGATATGTTACAATAAAAAAACCGGCTTACCATGTTGTAAGCCGGTTTTTTATACACTATACCTTCTTCACAAAGGGAGTACTAATAAATGATTAAAAAAAATAAATCCATTATATTTTCTCTATTTTTTATTTTTTTCATATGGTTAAAAACGGATTTTGTTTGCCTTGCAACAGAACCGGTAATTGTCGTAATAGATCCCGGACACGGCGGCGAAAATTTAGGAGCAGAATACGAAGAATATACTGAGAAAGACCTTAACATGATTGTTGCAAACGCAATGAAGAATGAGTTGGAAAAATATGAAAATGTGATTGTATACTTAACACACGAAGATGATATCGATATGTCTTTAAAAGAACGGGCTGAATTTGCAAAAGAAAAAAACGCAGATTTTTTGTTTTGCCTACATTTTAACGCATCTGTTCATCAAAATTTATTCGGTACAGAGGTGTGGATTCCTTCATGCGCAGAATTATATGAAAAAGGGTATCAGTTTGCTGAAATACAAATGCAGCATATGCGGGAGTTAGGCTTATATTCCCGAGGAATCAAAACAAAACTAAATAACAAAGGACAAGATTATTATGGTATTTTACGCCAATGTTCTGAATTAAATATTCCTTCTGCACTAATCGAACATTGTCATTTAGATAATGCTGTTGATCAGCCTTTTTATCAGCACGGAGAAGAACAGTTAATTGAATTTGGGAAGAGGGATGCAACCGCGGCAGCAAAATATTTTGGCTTAAGGTCGGATGAACTGCATGTAGACTATGGTAATTACGAAAAAGTATCCGTTAAGATAACGGAAGATATTATCAAACCCGATAAAACAGAACCGGAGCTATCTGAAATTGAAATTCTTTCAATCGATAACTCTACCGGTGAAATAACTGTAAAAATGAACGCAATCGACAGTGATAGTTATATTTTATACTATAAATACAGTTTTGATGGCGGTATTACATATTCAAATTTGCAAAAATGGCCAAGGCCTGAATGGAATCACTCTTATCCGGAGCATACATTTAAAGTAAACATACCGTTTGAACAGGATATTGATTTTATTGCCTGTGCACACAATGGTTTTGATGTTTGGAAGGAAAGTAATCATATTTTTTTGGATGCAATTTCTTTGCCACAAACACAAGACATTGTTCCGGCATCAAGGCTTATATATGAAGAAATCAGTTATGAAATACCGGAAGATGATAGTAAATCAAGTTTTCCTGCTTCCGAAATATATCAATTAATTATATTAGTGTCTGCTATCAGTGTAATTATTGCAATGATTTTATGTATTATGATAAATATGCTTATAAGATTAAGCAAAAGTAATAAACGAAGGAAACGGCGGTAAGTACAAATTTATGAAGTATATATTTGTAAATGGATAAGTCGGTATTTTTTATCATGCCATAGGTTTGTGCAAGACAGGAAAGTCCTCCAAACGAAAGCATAATTAGCGAAAGTAGCGGCAACTGATTTTTTAATAATTGAAGACCACCGGTAATTTCTAACAAACCACCACATAATTTTGCAGTCTTTTTTCCTAATAATAATTGTGGAATAATATTTAATAAGTTAAATACTATCATGTATCCACCGAGTTTTGTGATTCCGTTTAATGCTGAAATGATAGATTCATCAAGTGCTTCCAGAAATGTTGTGTTTTGTGTCCGGTCATAATCCTGTATTTCTTTTTCAGATATTTTTCGTGCATATAGGGTATATCTTAAAATAATTCCGTACAAAAGCGGAATTCCATACATGCCAAACAATGCAATCATTTTTTTCTGTATGCCGATGGTTGGCAATGCAAAACCAATAAAATAGGCCGGCCCTATATTATTGCAAAAAGACAGCAGATATTCCGCTTCTCTTTGAGATAATTGTTTTCTTTCATAGAGCTGTGCCGTCACATGTGCACCCATGGGAAATCCACAAAGGAAACCGACAAAAATTACATAAATACATATATTTTTAATGTGGAAAATGGGTTTTATAAAGGGCGCTGAAAATTTCGAAAAAATATCTGTTAAATTCATTCGAATCATAATTCCCGACAAAACCATAAAAGGAAATAGGGAAGGAATCATTTTTTCAAACCATAGATTAAGTCCGTTTAAAGAAAGCATCAGACACTTGGACGGAAATAATAATATAATGATCGTTAATGCAATCATAAAGACCGCAGTGAGAAATGTCATAGGATTTTTCTTCAAAATAGTGGTTCTTTTCTTATTTTATGTTATTATTATAGTTATGAGAATTGATAAATTATTATGCGAAATGAATATAGGCTCAAGAAATGAAGTGAAAGCACTTCTCAAAAGTGGCAGCATCCTTGTAAACGGAGTAAAGATCGTTAAACCTGACACAAAAGTAGATGAAAAAACTACAGTAGTTACTTATAAAGGTCAGGATTACAAATATCAGCAATTTGTATATTATATGCTAAACAAACCTGCCGGTGTAGTCAGTGCCACAACTGATACAAGCGAAACAACCGTAATTGACCTGTTAAATAAGTATCTTGTCAACTCGACGGAAGGTGGAATCATAGGCATTCCGATTCAGGATATATTTCCCGTCGGAAGATTGGATAAAGATACGGTCGGTTTATTACTGCTGACAAACAACGGGGAATTGGCACATAATCTTTTATCTCCCAAAAAGCATGTTTTAAAAAAATATTATGTTGAACTGGATGCTTCATTATCTGCCGAAAACATTACATTGCTCGAAAACGGTGTTGATATCGGCGAAAAGAAACCAACTAAGGAAGCTTTTATAGAAAAAATCACGGATTGTTCCTGTTACATTACGATATCAGAAGGAAAATTCCATCAGATAAAAAGAATGTTTCAGTCAGTAGGACTTCATGTTCTATATCTAAAACGGCTTTCCATGGGAAATTTGGTTCTTGATGAAGCATTAAACGAAGGGGAAATAAGACCCCTGACACAGGAAGAGGTTATTCATTTATGTTAAAAGATATTGAAGCGGTTTTATTTGATCTGGATGGAACATTGGTTGACTCCATGTGGATTTGGAAAGATATTGATATTGAATATTTAGGACGATTTGGAATTTTACTTCCCGAAGATTTACAAGCCTGTATTGAAGGGATGAGTTTTTCGGAAACTGCCGTTTATATGAAAGAGCGTTTTTCAATTCCTGATTCAGTAGAAACAATGAAAGAAAATTGGAATCAAATGGCATGGCAGAAATATACACAGGAAGTACCACTTAAAGAAGGGGCTTTGGATTTTTTGAAATATTGCCATTCCCATCATATAAAACTCGGTATTGCAACCAGCAATTCCAAGGAACTGGTAACCGCTGTTCTAAAAGCACTCCATATCGAAGAATATTTTGATTGTGTGGTAACGGGATGTGAGGTTAATAAGGGCAAACCTGCACCTGATATCTATTTAAAAGCCGCATCAAAATGCAATGTTTCACCGAACAAATGTCTTGTATTTGAAGATATTGTAGCCGGAATTACTGCCGGAAAAGCTGCCGGCATGAAAGTCTGTGCAGTAGAAGATGCTTATTCCATATCCAGGCAGCACGAGAAAGAAAGGCTGGCAGATTATACAATTAAGAATTATTATGACATTCAGTATGAACGGAGGTTCTCTTGATAAATGGATTTTTACCTGTTTGCAGACAGGATATGATAGACAGAAATATTAAGCAGTTTGATTTTGTATATGTAATCGGAGATGCTTATGTGGATCATCCGTCTTTCGGACATGCCATTATCAGCCGTATTTTAGAAGCACACGGATACAGTGTCGGCATTATTTCCCAGCCCGATTGGAAGGATGATGAAAGTATTGCTATTTACGGTCGTCCAAGACTTGGTTTTTTAATTTCCGGCGGTAATATGGACTCTATGGTAAATCACTATTATGTTTCCCAAAAAAGACGGCAAACCGATGCTTATACGCCCGGCGGTGTCATGGGGAAACGTCCTGATTACGCTACGGTTGTATACGGAAACCTGATTCGTCGCAAATACAAAGATGTTCCTGTTATTATCGGTGGTATTGAAGCAAGTCTTCGTAGACTTGCCCACTATGACTATTGGAGCAATTCCTTTAAACGTTCCATATTACTCGATAGCCAGGCAGATCTTATTTCCTACGGAATGGGAGAGCATTCTGTTATTGAGATTGCAGATGCACTTGCTGCCGGTATGGATATCAAAGATATTACTTATATTGCAGGCACAGTCTACAAAACGAAAGACATTTCCGGAATAACAAACCTTTCCGATGCAAAATACAATGCAATAGTGCTTCCTGATTATAGCACAATGAAGGAAGATACGGCTCGCTATGCCGAAAGTTTTAAAATTCAATACGATAATACAGATGCATTTTCCGGAAAAACTTTGGTAGAACCTTATCCAAGCGGCATATATGTAGTACAAAATCCTCCTGCCAAACCGTTAACCACAGAAGAGATGGATGATGTGTATGCATTTCCCTATATGAGAACCTATCATCCCTCCTACGAGGAAGTAGGCGGCGTTCCTGCCATTTCTGAAATAAAGTTTTCGCTAATCAGTAATAGAGGGTGTTTCGGAGGCTGTAGTTTTTGTGCTCTAACCTTTCATCAGGGACGTATTATACAGGTGCGAAGCCATGAATCTCTTCTTGCTGAAGCACAGAAGATTATCAAAGCCCCTGATTTTAAAGGCTATATTCACGATGTCGGAGGTCCTACCGCAAACTTTAGGCATCCCGCATGTCAAAAACAATTGACCGCAGGAGTATGCAAAAACAGGCAATGCTTATTTCCAACCCCATGTAAGAATTTAAATGCAGACCACAGCGATTATTTATCACTTCTGCGGAAATTAAGAGCCTTGCCGGGTGTCAAAAAAGTGTTTGTCCGTTCCGGTATCCGTTTTGATTATCTGCTGGCAGATGCGGACGATACCTTTTTTAAGGAATTGGTTGAGTATCATGTAAGCGGTCAATTAAAAGTGGCACCCGAACATATATCGGATGCGGTTTTGTCTAAAATGGGAAAGCCGGAAAATAAAGTATATGAACGCTTTGTTAAAAAATACTATCAGATAAATGAGAAACTTTCCAAAAAACAATTTTTAGTGCCTTATCTGATGTCATCCCATCCGGGTTCAACTTTAACGGAAGCTATTGAACTTGCGGTTTATTTAAGAGATTTAGGCTATATGCCGGAGCAGGTACAGGATTTTTATCCTACACCATCCACCATCTCTACAGTGATGTATTATACAGGAATCGATCCAAGAAATGGCGAAAAAGTATATGTATGTAAAAATCCGCATGAAAAAGCCATGCAAAGAGCATTGATTCAATATCGCAATCCTAAAAATTATGATTTGGTCTATGAAGCACTGCAGAAAGCCAATAGAACGGATTTAATCGGTTTTGACAAGAAATGTTTGATTAAACCTCGCAAAACAGCAGCTACATTTGCAGGAAAACAAAAAGCGACAGCAGATAAAACAACAACAAGAAAAACAACAAAGAAGAAAACCATACGCAATGTACACAAAAAGAAATAATTATGACAGATTCCCGGGAGGAATGACAAAATGAAATTAAGACTTGCAAGAAAAGGGACTTTTGGATATTTAAAAAAGAAGAGAAACCAAGTGCTTGTTATGACAATTATTATGTTTGCCATATCAGCATCACTTTTTATTGCCGGAATTGTCACAACGGGTTCAAAAGAGAATCTGCTTACCATTGTCGCAGTGTTAGGATGTCTTCCTGCTTGTAAAAGCATGGTAAGTCTTATTATGTACTGCAAAGCATCCGGGTGTTCAACATCGATCCAAAAAGCCATTACATCCGCCGAAGACGGACATATCGGTATGTATGATATGTATTTTACATCCTATAAAAAGAATTTTCCTATCAGTCATATGGTAGTAGAAGGAAAAAATATTTGCGGTTTTGCTGAAAAGAAATTCGAAACCAATCTATGTGAAGAACATTTGGAAACACTCTTAAAGCAAAGCGGATATAAAGATATTACAATCAAAATATTTACGGATATAAATAAATACTTAGACCGACTGGGTCAACTTTCCAAAATAGACAGGGCACCAACTCCGGAGCGAGATGCTGAAATCAGAACCGTATTATATGATATATCATTGTAAGGATCATTATTATGTATCAATTTAAAATTAACGATAATGAAGCAGGACAACGATTTGATAAATATTTACACAAACTGCTTCCCAAAGCACCTACATCCTTTTTTTATAAAATGCTCCGTAAAAAGAATATCGTTTTAAACGGTAAAAGAGCAGAGGGCAAAGAGAAATTATCCATAGGCGATACCGTTTCTTTGTTTTTATCGGAAGAAACCTTTCAAGGCTTTCAGAATGAAACGGATACAGATATGTATACGGAAGCATACAACCGGTTAAAAGGCGTTACTATATTGTTTGAAAATGAACATATGATGCTTTTGAATAAACCGGTAGGTGTTTTATCACAAAAAGCCAAGGATACGGATTATTCCGTAAACGAATGGCTCATTGGCTATCTGCTTAACAAACAAACCATTGATGCCGCGAGCCTATCAACCTATAAACCCTCCATATGCAACAGGCTCGACAGAAATACAAGCGGAATTGTTATTTGCGCCAAAACCCTTGCTGCCAGTCAGGAATTAAATCGTCTGATTGCAAGTAGGGAAGTGCATAAATTTTACAGATTGTTTGTAAAAGGCCTTATTAAAGAAGAAATTACTTTAGACGGTTTTCTTTTAAAGGATAATGACAGTAACCGCGTTACTGTTATGTCCAATAATCAATATAATAAAAGCACTGAAAAAGCTTCTACGATTCAAACAAGATATTACCCGATTCAGAACTTGCAAGAGATATCTTATATAGAAGTAGAGCTTATTACCGGTAAAACCCATCAGATCCGTGCCCATATGGCATCAGTAGGTCATCCGTTATTAGGCGATTATAAATACGGTGACAAAACATTTAATGATAAATATCAGAAAAAATATGGGATAAAAAACCAATTATTGCATGCATATCGTCTGGAATTTCCCCAAAATGATTTATTGTTACCGGATGGTAATAAGTCATTTATTGCAAAAGAACCGGCTATTTTTGGAAAATTATTATCTATATAATCAAAAATTTTTTTATACTTTTAAAGGAAAAAAGCATGGCAACATGGAATTCAAGAGGACTTCGCGGATCTGCGCTGGAAGAACTCATTAATCGCACAAATGAAAAATATTTAGAGAACGGTCTTGCTTTAATACAAAAAATACCGACCCCTATCACGCCCATTAACATTGACAAGCAAAGCAGACATATTACCCTCGCTTATTTTGAAAAGAAGAGTACTGTAGACTATATTGGTGTGGTGCAAGGGATACCGGTTTGCTTTGATGCAAAAGAATGTGCCGTGGATACCTTTTCCCTTCAAAACATTCATGAACATCAGGTGAAGTTTATGGCAGATTTTGAGAAACAGGGAGGCATCGCTTTTTTTCTGATTTATTACACGCATAAAGATTTGTTTTATTATTTGCCTTACGAAATGCTACGTTTTTTTTGGGACAGGGCAATGGAAGGCGGACGAAAAAGTTTTCGGATAGAGGAGCTCAACCCTGCGTATATTCTTCCGAAAAAACATGGCATCTTTGTACCGTATCTTGATATTTTAAGAAAAGATTTGGAAGATAGAGATTTTTAAGAAAATATTTGACATTTTATTTTCTTTCTTATATACTGACTATAGTTTTATGTGCTACCATGGTAGCGAATTAGCACTGTGCTTCATTAAAGTATGCGTAAAAAGTTGAGAGGTAAGATTCACCTATGGACAAAAAATTAGTACATACACCGGAAGGTGTCCGTGATATTTATGGAAGAGAATATTCTAAAAAGCTTGCTGCTGAAAAACAAATTCATGAGCAGTTAAATTTATACGGATATGAAGACATCCAAACGCCTACATTTGAGTTCTTTGATGTTTTCTCTAACGAAATCGGAACCACTCCGTCAAGAGAGTTATATAAATTCTTTGATAAAGAAGGAAACACTTTAGTTCTTCGCCCGGATTTTACACCTTCCATGGCAAGATGTGCCGCGAAATATTTTATGGACAAAGATGTGCCCATCCGTTTTTGTTATCATGGAAACACTTTTACCAATACCGGTAATTTACAAGGCAAATTAAAAGAAGTAACCCAGATGGGGGCCGAACTGATGGGAGATGACAGTATTGAAGCTGACGGTGAGATGATTGCTATGATGATTGAATCCCTTCTTGCTGCCGGCTTGTCCGAATTTCAGGTAAGTGTCGGCGAAGTAGAGTATTTTAGAGGCTTATGCAGACAGGCAGGGCTTTCCGAAGAAACAGAATACGAACTCCGCGATTATATTTCCGGCAAAAATATTTTTGGTGCACAAGAACTTTTATCTGAAAAAGGGATTGATAAAGAAACTTGTGATATGTTTTTACAAATAACAGAATGTTATGGCAATACCGATGCTTTGGATAAAGCAGAATGTTTGGTTACTAATGATTGCTCTTTAAGAGCGGTGGAGCGGCTTAAGAAACTGTATCAGGTTTTATGTTCATACGGCGTAGAAAAATATGTTTCTTTTGATCTTGGCATGTTAAGTAAATACAATTATTATACGGGTGTTATTTTCAAAGTATTTGCATATGGTGTGGGTGATGCCATTGCAAAGGGTGGAAGATATGATAATTTACTTGGCTATTTTGGAAAAAAATCGTCTGCCATTGGAGTTGCAGTTGTCATTGATGATTTAATGCTTGCACTGGACAGACAAAGAGTGCCTAAAGTAACAGAAGCAACTTTACCTGTTACCGTTACTTATAGAGAGGCTGACTATGCGGAAAAATTAAAAGAAGCCAAAGCACTTCGTCAAAAAGGAATTCGGACTGTTTTAGTTCCGGCTTATCATTGTAATGAATAAGGAGATGAGGAAATTTATGAATAATGACAGATATTTAACTTTTGCGCTGGGTAAAGGAAGACTTGCAAGCCAGACCTTGTCTCTTTTAGAACAAATGGGCATTACATGCGAAGAAATGAAAGACAAAAGTTCCCGTAAATTAATCTTTGTAAATGAAGAATTAAAGTTAAAATTCTTTTTAGCAAAAGGCTCAGATGTACCTACCTATGTAGAATATGGTGCAGCCGATATCGGTGTTATCGGAAAAGATACCATTTTAGAAGAAAATAGAAGAGTATATGAGGTTCTTGATTTGGGATTTGGCAAATGCAGAATGTGTGTATGTGGTCCCGAATCTGCAAGGGAATTATTAAAGCACCATGAAATGATCCGTGTTGCAAGTAAATATCCCAACATTGCAAAAGATTATTTTTACAACAAAAAGCATCAAACCGTAGATATTATTAAATTAAACGGTTCCGTAGAATTAGGACCTATTGTAGGACTTTCCGATGTGATTGTTGACATTGTAGAAACAGGCTCTACACTTAGGGAAAACGGACTTACTGTTTTAGAGGAAATCTGTCCTTTATCTGCAAGAATGATTGTCAATCAGGTAAGTATGCAGATGCAGACCGAACGGATTAAGCACATTATCAACAGTTTGAGAGAATTATGTACACAGAATAATCAGATATAAAGAGAGGCGTATCCTATGCGTATTGTAACATTAAACGAATCATCAAAAAACACGTTACTTGAACAACTTTTAAAACGTTCACCTGCAAGTTACGGTACTTATGAAACTACCGTAAACGATATTATTGAAAATGTAAAGACAAATAAAGATAAAGCTTTGTTTGAATATACTGCTAAGTTTGACGGTTGTGAAATTTCTGCAGATACCATCAAGGTCACAAAAGCAGAAATTGAAGAAGCTTATACCTTGATAGATAAAGAGCTTATTTCCGTCATGAAAAAATCAGCAGAAAATGTTACAAAATTTCACCAAAAACAAGTGAAAAACAGCTGGTTTTCACCGGACGAGGACGGCACTATTTTAGGCATGAAGTTTCTGCCCATTGAAATTTCCGGTGTATATGTACCCGGCGGAAAAGCAGCTTATCCTTCCAGTGTACTTATGAATGTTATTCCCGCCAAAGTAGCAGGGGTATCCCGCATTATCATGGCAACACCACCCGGAAAAGACGGAAAAGTAAATCCCGGTACTCTTGTTGCTGCTGATATTGCAGGTGTAGATGAAATTTATAAAGTAGGCGGCGCCCAGGCAATTGCCGCCATGGCATTCGGAACGGAAAGCATTCCAAAAGTAGATAAAATTACCGGCCCCGGCAATATTTTTGTTGCTCTTGCGAAGAAAGCATGCTTTGGATTTGTCAGCATTGATTCCATCGCAGGTCCCAGTGAAATTCTTGTTTTAGCGGATGAAACGGCTAATCCAAGATACATAGCAGCTGATTTGCTATCTCAGGCAGAACATGATGAACTGGCAAGTGCTATTTTAATTACCACAAGCAAAGAACTTGCTGAAAAAGTTTCTGAAGAAGTGGAAAACTTTACAAAAGAACTTTCCCGAGAAAAAATTATCAGAGCATCGCTTGATAATTATGGTTATATTTTTGTTGCAGAAACAATGGAAGATGCAATTGATGCAGCAAACGAAATTGCATCAGAACACTTGGAAATTTTAACTGCCAATCCTTTTGAAACCATGACTAAAATTAAAAATGCAGGTGCTATTTTCCTTGGTGAATATTCATCAGAGCCACTAGGTGACTATTTTGCCGGACCGAATCACATCTTACCAACCAACGGAACCGCAAGATTTTTCTCGCCTTTAAATGTAGATGATTTTATGAAGAAAACAAGTATTATTTCTTATTCTAAAGATGCACTTTCAAAAGTGCACATGGATATTGAGTTATTTGCCACAAAAGAAGGCCTTACTGCCCATGCAAATTCCATTAAAGTTCGTTTTGAATAAACAGAGAAAGGATGTATTACCATGAATCGTGTTGCATCAGTAAACAGAACCACAAAAGAGACAGATATCCGGGTTGCCATGAATATTGACGGCACAGGAAAGAGTGAAATCAATACAGGAATCGGTTTTTTCGACCATATGATGGAAGGGTTTGCCAAACATGGTTTTTTTGACCTCACCATGATTGTTAAAGGTGATTTACAGGTAGACGGACACCATACGGTAGAAGATGCCGGCATTGTTCTGGGAAACGCCATTAAAGAGGCCATTGGCGATAAGGCAGGAATTGCCAGATATGGTTCTTTTATTCTTCCTATGGATGATGCATTGGCACTCTGTGCTGTTGATTTATGCGGAAGACCGTATTTTTCCTTTGAATGTAATTTTGATGTACCTATGGTAGGTGATTTTGATACACAGCTTGTGCGTGAATTCTTTTATGCTGTATCTTACAGTGCCGGCATGAATCTTCACATTAAAATGCTTTCCGGCACGAATGCACACCACATGATCGAAGCAATATTTAAAGCATTTGCAAAAGCACTCGACCAGGCTACTACAAAAGATTTACGCATTACCAGTGTGCTCAGCACAAAAGGCATTTTATAATTTACGGAAAGGTAAATGACACATGAATGATACAGTAAAAATATTACCGCCTGCTTCTTTGGGAATTCCAACCATAAAATGGGAAGACTTAAAAAAGAACTCTGACGGTCATGTAACCGTAGTAGTACAGGATGAAATAACAAATGAAGTGTTAATGGTTGCCTATATGAATGAGGAAGCATATTTAACAACCTTTCAAACCGGACGGATGACTTATTACAGCCGTAGCCGTAATGAACTTTGGATAAAAGGTGATACAAGTGGACATTACCAATATGTAAAGGATTTGATTGCGGATTGTGATAAAGATACCATCCTAGCAAAAGTTTCCCAGGTGGGAGCCGCTTGTCATACAGGAAGCTACAGTTGCTTTTTTAATAATTTAATACAAAAATAATTCTGATTTTATGCATCGCATATTCCATTTATGCGATGCATATTCTTTTATTGAGTTTGTCTTATTTGTTTTAATTTTGGAAAGGAATTTGTTTTATGAATAATATTACGCCGGAACAAAAATTGGAATTGATTCGTTCTATCAGAATGCAAAATCAATATAATCGCAATCAGTGCCGTGAAAGAGAACGTTTTTTATACGGGACTTATCCTGCCGTAAAAAGCGAGTTATATGGTGCAGAAATGACTGCGTCAATTCCTGCCGCTGAAATGCCATATGCTAAAGCGGAGGTGAATACACCTGCTTTCAAAGGCTTTCGTATTCGTTTTTTTATTGCCATCCTATTAATCGGAATTTTTATTTTTTGTGAAAAAAATAATGTTACGCTTTTCCAAATGTCCATGGCAGAAATCGCTTCCTATCTGACTTTTACAACAGAAGTTTCCGAAACATTTAATTTATTTGATTTATAAACATTTTTCAGCTATACTGATAGGGCAGTATTTGTTTTAAAAACACAAATACAATGGATAAATGAAAAGGATTATATATATGAGAAAATTAGCTCTGAGTGATGAAATACTAATGCAGGTAGAAAAACCTGCCCGCTATATCGGAAATGAAGTAAATGCTGTAATGAAGGATAAAAACAAGATAAAGGTGCGTTTTGCAATGTGCTTTCCCGATGTATATGAGATCGGCATGTCTCACCTGGGCATTCAAATTATTTATGATATGCTGAACCGTTTTGACGATGTGTGGTGTGAGAGAGTTTATTCTCCATGGACAGACTTGGACGCTGTCATGCGCAGGGAAAACATCAAATTATTTGCACTGGAATCACAAGATGCGATTCAAAATTTTGATTTTTTAGGAATCACGTTACAGTATGAGATGTGTTATACCAATATTCTTCAGGTCTTTGATTTATCCGGAATTCCATTTTTATCCAAAGACAGAACAGAAGCGGATCCCATTGTAATCGGAGGCGGTCCCTGCACTTATAATCCGGAGCCTATCTGTGATTTCTTTGATTTATTTTATATCGGAGAGGGTGAAACGCAGTACAGAACACTGATTGATTTATATGAAAAATATAAAGACGAAAAGAAAAGTCGTCTATGGTTTTTAGAAAATGCTGCTAAAATTCCGGGGATTTATGTTCCATCTTTATATGAAGTTTCTTATCATGAAGACGGCACCATAAAAGAACGTAAAGCTCTTGCTCCGGATATTCCGGATGTGATTGTAAAAGAAATGGTAACCGATGTCTCTGATACGTATTACCCAATGAAACCTGTTGTTCCCTTTATTAAAGTGACACAGGACCGCGTTGTCCTTGAAATTCAACGTGGTTGTATCAGAGGATGCCGGTTTTGTCAGGCAGGACAGTTATATCGGCCGGTAAGAGAACGTGATGTGGATGTACTGAAAGACTATGCCGTAAAGATGCTGGAAAATACCGGACATGAAGAAATTTCTTTAAGTTCTTTAAGTTCCAGTGATTATTCAAAATTGCCGGAATTGATTGACTTTTTAATTGAAGAGTGTAATAAGCGGAAAATTAACATCTCACTGCCTTCGCTTCGCATAGATGCATTCTCACTGGATGTTATGAATAAGGTACAGGATGTAAAAAAGAGTAGCCTTACTTTTGCACCGGAAGCAGGCAGTCAAAGACTTCGTAACGTAATTAATAAAGGACTTACAGAAGAAGTGATTTTAAACGGTTCCAAACTTGCTTTTGAAGGCGGATGGACAAGGGTTAAATTATATTTTATGTTAGGGTTACCTTTCGAAACAGAAGAAGATATCAAGGGAATCGGTGATTTGTCAAATAAAATTGCTGCTGTTTATTATGAGACAGTTCCCAAGGAAAAGCGAAACGGAAGAGTACAGATTGTTGCAAGTACATCCTTCTTTATTCCCAAGCCTTTTACACCTTTTCAATGGGCACCGCAGTGTCGCAAAGAAGAATTCCTGGATAAAGCTTATTTAACCCGCAAATCGATTACGGAGCAGCTAAATCAAAAGAGCATCAAATATAACTGGCATGAGGCCGATGTAAGCGTTTTAGAAGGTATTATGGCGCGTGGTGACCGGAAGATTAATCAGGTTATATTAAAAGCGTATGAAATGGGCTGTGTTTATGATGCATGGAGTGAATATTACAAAAATGATGTATGGATGCAGGCCTTTGAAGCATGCGAGGTTGATCCTGATTTTTATACGGTAAGAGAACGCCATGATGATGAAATTTTTCCTTGGGACTTCTTAGATTGCGGTGTCACAAAGGAATTCCTTCTTCGCGAATGGAAAAAAGCAAAGGAGGAGAGCGTTACTCCCAATTGCCGCATGCAGTGTCAGGGCTGTGGTGCGTCCCGTTTCGGTACCGGTGTATGCTTTGAAGAAAAGGAGGGATTGTCATGAAAGTAAGAATTAAATTTTCAAAAGAAGGCCCTGTTAAATTCATCGGACACCTGGATGTTATGCGTTATTTTCAAAAAGCAATCCGCCGTGCCGATATAGATATCGCCTACTCGACAGGTTTTAGCCCGCATCAGATTATGTCCTTTGCATCTCCCTTATCTGTAGGACACGAAAGCAGTGGCGAATATTTTGATATTGAACTAAGTTCCATTACAGATACGGAAGATATCAAAAACCGTTTGAATGCAGTCATGACAGAGGGCATTAAAATATTAAAAGTAGCTGTTTTAGATGAGGGAGAGGGAAATGCCATGGCAAGCGTTGCCGCAGCAGATTATCTCGTCCGTTTTAGTGATAAAATACTTCTTCCCGATGACTGGAAAGAAAAATTAATTACTTATTATGAACAGGAACATATTCCTGTCATGAAACAAACTAAGAAAAGTGAAAAGGAAATAGACTTAAAAGAAGGCATTTATAAACTGCAGATACGTGATGACGGTATTTTTATGCAATTGGATGCCGGAAGCGGAAGTAATGTAAAACCGGGATTTGTTTTAGAACATTTTTTTGCTACAATCGGTGTACCATTACCCGAATTCCCCTTCCGTGTCCGCAGACTGGAAACCTATAGAAGAACTAAAAAAGGGAAATTAATGCCGTTAATTTCCTGATTCATATAACAGGAAAGGAGAGTGACTGATTTTATGGGTAAAATAATCATTACAAGACAAAATAACAGATTGTTACTTTCCTTATTTGAGGGCAACAAACCTTCTTTGTTTCAAACAGCAGCCTTGCCGGGCGATGAAAGCCTTTTAGGAAATATTTATCTTGCAAAAGTCAAAGATGTAGTGTCTGCCATTTCCGGTGCGTTTCTTTCTGTTTCCGCCGAACAAACAGTTTATCTTCCTCTTACGGATTGTGATAACCTGTTAATTGCAAACAGAAAATTCGAAAAAGATGATATTTTAAGGCAGGGAGATGAAATTGTTATTCAAATATCCAAAGAAGCATTAAAAACAAAGCAACCGACCGCCTCTACAAAGCTATCCCTTGCAGGACACTATTGTGTGTGCGATTATTTCGGCCATGGGCTACATTTTTCAAAAAAAATTAATCCTGAAAAGAAGCAGATACTTAAGGAAGCAATCTGCAATCAGAATATAACAGGCCGAAAACAATTTTCCTTTACTATTCGCACCAATGCAGAAAACCTTACGGATTTAACGCCTCTTTATGAGGAAATGGAGTCTTTTATCCATATTTTTAATCAAATTACGGAAAACTATAAGCATAGGACTTGTTACAGTTGTTTTTATAAACCGGAGGAAGAAATTATAACACTCATCAAAGATATTCCGCTTACTGTTTATGATGAGATTGTAACGGATGATGAAAATGTCTATTCCATTTTGACAAATAGTGTAAATAATCATTTTCTCAACATAAATAAGAATATCCGATTTTATCAGGATGAATTGCTTTCTCTGTCCAAACTATACAGCATTGAAAGTCATTTGACTGAAGCATTGAGCAAAAAAGTATGGCTTCCCTGTGGTGGATACCTTGTGATTGAACCCACAGAAGCAATGGTCGTAATTGATGTGAATTCCGGAAAAGCAGAAAGCACAGCGAAGTACGGCAAAAAGTCGAAGGAAAATTATATTTTGAATATAAATATAGAGGCTGCCAAAGAAGTGGCCAGACAGCTTCGTCTCCGTAATTATTCCGGTATGATTATGGTTGATTTTATCAACATGGCTTCCGAAGAGGATAATCAAACATTATTATCTACACTTGATACTTATTTAAAAGAAGACAAAGTCAGAACACGGCTTGTTGATATGACAGCCCTTGGCCTTGTAGAAATTACCAGAAAGAAAGTAAAAAAACCACTTGACATAACATAGCTAAAATGTTATATTTTATGAGTATGCCGCATAACGAGGTCGAAGTGCGTTTAAAAACGCCACCGTAATTAGCGAGTAAAATCAGTTTCGGCTGGTTAGAAGGAGGTGCCCATATGTACGCAATTATTGCAACAGGTGGAAAGCAGTACAAGGTTTCCGAAGGTGATGTAATCAAAGTTGAAAAGCTGAATGCAGAACCCGGAGATACTGTGACATTTGATCAGGTTGTCGCTATCAGCGATAAAGAATTGAAAGTTGCAGGTGACGTAGCTAACGCTAACGTAACAGCAACAGTTATGGAACAGGGTAAGTACCGTAAAGTTATCGTTTACAAGTACAAGAGAAAATCCGGTTACCATAAGAAAAATGGTCATAGACAAGCATACACACAGGTTAAGATTGAAAAAATTAACGCTTAGTATGTAGGAAACAGGTTATGACAACCATTACATTTTATAAATCCAACGAAGGAACCTATAAAAGATTTACCTGTACAGGTCATGCCGGCTATGGCAAACACGGAAAAGACATTGTATGTGCATCCGTTTCCTGTCTGGTAATTAATACCATTAATTCTCTGGATGAATTAACCGGAGCGCAGATGGATATTACTACAGATGAAAAAGAAGGTTTCATAGACTGTAAGTTTATAAATCCCCTTTCATCGGAAAGTAAACTTTTAATGGATTCCATGATTCTTGGATTATCAGGTATCGTAAGTGATTACGGTAAAAAGTATTTGGAACTTAAATTCAAGGAGGTGTAAACCATGTTAAAGATGAACCTTCAATTTTTCGCTCATAAAAAGGGTGTTGGTTCTACTAAGAACGGTAGAGATTCCGAGTCCAAAAGATTAGGTGCGAAAAGAGCTGACGGACAATTCGTAAAAGCAGGAAACATTTTATACAGACAGCGTGGAACAAAGATTCATCCCGGCGTTAATGTAGGTCGTGGCGGTGATGATACATTGTTCGCATTAGTTGACGGTGTACTTAAATTCGAAAGAAAAGGAAGAGATAAAAAACAAGCTTCCGTATATCCTGTAGAAAAATAGTACGATGAATCGGGCTTCAAACATGATGATTGTTTGGAGTCCTTTTTTAGGTCTATGATGACCGAATGGAGAGGAAAATAATTATGTTTGCAGATAGAGCAAAGATATATGTACGAAGCGGTAAAGGCGGCGACGGACATGTGTCTTTCAGACGAGAAAAATATGTGCCAAACGGAGGTCCGGATGGCGGTGACGGCGGACACGGCGGCAGTGTTATTCTTGAAGTGGATGATGGATTAAATACACTGACCGATTATCGTCATGTCCGTAAATATCAGGCGGAAGACGGTGAAAATGGTGGCAAACGCAACTGTCGCGGTAAAAATGGTTCTGATTTAATTTTAAAACTTCCGGAAGGAACTGTTGTAAAGGAATTTGAAAGCGGAAAAGTAATCACTGATATGTCCGGTGAAAACAGACGTTTTGTCTTATTACAAGGTGGTCGCGGCGGTAACGGCAACCAGCATTATGCTACCAGTACCATGCAGGCGCCTAAATACGCACAACCCGGTCAGCCCGCCAAAGAACTGGAATTACAGTTGGAATTAAAGGTAATTGCTGATGTAGGCCTTGTGGGCTTCCCTAATGTCGGGAAATCCACTTTTTTAACCCAAGTCAGCAATGCACGGCCCAAAGTAGCAAATTATCATTTTACTACCTTAAATCCTCATTTAGGCGTAGTTGACTTACAAGATGCAAAAGGCTTTGTCATTGCAGATATTCCGGGGCTTATCGAAGGTGCATCCGAGGGTATTGGTCTTGGTTTTGAATTTTTGCGCCACATAGAAAGAACCAAGGCAATTATTCATATTGTTGATGCTGCATCTACGGAAGGCAGAGATCCTGTTGCCGATATTTATGCCATCAACAAAGAACTCGAAACTTATAATCCGGAAATTGCGGCAAGACCACAGGTAATCGCCGCAAATAAAATTGATATGATTTATGATGACGGCTCAGGCAATGATCCTGTGGAATTGCTGAAAAAAGAATTTGAATCCAAAGGCATCAAAGTATTCCCCATTTCTGCCATCAGCGGCAAAGGCATCAGGGAACTTCTTTATTATATGAGAAATATGCTCGATACCATAGATGACAAACCGGTTGTTTTTGAACAGGAATTTTTCCCGGAATATATGCTCGGAAGTTCCGACGACCCGTATACTGTCACTTATGACGAAAAAGAAAATGTTTACGTGGTAGAAGGACCACGTATCGAGAAGATGCTTGGTTATACAAATTTAGAGTCCGAAAAAGGATTTACCTTCTTCCAGAATTTCTTAAAATTAAACGGTATATTGGAAGAACTGGAAGCACTCGGCATTCAAGAAGGCGATACCGTGCGCATGTACGGACTTGCTTTTGATTATTACAAATAGAAGAGAACACTTTGCGGACCAATTATCCGCAAGAAAGGCATGGTGTTTAAGAATGACTAGTAAACAACGCGCATATTTAAAAGGACTGGCAATGAATATTGATCCGATTTTTCAGATAGGAAAATCCGGACTTACTCCGGAAGTGACGGAAGCAGTAAGCGAAGCCTTTAATACCAGAGAATTAATCAAGCTTGCCGTATTAAAGAATTGTATGGAAGATCCCCGTGAAATTGCAGCCGCCATCGGAGAAAGAACACATTCACAGGTAGTTCAGGTAATCGGCAAGAAAATAGTATTATATAAAGAAAATAAAGATCATAAAAAAATTAATCTCCCGTTATAACAAGCCAAAAGGACAGGATAGGTGCAAGCGTGGAAAATAAAAAGAAAAAAATAGGAATTATGGGTGGTACATTTAATCCCATTCACTATGGACATCTACTTGTTGCAGAAGATGCCCGTACTTATTGTAATCTTGATGAAATCATTTTTATCCCAAGCGGTAATTCCTACATGAAAGATACAAGTGAAATTATTGACGGCAAAATGCGATATGAAATGGTTTCCCTTGCCATCACCGGAAACACAGCTTTTTCCATTTCCGATATGGAAATAAAAAGAAATGGTCATACTTATACCTATGAAACTTTAGAAGAATTAAAAAAAATATATCCTGACACAGTTTTCTATTTCATTTTGGGGGCTGATAATTTATTTACAATTGAAAAATGGAAATATGCTGACAAAATTATGCAAAACTGTACTTTAATTGCAGCTTCCAGGGACGAAAAAGATAAACAGGATTTAGAACAAAAAGCAAATAGTTTATCCAAATCCTTTCATGCTAAGGTTGAAATTTTACCTGAAAGAAAGGTTGATTTGTCTTCAACAGAAATCCGAAAAAAAATCCATGAAAACAAATCTGTTATGTACATGACACCACAAAGTGTTATATCATATATAAGTAAAAACAATTTATATCAATCTTAATCTTCCGGCATAAAAAGCAACCGATAGGAGCACATATGAAAACTGCAGATATCAAAAAAATCAGAAAATATATGGAAAAAAATCTGGATCATAAGCGCTTCGAGCACACTTTAGGTGTTGCATATACAGCATCTGCTTTGGCAATGTGTCATGATACAGATATTAACAAAGCACAAATTGCCGGTTTATTACATGACTGTGCAAAATGTTTGCCTGATGAAAAAAAGATTCATATATGCGAAAAGCATAATATTCAAATAAATGATATTGAAAGAAACAATCCCTTTCTTTTACACGCAAAAGCCGGTAGTTATATTGCAATGGAAAAATTCGGCATTCATGACAGGGACATTATTAATGCTATTTTAAATCATACAACCGGACGTCCCGGCATGTCACAGCTTGAAAAAATCATATATATTGCTGATTATATTGAGCCGGGAAGAAAACAGGCTCCCAACTTATCTACCATCCGTAAATTAGCTTTTAAAGATCTTGATATAGCTTTATTAAAAATATTGGAAGACACCTTGATTTATTTGCAGGAAACCGCTTCACAGACGGATCCTATGACGCAAAAAACATTTGATTTTTATCGGGAACAAACAAATGTTATCTCTGAAACAACTTGATGATACATGCAAAAGGAGAATTTTACCATGAAAGAAATTGAAACAAAAAAAATGGCGATGCTTGCCATTGAAGCATTAGAAGATAAAAAAGCGGAAGAAATTTGTGTGATTGACATCAGTGAAATATCCGTTCTGGCAGACTATTTTATTATTGCAGGCGGAAGTAACACAAGCCAGATTCAGGCAATGTCCGATGCAGTTGATGAAAAACTCGGAAAAGCCGGTTATCCATTAAAACAAATAGAGGGTTACCAAAATGCAAACTGGGTTCTTTTAGACTTCGGTGATATTATTGTTCATATTTTTGACAAAGAAAATCGTTTGTTTTATGATTTGGAAAGAATATGGAGTGACGGTAAAAAAATTGATATTTCTGAATTTAAATAAAAGTAAGACGCATTTCTTTACAAGAGATGCGTCTTCTTTTTTACACTTTATTCCTGTCTATCGGCATGTCTGTCAAGATACATATAGAAAGTAATCAGATATAAACCACTGAGGCCGACTAATGCATAGACAATCCTGGAAATCAGGGACATATCACCGAATATAAGTGCAACTAAATCAAGGGAAAAGAATCCTATTAATCCCCAGTTTATTGCACCGATAATTGTAAGTGTAAGTGCGGTACAATCCAGAAATTTATTATTCATTTTGTTACCTCCTAAAAAAACAATATAAATACTATTGTCACACATATATTTTTACCGATTTTCATAAATATATTCATAAAAAATAACCCTTAAATCCAAATTATGGAAGTAAGGGTTACAATTTTTAAAACAAAAAATTAATGAAAAACTCTGAAAACACCGAATACTTTGCCAATAATCTGGCAATCATCAACAATAATCGGATCCATGTCATCATTTTCCGGTTGAAGACGAATATGTCCGTCTTCTTTATAAAAAGTTTTAACAGTGGCAGAGTCATCGATTAATGCAACAATAATTTCGCCATTTCTTGCAGTATTACAGGAATTTACGAAAATCTGATCACCGCTAAAAATACCTGCATTAATCATAGAATCACCTTTTACATTTAAAATAAATGATTCACCGCGGGGAACAAACTCCGCGGGAACTGGGAAGTAACTGTCAATATTTTCTTCTGCAAGAATCGGCTGCCCCGCAGCAACCTGACCAACTACCGGAAGGCTGACCATTTCCGTACGTACCATTTGAAAACTGTCATCACAAATTTCAATTGCCCTGGGCTTTGTAGGGTCACGCCTGATATAACCGTTCTTTTCTAAAGTTTCAAGATGAGAGTGAACAGAGGATGTAGATTTCAAATTTACAGCTTCACAGATTTCTCTTACAGCCGGCGGATAACCCCTTTTTAATATTTCTTCTTTTATATAATCTAATATTTCCTGCTGTTTTGTTGTTATTTTACCATATGCCATAAAAAAACCTCCATTCAGAATTATTGTAAGTAAAGTATAACATACATTTTTTGCAAAAGCAAACATATATTCCAAATATTTGTTCGATTTTTTTATCAAAATATATTGACAAGGGAATGTTTGTTCGATATAATCCAATATATAGAACAGTTGTTCGCAACATTTGTTCTGTTTGGGAGGAGTATCATATGAATTATCAGGTAAGCGAAAGAAGAATCAGAAACAATAAATTAAGAAGAAGACGTCAATTGCAAAATAATGTTATGAAATTTGTTTTAACACTCATGTTAATTTCCTGTTTATCCGTATGTTTTTTTAGTTTTAAAACAAAAGCCCAGTCAAATGATGCTGAAATATCTTATAAATATTATAAAAGCATTTCCGTAAATACAGGAGATACCTTATGGGATTATGCGGCTGAATATGCAGATGAAGCATTTTATGATTCTTATGAAAGTTATATTAATGAAGTAATGAATATCAATGCATTATCCGATGACTCCATTAAATCCGGACAGTCAATTATAATTCCTTATTATAGCAATGAGTTTATAGGATAATATTTGGGGAGAGTTTATTTATATGAGTAAAATAATCAGACTGAATTTAGATGCTCCCACTGCATCGAACTATGCATATTCCGAAATAGTGGAAGCTGGAGAGTGGGTATTTTTAAATTTTTGCGTGGGTAACGTTGGTGGCACAGTAGAAGAGCAAGTACATGGTGCCCTTGATAATATGTCTGCACGACTTGCTTTGGTAGGACTTACACTGGAGTCAGTTGTAAAAGTAGATGTTTTAATGAAAGACCCTTGGAATATTCCGACGATGGAAAAAGTTTTCTCTGAACGTTTTAAAGGCAAATATCCGGCCCGGAAAACGATTGCCACAGAATTTGCCCACAAGGGCGGCGAAAATGGCTTACAGATCCAAATAGACGCAATTGCATATAAAGGATAAAGGTATCATTTTCAGATGCCTTTTATTTTTATAATCATATCAAATTATTTTTCACGGAGCTTTACTGCCTTTGCTGCCATACGACGTCTACTGTCTTCCAGTGCTGCATAATGTTTTCTTGTGGTATTTACATCTTTATGTCCAAGTACATCTGCTACCAGATATATATCACCGGTTTCCTGATAAAGTGTGGTGCCATATGTACTTCGAAGCTTATGCGGGGTGATTTTCTTTAAGTTTGTAACTGTTGAAGCATATTTTTTCACTAGGTTTTCTACAGCGCGCACCGTAATACGTCTGTTTTGAATGGATAAAAATAATGCATTTTCATGTCCCTCAAGTGGAATGATATGATGCCTCTTTTCTAAGTAATCATGTAATGCTTCAGCAACTTCTTCTCCAAAATAAATAACCGTTTCATAGCCACCTTTTCTACGGATTTTTATGCCATTGTTTTTAAAATCAACATCATTAATATCAAGGCCGACACATTCGGAAACACGGATACCGGTTCCAAGCAGAAGAGTAAGAAGTGCAACATCTCTGATTTTAGTCTTTCCGTGATATTTAAGCTGACTTTTAGTGAGTTTCGTTCCTTCCTCTACCTGATCAAGTAACATAGCCACTTCATCAACATCCAATCTGATAATTTCTTTCTCGTGAAGCTTTGGAAGAGGCACAAGTGCTGCAGGATTTGTTTTAATTAACTCTGCACAAAAATAATAATTATAAAAACTCTTTAATGCAGAAAGTTTTCTCTTTTTTCCGCGTTCATTATTTGTATATTCTTTGCCATCTTTTGAATAGAATGTAATATAATCCAAATATTCTTCTATATCTTCCCTGGTAATCTGATCTAACAACGTAATAGGGAATTCTTCAATCTTCATTTTAGAACACACACTGTTATGCCCATGCATAAATTCAAAAAAGACCCGCAAATCATATGCATATGCCAATCGTGTCCTGGATGAGGTATATTCCTGTATTCCTCTAAAAAACTGTTTGCAAAAGGAGGGAAGAGTACTTAATACTTCTCTCATTCGCATAGTATTGATATTATTTTGTTCATCATGATAATTTTTACTGTTTTCCAATTGTAATTCACTCCAATGTATATCGATCAATTCCAGTTTGTATGGCTGTAAACATTCTTTCTTTTACACCCGGATTTTCCAAATTCAATTGCCTTAAAAGCTGTTTAATATATTCACGTTTTGTATGTCCGTCTGCCGGACAAGGACTTTTAACAACAGGTATTTCATATTTATTTATAAATCCGATTACATCTGCCTCCTGCATGTACATAAGCGGTCTAATAACAGTTAAGTCCATTCTGTCAAGATAGGTAACAGGAGAGAAGGTATGAAATCTGCCTTCATAAATGAGCGACATAAGCATTGTCTCGACCACATCATCTTTGTGATGTGCATACGCAACTTTATTACAACCTGCTGCTTTAATCACTTCATTTAATGCACCTTTTCTCATTTTAGCACACAATGAGCACGGATTACTTTCTTTTCTTTGATTAAAAATGACATCTGCAATGTCTGTTGTTACAATGGTATAAGGAATTTCAAGTTCTGAACATATTTCTTTAATTTTTTCCAAATTCAAATTGTCAAACCCCAGATCAACAGTCACCGCATGGAGTGTAAATGGGATAGGATAGAAGCGTTTGAGTCCATGAAGTCCGTATAATAACGTAAGACTATCTTTTCCTCCGGAAATCCCAACTGCAATATGGTCATTTTCTTCAATCATATGATAGTCATCTACTGCACGTCTAATATAGCTTAACACTTGTTGTAATTTCATAATTCCTCCGAAACAGATGATAAAATCATATTAATTTTATCATATTTATGAAATATTCCATAGTATCTTTGTTTAAAAAATGATATACTAAATTATATATTTTTATCTAAATTTCTACAATAGATATAAGGGGTTATACATCATGAAATTTAATATCGAAAAAAAATACATTATAATTGGGGTAATATCTTTTCTTGTCATTGCTGCATCCATATGTTTTTACTACATTATTTTCCATGCAGAGAGTTTTTCAGACAAGGTTGGCGCCTTTTATGTTATTGCAAGTCCTGTTGTTTACGGTATTATCGTAGCATATTTACTGACCCCGATTGTCAATTTTTTTGAGAAAAAATTTCTTATTACATTGTTTAGTGCAAAAAGTTCTATGACCGCAAATAAGAAAAAATACATGCGAATGACATCAGTTACGTTGACATTAATCATCGTATTTTTGTTTTTATATGCATTTTTCTCGATCTTAATTCCAAATATTATAACCAGTATCAAAAATATCTCTACAAAAGTCCCCGGATATGTACAGAACTTAAATTATTGGAGTAATAAATTCTTAAACGATAATCCTTCAATTGAAAAAGTAGCTTTACAAATAGTGGATTTATATTCTGAAGAGTTTAATAATTACTTAAATAACAGTATTATACCGCAAATGGAATCTTTATTAAAAACGGTATCATTAAGTCTACTTAGTGTTTTAAAATCTCTTTGGAATCTGATTATAGGGCTTGTCATTTCCATTTATGTTTTATTCAGTAAGGAAACCTTTTCCTGTCAATCAAAAAAAATAGCCTATGCATTATTTTCAACAAAAAATGCAAACCAAATAATCAGCGACACACGCTTTGTCAGCGAAACTTTTATCGGTTTTATCAGCGGAAAAATAATTGATTCATTTATTATCGGCTGTATTTGTTTTGCCGGTACAAACATATTACAGTTACCATACCCCCTATTGATTAGTGTTATTATCGGTATAACCAATGTAATCCCATTTTTCGGTCCATATCTGGGAGCAATTCCGTGTGCACTTTTAATTTTTATGGAAAATCCGATTCAAAGTTTGTATTTTATTATTTTTATTTTCTTACTGCAACAGCTTGATGGTAATGTTATTGGTCCAAAAATTTTAGGAGAATCCACCGGTTTATCAGGATTTTGGGTTATCTTTTCCATCACCATATTCGGTGGTTGGTTAGGCGTTCCGGGCATGATTATTGGTGTACCTTTTTTTGCGGTTGTATATGCAATGATTAAACGCTACACTGAGAAAAAACTTAAAAAACGTGGTCTTCCAATATCTACTCAAAATTATTTAAATGTTAAAAAAATTGACGAAAATAATGTTTTAATACACCGGAATATAAATGATAACAAAAAATTCTTTTCTTTTTCATTTATCAAGAAAAAGAAAGCAATGGAAAATAACGAAGAATCTAACTTAACATCTATTTCCGAGGACGTTTCCCATAAGGAGCAGTAGTAGCAATGAAATTTATAATACAACGTGTAAACAAAGCATCTGTCTGTGTTGATCAAAATATTGTAGGAGAAATTAATCAAGGCTTTGTTGTCTTAGTAGGTATAAGCGATACAGATACACATGAAATTGCAGATAAAATGGTATCTAAATTACTAAAATTAAGGATTTTCGAAGATGAAAACGGCAAAACAAATTTAGATATTAAATCCACAAACGGCGAATTGTTAATCATTTCACAATTCACATTATATGCGGATTGCCGCAAAGGGAATCGTCCATCATTTACCAATGCAGGCAGCCCCAAACTTGCAAATGAATTATATGAGTATATTATCTGTAAATGCCGCGAAGAGATAGACTGCGTTAATCATGGTGTTTTTGGCGCACATATGCTTGTTTCTTTAGAAAATAACGGCCCATTTACCATAATATTAGATTCTGATGAAATACTAAAATAAGGCAATATAACGGGGTTATCATAATATGAAAATGATGATATTTTTAATCTTTGCTTTTTTAATAATCGTTTACATATATACCTTTGTTAAAATTCGTAAAAATAGACGTAGAAATGCTAAAAGTACAGTCTTAGAATTTAATCAAAAATATCACAACAAAAAAAATCAAAATAAATCAGAAAAACAACCGGATTTAAATTATAAGAAATATATTACAAAATATAATAGTTCTGTTGATTACATCAGTAAAGACGATTTATAAAAATACGCAAGTTGACATAAAAAAATTACGTAAACCGCTTATAACTGTTCGTTAAACTTGTGTTTTGCGAATAGTTGTTTTTATGTTTTTAAATATTTACAATGCTACTTTTTTTATTTTTAGCGCAAAAAAACAGAACCTTTCATTAATTTTTGAAAGGTTCCTTTTTCATTTAACTCATTAAATATTTAAAACACATAATTATTTGTTTATATTTTCAAAATCCTCAATATACTGAATAATCAGTTTCGCGGTTCCTTCAACGCCAAGAACACTACTGTTAATACAAAGATCGTAGCTATCGGCACGTCCCCATTTCTTAGAAGAATAATAATTATAGTAACTCTGACGCTGTTTATCCTTCTTATTACACATATCACGTGCTTTGGAAGCATCTACACTGTATTTCTCCATGATACGCTTCACTTTAGTATCTTCATCGCCATATATGAATATATGTACGCAATTCTTTGCATCATTTAATGCATAATCTGCACAACGTCCTACTATCACACAAGGACCTTCGCTTGCAATCTTTTTAATGGTATCAAACTGTGCCAGAAAAACCTTATGACTGATTGGCATATCCACAAAATGTGATGCATTATATCCAAAAGAATATGTATCCATAACAAGATTATAAAGAAACGAACTCGTCGGTCTTTCATCATGATTTTCTAACATTTCTTCACAAAAACCACTCTCCTTCGCTGCCCTGGAAAGAAGTTCTTTATCATAACATTCTATTCCAAAATATGCTGCTACCTTCTGTCCAATTTCTCTTCCTGCAGAACCAAATTGTCTTCCGATTGTAATAACTGTATTCATAAATGTGGCCTCCTTTTGTATGCAAATAAAACATATTTTTTTCTATAAATATTATGTTTTATTTAGTTATATTATAACAAAAACAAGGCAGAAATACAATCACTGCCTAAACATCTCATTATAACAAAAAAGGCATAGGAACTTATTCCTACGCCTTTTATTATATAATTTTAGAGAAAATTATAATTTATTTTTTCTTTTTCATCTGAGCCATGAATGTCTGAACACCTTCAATAACTAAGATAACTGCAAGAATAGACATTGCTGCTGCAAATAACAACTGGAACCAATCTCCCCATGCTGCTGTACCAGCTGCAACTGCTTTCACTTTACCAATCATAGTAATTACTAAACTTGTAAGTGTAGCTGCAAGCATAAAGATCATAGGAATAAAGAACATTTTGTTATTCTTACCAACATTACCAAGCCAAGCAGCGATTGCCATAAGTGCAATACCTGCAAGTAACTGGTTTGCCGCACCAAATAATCCCCAAATCTGGGAAAGCTGTAATCCACCAAGGATACAACCGATTACTACCATTAATGTGGTGCCAAATAACGGATGTGCCAAAACTTTACGAACACCTGTTGCATCTTTGTATGTCTTTTCTTCTTCTTTTAAGAATAACTCAGAGAACATAAAGCGGCTTAAACGTGTACCGGTATCTAAGCTTGTAAGTGCAAATACAGATACTGCCAAAGTTAATAACGCATAGATAGTACCATAAACACTGGATGTTTCTGTTCCAAACATGGAACCGATACCTGCTGCAAAAGCAACTGCAGGTGAACCAAATTCTCCTGCTGTATATTTTCCAAATACCATACCTACAGCAATCAACGCAATAATACCTAAAGCAGATTCGATTAACATGGAACCATAACCGATGGGTTTTGCATGTTTTTCAGTTGCTAACTGCTTAGAAGAAGTACCTGTAGAAATTAAGCTGTGGAAACCTGAACATGCACCACATGCTACTGTAATAAACAATGCCGGGAACATAGGTCCTACTGCTGTACTCCAGCCTGTAAATGCAGGAATCTCAAATGTAACGTTTCCTGTAAATGCAGAGAAGATAATACCTAATATTGCAAGGATAATCATTGCATAAAGAAGGAAACTGGATAAATAATCACGAGGCTGTAATAAAATCCAAACAGGTACTAAGGATGCAATTGTAATGTATGCGCCGATGAAAATAATCCATGCTGTACGTCCCATTGCAAAACCGAAGTTAAGACCGATAACAACGGAAAGAATAATTCCGATAATACCGATAATGGTTGCCGGAATGGTCTTAACACCGAAACGGTTTGTCATAATACCATAAATAATAGCCAAAACAATAAACAACAAAGAAATCATTGCTGTTGTCTGGTTACCTGTAGGATTACTTACGATACCGAAGCCGCCTTCTTTCGTAAAGAATGTACCTGCAACTACATTTACAAAGGATGCAATTACAAGAATCAGTACGAGTAATGCAAAAATGATGAATAATTTCTTTGCTCTTGAACCCATAGATGATTCAATGATTTCACCAACAGACTTTCCTTCGTGACGAACGGATGCGAATAATGAACCAAAATCCTGAAGACCACCAAAGAAAATACCACCGATGATACACCATAAAAATACAGGAACCCAACCAAATACTGATGCCTGAATAGGACCATTAATAGGACCTGCACCGGCAATTGATGAGAAATGATGTCCAAGTAAAACTGCAGGCTTAGCAGCTACATAATCAACACCATCTTCCATTTCAATTGCAGGAGTTTTTCTTGTGGGATCAATACCCCACTGTTTTGCCAGCCATGAACCATAAAAAACATATCCACAAACAAGCAAAACAATTGCTGCGAGAATGATTAATAATGCTGTCATTTTCTCTTTCTCCTCCATATAAGTATAATTATTTTATTATATTGCCAACGAGTTTTTTCAAATTTTGACCTTGGCGGTTATATGCCACGTTCTTTGAAGATAACTCGATTGCAACCAAGCGATAATTGCTCCATCCATGGAACCCAAACAAATAGCTTTTATAATGTTTTATTTTATGTACAGCCTTAAAAGCATTGGTTTCAATCTTATCAGCAAGAATAATTAATGTGACATCTGAATTACGATGGCTTTCATCAGGACATACCCGAGACAAGCCTCTCTCCCATGCACATTTATCAATATCATACAAGGATTCCAAATCCATATTATCTGTATGATAGAAAAAAACATCTTCATTAGAATTAATATCCGCAACTTTCGCTCTTTTTATTAAAAAATACTGTTCATTATGACTGCGAAAAATTGCTTCTGCCACAAAAGGTGCTTCTACCTCATCACCTGTTTTTATATTATAATATCGCTTAAAAGAACAAAGTAATTTTTCTAATACTTCTTCAAAATTCATTTTATTTCTCCAAACCCCACTCTTTTTATACAATATCATATTTCACTATTATTTTCAATAAAATATAAATTTTTTATAAACTTTTACTAAAATAATCCCCCTTTATTCTGTTGATTATTTTAATATATTTATTAATCCGATAAAATAATCCGGCAATGGTGCATCTGTCTCAATATATTCTCCGGAAACAGGATGTTGAAAGCCTAATATTTTGGCATGTAGTGTTTGCCCCTGCAGATGATGATGACTTTCTTTTTTTCCGTAAATTTCATCTCCCAGAAGCGGATGCCCGATATGCGCCATATGAACTCTGATTTGATGCGTACGCCCTGTTTCCAAAACACATTCAACATAAGTGTGTTTTCCGAACCGCTTTATCACTTTATAGTGTGTAATTGCCTCTTTTCCACCGCTTGAAACAACAGCCATCTTTTTTCTATCTGTATGATGTCTGCCTATTAATGTATGCACAGTTCCTTCATCTTCTTTTAAAACACCGCATACTATGGCATGATAGCGTCTTACAATACTATGTTCTTTTAACTGCTGTGCAATAGAAGCATGGGCGTAATCATTTTTACAGGCTATTACAGAACCTGTGGTATCCATATCAATCCGATGTACAATTCCGGGACGCATGATTCCGTTAATGCCGCTCAAATTACCGGCACAATGATATAACAGTGCATTTACCAATGTTCCACTATAATGCCCTGCTGCAGGGTGCACAACCATTCCTTTTGGTTTATTGACAACAATCACATCATCATCTTCATATAAAACAGACAAGTCAATTTTTTCCGGAATAATATCAGGCGTAACAGCCGGAGGAACCCGAAGCATAATTGAATCATCCGATTTCAAACGATAATTGGCTTTTACTTCTCTACCGTTTACGGTAACACAATGATCATCAATCAGTTTTTGCAAATAGGAACGGGACAAAGCCTCCATCATCATATTAAGATATTTATCAAGCCTTTCCCCTTCACCATCTTCTGCAATTATAAAATTAAATTCATTATAATTTTCATTCATATTAATTTAATTCCCTGAACTTTTTCTGCTTAAAGCTTAAGAAATAAAAATCATTATCTTTATATATAAACAATACCTGAATCACCAAAACAACTGTTGCGACTGTTACATAAATATCCGCAACATTAAATATGGGGAAGTTAATCAACACAAAATATATAAAATCAACAACATAATCAAACCTGAGTCGGTCAATCATATTTCCGATTGCGCCACCGGCAATCATGGTAAGTAAAATATGAAGACTGTTATATTTCTTACTTTCAGGTGCTTTAATAAGTACATAAATAATTACACCAAGGAAAATAACTGCTACAAATACAAAAAAGAATTTCTGGTTTTGAAGCATTCCGAATGCAGCACCTCTGTTTTCCAAATAATTAAATTCAAGTACACCGTCTATGATATTAAACGCCGGCTGATCCTTCAACTTAATGACAGCCAGATATTTTGTTATTTGGTCGCCAGCCACCAACACAAGCAACAAAATAAAATCCAAAACCAAAATCACACTCTTCTTCATTTTATTCTCCGTCTTCTACATAATGAATCTCTTTAATTGCATTTAAAATATCTTCATCAGTTACTGTTTTATCGATAACTGCCTTACCGACTTTCTTCAGCAAAACAAATTTAATCGTATTCCCTTCCATTTTTTTATCTGATTTAGTAAGTTCAAGAATCTTTTCAGGCTCAATATCCTCTATGGATATAGGCAAATTAAAAGGTACAAACATATCCCTAATTTCATAATATTCTTCCATTGAGAGCCACTCATGTTTCCATGAAATATATGCCGCAGCCACAGCACCAAGTGCCACACATTCACCATGTGGCATTGTAAAGTTCTTATATTTTTCTATGGCATGCCCGATTGTATGTCCAAAATTAAGAAGTGCACGGTCTCCTTTTTCCGTGGGATCTTTTTCAACCACAAGTTTCTTGATTGTACAACTTTTCATAATCATCTCAAGTAGCGTATCAATATCCCTGTCACATATTTCATACATATTTTCAAGCAACCACTCATAAAACATACCGTCTTTAATGAGACCATGTTTCATCACTTCTGCAAATCCGTTAAAGAACTGCCTGTCATCAAGCGATTTTAATGTGCTGACATTCATATAAACAAGCTTGGGCATATAAAATGCACCAACCATATTTTTATACCCATCAAAGTCAACACCGGTCTTTCCACCAATGCTGGAATCGCTTTGGGCAAGAAGCGTTGTCGGAATCTGCACAAAATCTACACCACGCAAATATGTTGCCGCAATAAAGCCGGTAATATCACCTGTAACGCCGCCTCCAAGCGCAACCAAAAGGTCTTTTCTGTCAAACTTTTCTTCAATTAAAACTTTATATGCTTCTCTTACCGTGTTTAACGTCTTGTTTTCTTCTCCTGCCGGAAAAATATGAATAATATTTTTCTTACATCTTCCGTCAAGTAATTGCATAACGGTATTACCATAAAAATCTGCAACCTGTGAATCGGTAATAATGCATACTTTACGCTCTGTTATATTTAATTTTTCCAATTCTTCATATAATGAATCAAAGGATTTTGAAAACACAATATCATAACAAGGTTTCTTTTCATAGTTAATAGTTATTCTTTCTGCCATATTACATTCCTCTCAATCGACTTATCTATCCATGAAAAAACTTCCTGTCGAAACAGGAAGCTTTGCTTAAAATCCATTATTAATCGGTACATCAAATGAGCCTGATAAAATTTCCTGAAAATCTCCCGATATATCTACGACAGCCGGTGTAATAATAAAAATATAATGTGATATTTTCTGCAAATTACCACTGATTGCAAAACAGGAACCAGATGTAAAATCAATAATTCTCTGTGCAATATCAACATCCAAGCCTTCTAAATTTAAAACAACTGTACGATTTGCCAGAAGTGTTTCTGTAATTTCCCTTGCGTCTTCAATAGATGTAGGTTTAATTACACATACTTCCATCCCATTTCCTGTGCGCTTCGTCTGACGCATAGGTGTAATTTTCGGAGTAGTCTTCTTGATAATCTTTTCTTCTTCCTCTATTGCAGGCTCTTTAGAAATAATTGTCCTCTGCGGTTTTTCTTCTATCGGTTCATCATCATAGTAATCATCATCATAAAAATCGTCGTCATCTTCATTCAATTTCATATAATTGAGAAACTTGTCCATTACTCCCATATTTTACAACTCCTTTATACTATGTATTGTCTTTCACCAAAAATCCCTGTTCCGACACGTACATAAGAGGCTCCTTCTTCAATTGCAACCTCATAATCACCTGTCATTCCCATTGACAAAACATCCATATAAACATTATCAATGTTTTTATCTCTTATGTCAACAGATAATTGCTTCAGCCTCGCAAAATATTGTCGATTTTCTTCCTGATTTTCTACATATGGTGCTATTGTCATAAGTCCCTTAACAGTAATCCCGGGCAACACTGCAATTTTTCTGATTAGGGCTTCTGTTTCCTCAGGTTTTACACCAAATTTTGTTTCTTCCCCTGCTACATTTACTTCTATCAGGACTGATACCGAAACATTCTTTTTTAATGCCTCTTTGCTGATCTCCATGGCGAGTTTTAAAGAATCTACGCTATGAATTAATGCAACTTTATCAACGATATATTTCACTTTATTGGTCTGCAGATGTCCTATCATATGCCATTTAATATCTTTAGGCATTTTCTCATATTTATCTATTAATTCCTGTACTTTATTCTCACCAAAATCCCTACAGCCAGCTTCATATGCCTCTTTTAACATTTCAATGGGTTTTGTTTTACTGACTGCTATCAATATTGGCATATTTACCGTACTTTTACTGTTTTTATATGCCTGCTCTATTTTTTCTTTAACTACTTGAATGTTAGATGAAATCATATATTATTCCTACTCATTAATAATTTCGTTTTCTTCTACAGAAGACGAATCCAATACGATATAATCATATGTATTAAGACCATATCTGGTATTCGACTTAACCACTGCGTATTCTTCATTTTGATATAAAATATTTATCTGCTTAAAATCTGCATATCCTTTATTAATATTATATACCCCTATCAAGGTTCCACGCTTACTTACCGACTGCTTTTGCGTGGACTGTGGCATAATAATATAATCCCCTATCCGAAGCTGCGAATCATCCAGATAATATTCTGTCTCGGTTTCATGATAGATTGTCGTTTCAATAAACTCGGTTGTCACTGTTCCGTTTTCATCATAAGCCTCTCTCATAACACCGGCATTTCCGTTTACTCCGCCATATGTAATATACTCTTTCGGAACAATAAAGAATTCTTTCTCTACAATTGATGAATTTGGAATTTTAAGACCGGTTTCTTCTTCCGTAATTAACTCGATATCAATAAACCGGTCTGTACAGAAGGTAACCATGGAATTGGTAAACTCAAGCCTGACAAAAACGTCTCCGTCAGGATTTGTATGCGTAGACACTTCTCCCCATGAAGTACGTTGGTTCTTTAAAAATTTTACCTTTACAAATTCCAATTCTTTCAGTTCCTGTGCCTTTTCTTCATCTGTCTGAATTACAATTGACCAGTCTTCATCCTTTGATAATTTATATACCGGATCACCGTCAGCAATCAGCTCATTACTGATTAATTGTTTTTTTTCGTAATCTGTTGTATTAAAAGTATCTTTCGTAATTTGTTCTATTGTTAGATCTTCAAAACCATCGACGGAATATATCACAATTCCCGTATTGGGAGCCGTACAAAAATCCACAAGCTCCGAAATTCCGGAATTGTTAATTTTATCAATGTTTTCTAATATGTTTGCATTAGCAAGTTTTAAAATTGTTCCCTGCACACTGTACTTAAAATCATACGTCTTAGAAAACTGTGTCTCATTAAAATTACTAACAAAACCCAATACTTCCGTTTTAAGTTCGGTCATATCCTGCCTTGTCAATGTAGTATTGTTATCTTCTGTATTTAAATACTCTGCCAGTTTTCCTGATTCATCCAATGTATAAACCAAATTTCCAACACCGACTCTTTCACCTTCACGTGCATAATAATTGATATATCCTGCCTGAGATGCCGTCACTATCTGTTCATTTCGGATGGCAATCCCTTGATAAATATTATTAGAAGAAAGTGACCCTTCTTTTACCTGGTAAGGCACGATGTGTTTCTGGGTAAAATATCCAAATACACAGACAATAATATAAACAAAAATGGCCGCAAAAATAACCATACCAATATTGATATTAAGAGGCTTTCTGTATTTAACTACTTTATTATTATCATTTTCTCTCAAAATATTGACTCCTGATTCCGACGGTTATATCATGCAATCTTTTACAGTAAAAAACCCCAGAAAAATTCCGGGGTTTTATGTACATAAATGCTTTTTATAAAGAAACTATAACTTTATCCTTTAATGAATCAGCGAGTTCCGCTTCATCCACTGAAATGCTAATAACAAAACTTACGCCGAATTTTTCACCAACTTTTTCTAACTTGTTAATAATCGCTTCTACATCTCCGTCTTCTTTACATGCAATTTTCATAAAACTGTCAAAATACATCTGCTGTAAATCGTGATCCTGTGAAATTATGCCACAAATAAATCCAACAAATTCGTCTGAACATGTAATCATATAATCAGATACATCAATCAATCTGATTTTGTTATTAAGTTCATACATATGTTTTGAACTTTTGTCCAGATATACGATATTGCCGGATACATTCTGTACTTCAGTATTAGCTTTGTCTAACAAATGCTTCGTTTTGCCTTTTCCCTTTTTTCCGATAATTAATTGAACCATTGGTAATCCCTCCTGAAGTAAATTCGAAATATATAATTATGATATAAATCATCTTATATATGACTTGCTTTTATTATAAGATATTATGCCCGAAAAAACAACTGTTAATTATTTATTTCAGTCAGTAAATCCGTCATCTGCAAGTACAAATCATCACGACTGTCTGCACGAAGAATTATGGAAATATACGGATTGTTTGATGTATCCTTGGAAAGCAGAATAAGGCAATGACCTGCCGCATTGGTTGTTCCTGTTTTGCCACCATAGACAGTTACTCCTGCCGGTGCCTCGGCCGAGCCTTGCATATAATGATTGGTGCTGTTTACCGATAATTCTTTTGCATCACCATCTGAATCATAATAAACAGTCGAATAAGATGTCATACCGATAATTTGATTAAACGTGTCATACTTAACAGCCTCATTCATAATCAAATACATATCATATACGGTCGTGTAATGATTTTCATCCGGAAGTCCATGCGGATTTATAAAATTCGTATTTGTGGCACCAAGCAAAAGAGCTTCTTCATTCATCAAAACAGCAAACTCTTCTACAGATCCGGCAATTCCTTCCGCAATCATTATTGCAACATCATTGGCAGAATATATCAAAAGAACATGCAATGCCTGTGCTAATGTCATTTGGTCACCTGCTTTCAAACCGCAGGTTTGGGCATCCGCTTCTAAATTCGTCACATTAGCTGAGGCCGTAAGCATCATATCACTACTTCCGTATTTTAATGCTATTAATGCAGTCATTACCTTCGTAAGGCTTGCAGGGTAAAGCTTATCATGAACGTTTTTGGCATATACGGTTTCTTTGCTGTTTACATCAAACAATGCCGCTCCGGTTGCTTTTGACATATCAACATTCTCTAACGTAACGTTTCCGTCAACGACACATAAATCTGATGCAAAGGGTATCGCAGATGCTACCGCCTCTTCTCTGTTAACAATACGAAAACTACTACTGTCAGAATTAACTGTATAAGGCATATCATATTTGCCTTTGCATCCGCATAACAAAGACAACATACAAATACCGGAAATGATTACTATGTATTTTCGTGGAAAAATATTATTTATAAATTTCACGCCACTCTAAATCTCCTCTATCCAGGGACTTAATCAATAACTCCGCCGTAGCTAAATTTGTTGCCAATGGAATATTGTACATATCACAAAAACGAACGACATTATTTACATCAGGCTCATGATGTTTTTTGGTAACCGGATCTCTTAAAAAAATGACAAGATCTAACTGATTATGTTCAATTTGTGCACACAACTGTTGCTCGCCCCCAAGGTGGCCTGCTAAATACTTGTGTATACTCAAATTAGTGACTTCTTCAATCAATCGACCCGTGGTACCGGTTGCGTACAACTCATTTTTTGACAAAATACCTCTATAAGCAATACAAAAATTTTGCATAAGTTTCTTTTTCGCATCATGTGCTATTAATGCAATATTCATATAGTCTGCTCCTTCCAATATTCTGATGCTTTTTTAGTTATATACATCAATATTATACATCATTTTTGCTTACATTGTAACCCCACATTTAAAACAAATCCTATGCCTATAAAAGAACTGATTAATGATGTGAGACCATAACTGACAAACGGCAACGGCAATCCCGTATTCGGTAATAAATAGGTTACTACACCAATATTCACAAACCCCTGGAACCCCAGTTGGGCACCTATACTTGCAGCGATAATCGTTCCGGCAATGTCCTTTGCACGCCTAGCCGTCAAAAGACATTCCACGCTGACAAAAAGAAAAAGTATAACAACCACGCCGGTACCTATAAATCCAAATTCTTCACCGATTACGGCAAAAATAAAGTCTGTTTGTTGTTCAGCAATAAAATCTGCATTTTTAACAGAACTTATTTGATTATTTTTATATCCTTTTCCGGTTAACTGTCCGGAGCCGATAGCCATAACGGCATATTCCTGCTGATAGCCTTCTGCATTGGCATATTCGTCTTTATTAAAGAAAGCAATGATTCTGTTTTTCTGATATTCATTAATTAATTTTTGATCCGGTTGAAGTATCAAAGTAATAACAATAATTGCTGCCGGAATAAACACTGCCAAAATACCTATAATAATTTTCCAGCTTAAGCCACCGACAAACATAATCGTACAAAAAATAAGACAAATAATTATAGTTGTTGATAAATCCGGCTGTTTAAATACCAAAAAAGCCGGAACTGCGAATAAAATTACACATGCGGCAATATATTGAAATGTATTTAATTTTTCTTTATGTTTAAAAATAAATTGTGCAAAAAATAAAATAATAAAAATTTTGGCTATCTCAGACGGCTGGAACCTTATTCCTCCTATTTCAATCCATCTCTGTGCTCCGCCCGCATCATCACCTATCACAATTACAAGCACAAGTAAAATAGCATTTAAAAGATAAATTAACCAATAAAATTTTAATATAACCGAGTAATCAAACAGGGATAATACCACCATCAGAAATACGCCGAAGGCAAAGCCCACTATCTGCTTGCTTTGCAATGACTCCTGAGCACTGCCAACGGCAATAATTCCGATAACTGCTAAAGCAATTACCATTATCACTAGTTTAAAATTGTAATCCCGTACTCTATAATGCCTTAACATACTTACCCTTTCCTGTCACTTACTTACTGTACAAGTCCAAAATGGGAATATTGGCATACAACATAGGAGTTTTGTTATCATGTCCTTTATTACCCTTTTTACTGATTTGTATTTCCATTGTTTTTGTATCTATTTTCATATATTTTGATATTACTTTTGCAATATCATTTTTTATCATCTCCATCATTTCCGGAGAGCAGTTTACACGGTCCGAAATCAGCAAAATTTTCAAACGGTCTTTTGCAATTTCCCTGGATTTTTTTCTAAAGAAAAAATGTTTCATTCCCATAACGGCACCCCCTCCCTAATTTTTATGAAATATACCTGACACTTTTGTCCAAAAAGAAATACCTTTATCAAACTCAATAAATGGGATTTCTTTTCCTGTTACGCGATAACATATATTTTGATATGCTCTCCCTGCCAGTGTATTATTTCCTACAAGAGGTTCCCCTTGATTCGTGGAAATCACCACATTTTCATCGTCCGGAACAACTCCGATTAATGGAATCGATAAAATGTCGACCACATCATCCGTGCTCATCATTTCGCCACGCCTTACCATATCGGGACGCAAACGGTTTACAATTAAATCGATTTGTTTAAACTCATTTGCTTCCAACAATCCGATAATTCTGTCCGCATCGCGAATGGCTGACACTTCCGGTGTTGTTACCACAAGTGCTCTGTCCGCTCCGGCAATCGCATTTTTAAATCCCTGCTCAATTCCTGCCGGACAATCTAAAATAATATAATCAAAACTTTCCCGTAACTGGTTTATCATCCTGACCATTTGTTCAGGTGATACCGCTGTTTTATCTTTCGTCTGTGCGGAAGGCATCAGATAGAGTCCCTGATGTCGTTTATCCTTTATTAATGCCTGTTTGATGCGGCACTTATTCTCTACAACATCCACAAGGTTGTAAACAATTCTGTTTTCCAGACCCATGACAACATCCAAATTCCTTAGTCCGATATCCGTATCAATCAAAACAACCTTTTTCCCCATGGCCGCAAGACCTGTTCCTACATTTGCTGATGTGGTGGTCTTTCCCACACCGCCTTTCCCTGACGTGACGACAATTACTTCACTCATATTCTTATCCTCCTAAGATGAATTAATATCGTCCCCTGAGGAATCCTTATACAGGCAATTCGCTCAGTAAATCTTTTGTAAGGGAATCCATAACGATTTTATTATTTTTCACGTATGCGATTTTCGGTTGTACCTTTGGCTTTATGGACCATTTATTATTTTTTTCTTTGGAAAAATATTTGAAATCACCAATTTTTAATTTTTCCGGTGACATTTCAAGCGCCGCAACATAATGATTGCTATCTCCGTTTCCTCCTGCATATGCCTCCCCGTATAAACCACCGAGAACGATAATATCTCTTGCAGAAACCACAGTGGAACCCGGATACACATCTCCCAAAATGACAATACTGGATTCTGTTTCCAAAATTTGTCCGTTTTTTAAGGTCCCTCTGTAAAATTGTCCTTCATTATGAGGTGAACCTTCTCCTGAAAAATCAGTCTGTGCAATTGCTTTGGCAAATTGTCTGTCTGTATCTTCATCTTCTCCCACAAGACAAACAATTGACAAGGACGAATTTTCAGAAATTGTATCCAAAACCATTTTCTCCTCTGACTCTGTAAGTTTCCTTCCTTTTAAAGATAAAGCCATTTTGGCATCTTTAAAAAAACTGCTTGATTCTTTAAACTTAACCGCAATATGATTTAGCAACTCCTCAAATGGAATCTGCGGATCTAAATGCAGTACAATTCCGTTAGAAAGGCTTTTTATAATTACTGAATTTTTCACGTAATCCATGCTCCTTTATATGTTTTCATTAATCTGTAACTGCAGTGCTGTCCGTCATTCTGACTGCCATACCGGTAATCAGTTCTTCTTCATCCGCAAGTTCAAAATAATATCTGAACACATCCTTTGTAAGCTGTGCAGCATAAGTAGATGTATATCCGTATGCAATTCTGGTCGCAATGGCAATTTCCGGTTCTTCATAAGGTGCATATCCCACAAACAATGCATGATTGGGACGGTTTTTATTTTCTTCAGCCGTACCGGTTTTACCTGCAACATTTACACCGATATCTGTAAAATAATACTTAGATTCAACTACTTTACGCATACCTGAATGGATTGCATCCCATTCCGCATCTTTCAGCTCTACTGTATTACGTATTGTTGCCTGATTCTCTTTTAAGAGATTGCCACTATGATCCGTAATTTTATTTACAAGCGTCAGATTATAACATGTACCGTGATTGGCAAGTGTCGTAACATATCTCGCAATTCCTACAGTTGTATAACTGTTGGTTCCCTGCCCGATCGCAGAACGAACTGCATCATTGTCTGAAATTTGCGGCGCGGCTTCTTCGATTTCAATTCCCGATGTTTCGGAAAAACCATATATGTCCGCATATTTTGCCAGTTTTTGCAATCCTACATCATCGGAATAGCTATCTCCCACTACACCAAGATGATAACCCAATTCATAAAAATATACATTACAGGATTCTTTGATTGCATGTGTTACATTTAAATGACCGTGTGTTCCGCTTCCATAAATCCAACATTTGGGCGGCGGCTCTATTAAATCAAATTGTCCATTACATCTAAATGTAGAACTTGTAGAAATAACACCTTCTTTTAAACCTGCTGTTGATGATACCATTTTATAGGTGGAACCCGGTGCTGTTCTTTGCTGTGTCGCATAATTAATCATTGGTGTGGATAAATCATTCAATAATTGTGCAAAATATTCCGCATCAACACCGTTCGCCATTTTATTATTGTCATACCCCGGGTAAGAAACAAGTGCAAGAACTTCGCCTGTATTTACATCTGTAATAACCATGGAACCGCTACACGGATCAAGCGCAAGCTGTGCCGGTGTAATATCAAGATTTTGGATCCGGTTCATCATGAAATTATAGGCAGAAATTCTACCTCCTTCAAAACGTTGCAATTCTTCTTCTTCTATCTCAATAAGATTTTGTTCCAACAATATACGGCATATCTCTTTTCCGGTAATCGTATCATCCTTAATCATGTATTTATATATCTTTTTATTGAAGTCAACATTTTCCTGCAACATCTCAAAAATGTATTCTATCACTTTAAGATATATTTCTTCGGAATTCGAATATTGACTATTCAAGTCAAGTTTGGTGACGTCAATCCAGTTCATTGCAATAGCATAATTTAAATATTCATTTAGACTGATAACCTCTTCTGTTGTCCATGCAATATATGTGCTATCTGAAACATCCACCTCACTACGCATAAGAATTCCGTTTGCATATAACATATCTGTAATAAAACTTTGATAAACCTGATACTCTTGTTTCAACCTTTCATATGGCGTGCATTTCGTATTTAATTCTTCTTGCAAGGTCAAAAAAACGGCTTCTTTTCTTTCCGTAAATTTATCATACACCGCTTTTTCAGTTTCTCCGGCTTTATATTCGGCAAAATGTTCTGTATCAATAACATTGTTATTGATTAACGCGAAATAAACATCCGTAATGGGTATTTTAATTTTGCTGTTGCTTACATTTTCCGTATTTACTTCCTTTGCGTTAACAATATTGGTAAACAAAATACTTGCAAGTTTTTCTTCTAATATCTTATATGCTGCAATTTGTAAATCCTTATCAATCGACAGATAAATATCATTTCCTGCAACCGGTTGTACATAATTACTTGTTTCAATTACTTTTCCGACGCTGTTAACAAATACCGTTTCACTTCCCTTTATTCCTTGCAGATAACTTTCCATGGACTTTTCTATTCCTAATTTACCCACAGTATCATTCATATCATAAGCATTTTTATTGTCGGCATTAAGCGTCTGCAATTCTTCCTGTGAAACTTTTCCTGTATATCCTATAATCTGAGCAAAATAAACACTGTCCACATACTTGCGGATAGTATCTTCCACAATTGATACCCCTTGTAATTCATTACAATTTTCCATAACAACCGCTACAGAGGCTTCGCTCACATCGGTTGCTACGGTTGTGGCAATATACTTTTGATAACTGTTATTATTCATATCATAGCGAATGGTCAAAATTTTCAGCATATCTTCTTTGCTGTAGCCGTTCCCCACCCGAAAAGTTTCTTCCGTATCTTCTTTGGTATATACACCAATACGAAATCTGTCCCAACCGCATAAATAATCAATTACATCCTGTGCCGTTGATGTTTTTTCTTTTTCATCCAGTTTATCAATTGCGGCATGTCCGTAAACATCTGCCAGAAAACGATATAACTGCGTTCCTTCTACAGTAAATACAAAATTGCGATTTCTATCCAGTACAATTTTAAAATCACTGACCGTAGAATCACCGTTTTCCTCCAACATTTGAATCAAAGTATAAATCGTGGTATTTAAATTATAATTTTTCATCTTACCACTTTCGTATACATCTTCAATTGTTACGGAATGGGCCAGTTCATTATACGCAAGCAAATTACCGTTGCGATCGTAAATACAGCCGCGGCTTCCCTGTATGGTCCTTTCTTTCATAATTTTGGTTTCAAAAGAATCAAGATAAGAAGCACCATTTACAATTTGAAGTTCAAACAGCCTATTCATAATAATAACCGCTATGGTAACCATAACCAGTATCATGACAAACACTCTGGAACTGACCATATTAAAGAATTTTTCTTTAAAATCTTCAAACAAATTTACGTGCACTCCTTTGTTCTCTGTCTTCAAGTTTATTATTTATCCATAAAATAACGGGATAAAGAAGTAATGTAACAAGAATGGTATATACCATTTCAGGTAAAATAATATTGATAAAATAATAAGAAAAATGAAATCTGCCTCTTAATAAAAAGAGCGTAACATAGCATACTATTCCAAATATAAAGTCGCTCACTAAAATAAGCACTATGGGAAGTTTAATATCTTCGGGATAAAATATTTTGTGGAACTTTCCGTTCAAATACCCGATATACATGTAAATCATTGCATATAATCCGATAAGTCCACCGAAAAAAATATCTGCCAGAAGACCACAAGAAAATCCGATTAACAGCCCCGCCTTTTCTCCTCGCATAAAACCAAAGGAAGCAGTAAGAACAATCATTAAATTAGGTACTATTCCGCCAAACTCTAAAGCCTTAAATACAGTACTTTGTAATATAAAGCAACAGATAATCAGCGCGACTGATACAAAAAATCTTCTCACTTTCTACGACTCTCCTACTGTTTGTTTCAACTGTATAATAACAAGTACTTCTTCCAAATGTTCAAAATCTACCGCAGGCGTAATGAGCCCTGACTTCGTCAAATTATTTGAGTCAACATTAATACTGGATATGTATCCGATTAATATCCCCGGCAAATATTTATCACTGACATTTGATGTAACAATTTTATCCCCTTCCACCACTCTGTCAGCGCTGTCTACAAGCTTTTCAAATTCAATAACACCTTCTGCATACAGTTCCAGGTTTCCGCTTACAATTAAATTGTCTGATGTCGATAATACCATGCCGCTTGTATTGGAATTATCAGCAATAATTGACATTACTTTTGCCCAATTCGGTCCTACATCGGTAATCCTACCAACAAGACCACTTCCGGCCATGACATTCATATCAATGGCAAGTCCGTCATCGGAACCTTTATCTATTACAAAAGAATGAAACCAATTTCCGGTATCTTTTGCTATAATTCTTGCTCCCACTTTTTCATATTCATCATACTGGGCATCTAAATCATATAACTCCCTTAAGTTTGTAAGTTCATACCGGTCCTGCTGCAAGCGAATATTTTCTACCGTAAGTTCATCTATCTGTGCCTTCAGCTGCTCATTCTCTGTTAATAGTGTTTTGATTTGTACCAGTTCTTCCGATCTTGTATGTAACCAACTGCCTACTTTACTGATTCCTTCCTGCAGGGGCGTAATTAAAAAGCCTCCAACAGCACTTGCAGGCGCACTCAAGATATTCGTATGAAATGTTAATACAATCAAACCCGTACAAAGAATTGTTAAAATAAAAAGGAGATATTTACCGGGTAGTGTAAACTTTTCTCCTTTTCTTTTTATGATTGGACTCATCTGTTCATTCCTTCAATGGTATATGCAACTGATTTATAATTATCGTCCCTGATAATTTTTGAGAGACCAAGCGCTACACTTGTCATAGGATTTTCGGCTATATTGACATTTAATCCGGTACCCTGATGAATTAACTCGGGAAGATGATTTACCTGGGAGGCTCCTCCTGTCAGATAAATACCGTGTCTGTATATATCTGCCGCAAGTTCCGGCGGGGTTCTTTCCAAAATCACTTTGATACTGTCTATTATCGTACGGAAATGTTCCACAAGGCAGTCATCAATCAATTTTGTGGGAAGTTCTCTCTCAACGGGAAGCCCCGTAACTATATCACGTCCGTATACAACGGCACCTTTTCCTTCTTTTTCAAAATCCTTTAAAGATATTTTTACATTTTCAGCGGTTTTACCTCCAATAATGAGGCTAAATTGCTTTCTGACTGCTGCACGGATAGCGTCATCAAATTTAAGACCGCCAACCTTTATTAATCTACTCAGCACAATGCCGCCCAAAGACAAAATTGAAATTTCGGTAGTGTCATATCCTACGTTTACAACCAGTACACCCTGGGAGTTCTTAACATCGATATCCATACCAAGCCCATCTGCAACCGCTTTTTCCACAACCATGATTTTTTTTGCTTTTACACCGGCTTCTTTTACCAAATCATAGAACGCTCTCTTTTCGACTTCTGTAATGTCAGAGGGTACAGCAATATAATAATCTGCAGGGCGAATATTCCCCTTGGATAAATCTGTAACAAAATAACGAATCAGCAACTCCATATTTTTAATATCAGCAATCACACCGTTAGAGAGCGGATACGAAATATTAATGTTTGAAGGTGCCTTCTCATACATCTCAAATGCAGAGTCACCATACGCAAAAATATTCTTTTTGTTTTCAATCGCAATCATGTTTTTTTCAACAAGAATTGCATCTTCATTTTTATGAAAAATTTTAATGTTACTGGTACCTAAATCGATACCAAATGCATTGATGGACAATATTGATACCCCTTTCTATAATAAGCCCTGTTCTTTTAAGCTGATATAGCAACCGTTTCCGATTATAATATGATCCAGTATATCTATTTCTATCAACTTTCCGGCCTCTTTTATCTTTTTTGTAATCACAATATCCTGTTTGCTGGGTACAGGATCACCACTGGGATGATTATGTAAAAGCATAATATATGAAGCCTGATTTTTTAATGCTTGTACAAACACTTCCCTTGCAGATAATAGCGATGCATTAACGGTTCCTATCGATAATATATATTTTTCGATTAAATGCAATTTATTATCCAATGACAGCAATAAAATTTTTTCTTTTTCTTCGTGGCGCAGTTCTTCCATAAAATATGAAGCCACGGTTTCCGGTTTATCAAATTTTAACTGTTTTTCCGCTTTCTGCTGTGCCATTCTTTTTGCCAATTCGGCAATGCATTTTACTTTCACTGCCTTCACTTCACCGATTCCGGAAATACCCATAAGTTCCTTAATGGATATATGATGTAACCTATTAAGCCCGTTTTCTCTTTTTGACAAATCCAAAATCTGTCCCGCCAATTGCATTGCGGAGCAGTTTTTGGTTCCGGTTCTTAATATCACGGCAAGCAGTTCCTGTTCAGAGAGACTTTCAGCTCCGAATTTAATAAACTTTTCGTATGGTTTTTCGCCGTCTGTATTCTTTTCTTTCACGAAAATCCTTTCCGGCCCTTTCTCTCATCAGACACAAAAGGATATTCTTTTCTTATGTATCTTATTCTATCACTATATAATCCGATAAATAACGATACCTACTATAATACCGATAATACTGGCTACCGTAATCTTTATGGACAGACCAAATGTAATACACAAAATACCAAAATCAAGTATAATCGGACTTGACAGGCCAAAGGTTTGTCCATAATTTAACCAGGATACCGGGAAGAGATTTCCGATAAAACCGCCAATGACAATTCCTGCTAAAATAAGCAGAAAACATGCCCAGTTATTCTTGCGCATATTTTACCTCCACTTTTTCTTTCGCATATGAAAATATCTTATCACAGAAACGCAGTTATGTATACCAAATTCACAGATTTTTTATAGTCTATTCTCGACAAACACTTAATTGTTTTTGGCAAAATCTGACGAAACAATTCCTTTTTCAACCAATCTCTGCAACGTTTTCATAATACCGAATTTACCATGCTGCCATGTAAGCCCTCCCTGAAAATAAACAGCATAAGGAGGTTTAATCGGTCCATCGGCACTTAATTCTATTGAGGATCCTGACACAAAAGCACCCGCCGCCATAATAACCGGACTGTCGTATCCCGGCATATCCCACGGCTCCGGTGTTACATGTCCGTCAACAGCTGCCGCCTGTTGTATTCCCTGGCAAAACGCAATTACACCTTCTGCATTTCCGAAGGTGACTGCCTGTATAATGTCATGTCTGCTTTCACTTCCGTCCGGCACCACGGAAAATCCTAATTTTTCATAGATATTGGCAGCAAAAATTGCACTTTTAAGAGCATTTGCAGTGACACTCGGTGCCAAAAACAATCCCTGATAAAATGAATTCATAACCTGAAGGGATGCCCCCACTTCTTTTCCAAGTCCCGGAGATGTCAAACGATAGGCTGCATTTTCAATACATTCCCCTTTCCCTGCCAGATATCCTCCGATAGGTGCAAGTCCGCCGCCCGGATTTTTAATTAATGAACCCACAACCAAATCAGCACCTACATCCGTAGGCTCAAGAATTTCGGTAAACTCACCGTAGCAATTATCTACCATACAAATCACATCCCGCTTTATACTTTTGATAAAAGAAATTAATTCTCCTATTTTACTCACAGATAAAGTAGGCCTTGTCTGATATCCCTTCGAACGCTGTATGGTTACCATTTTTGTTTTATCATTAATTGCCTTTTTAATCTCTTCAAAATCAAAATTGCCATCTTCCAGTAAGTCAACCTGTTTATAAGTAATACCATACTCTGCAAGTGATCCTTTGGACTCTCTGATACCGATTACTTCTTCTAAGGTATCATAAGGCTTTCCGACCGGAGATAACAATTCATCACCGGGACGCAAATTACTCATAAGCGCCAGTGCAAGAGCATGCGTCCCACATGTAATCTGTGGCCTTACAAGGGCATCCTCCGTGTGAAAAATATCTGCATAAACAGCCTCAAGGGTTTCACGTCCCAAATCATTATATCCATATCCTGTGGTGCCAAGCAGACAAGCTTCACTGACACGGTTTTTCTGCATGGCTGCAATTACCTTCATCTGGTTATATTCCGACAGTTCATCAATTTCTTTAAAACGCTGCTCTAACGATTTCCATATTTTTTCGCAGAATTGATATACGTTTTCATCAATCCCCATCTTTTGATACATTTCCCGTGAAAACTCCATTTCAAAGTATTCCTTTCCTGTTTAGGCATTCCATCATATATGTCAAAATAGCATCATCGTCATACAAAAACATATTTTTATCTACCCACACAACATCCTTTTCTCTTCGAAACCACGTAAGCTGCCTTTTGGCAAAATGTCTGGAATCACGTTTAATCAAGTATACTGCCTCATCTAAACTGATTTCTCCTTCCAAACAAGACAATATCTCTTTATATCCAAGCCCTTGCATGGAAACCATTCCTTTATGGTATCCCATCTCTTTTAATTTTTTCACCTCATCAACAAGTCCTTTTTCAAGCATAATATCCACCCGCTTGTCAATGCGTTCATAAATTTTTTCTCTTTTATCATTTAACACAAAATAACAGGACTGATAGGCTGATTCTTTTTGTTTTTGCATTTTATTGTGCTCGGATATCGGAAAATGGTTTTTTTCATAAAATTCCAGTGCTCTAATCACACGTTTACAATTATTTTCATGGATTTCATCTGCGGATACGGGATCAAGTTCCCTTAATTTCTCATGCAGAAAATGATTTCCCTTTTCTTTTGCTAACCTTTCCAATTGCTCGCGAAGCTCTGTCTGTTCATCTTCCTCTTCAAAATCAATATCATAAAGGAGTGCCTGTATATAAAATCCTGTCCCTCCTACAACAATGGGAATCTGTCCTCTTTTATATATTTTTTCCATACATTCCTTTGCCATCTTTTGAAAAGTCACCACACTACATTCTTCTGATGGCAAGAGGACATCTATCAAGTGATGTGTTATTCCATCCATTTCCCCCGGCATGATTTTGGCCGAACCTATATCCATATATTTATACACCTGCATGGAATCAGCCGAAATAATCTCACCATTTATTTCCTTTGCAAGTTTTATGGAAAGTTCTGTTTTCCCTACTGCCGTAGGTCCTGTTAAAACAACTAACGGTTTTTTATTCATAAAGCATCTCCGTTATCTTTCTTGCTAATGCTTATATAATTCTCTTAAATTTCTTTTCTATTTCATATTTACTCATGGATATAATGGTAGGTCTTCCATGCGGACAATGGTAGGGATTATCAAGTGTAAGCAACTCATCAATTAATGTTTCCATTTCTTTGATGTCCATGCTGTTATTTCCCTTTACCGCTGCTTTACATGCCATGGAAGCCAACTTTTGCAAAATCACTTCAGGGGTCCCCCTCATAGGATTTTCTGAAAGTTCGTCTAAAATCTCTGTAAACAATTCTTTTTCATTACAACCATATAAATCAACCGGCATACTGCGAAGGGCATAAGCGTTATCACCGAATTCCTCGATTTCAAAGCCCAAATCTGCAAAGTAAGACACATACTCCTGCAACAAATTGCATTCCCTACCTGTAAGGGATAATATAATCGGCGGACTGAGTAATTGGGAATTCATCTCCTTGCCGGCAAGCATTTTTAAGAACCGTTCATACTTCACCTTTTCATGGGCCGCATGCTGGTCCACGATTAATAACTTATCTTTAAATGCAATTAACCAATAGGTATCAAATACCTGTCCTAAAATCTTATATTCATCTCTTGCCTCTTTTATCAGAATTTTCTCTTCAAAAAGATTTAATTGCGTAGGTTTCTCAACAAAAATATGTTGTTCTGCTTTTATAATATTTGCATGAATTCCTTCATTTTTTTGCGGCATTTCATCATAATTGCTGCCAAAAATCCTGCTTGTAACCACTTTTTGCAAGGAATCCTTTATTTCATATGCAGGTATCTCTTCCCGCACCATGTTTTCAATTCTTTTTGCTTCAAACGGCTCTGGGGCTTTTACCGGTTTTGCCTTTTCATTATCTTCTTCGACAAGAATCACTTCGGGAATCATTTCTATCTGATGCAGTTTCTCATATACTGCACCTGATAAAAACTGATACAATTCATTTCCTTTATGAATACGGATCTGCATTTTGGAAGGATGTACATTTACATCTATTTCCTTTGGTTCCATTTCCAAATGTAACACTACAAATGGAAATTTGTGTTGCATCAGATACTGACGATAACCCTCTTCTATCGCTTTTGCAATCAAATCATCTTTAATAAATCTGCCGTTCATAAAATATATTTCAAAATTACGATTGGAACGGTTTATTTCCGGTTTGCCAATATACCCATGTACTTTACACAGTTCACATTCTGCTTCAAATGGAATGATTGCATCTGCCATTTCTCTTCCGTATATTCTGTAGATAACTTCTTTTAAGTCACCATTTCCCGATGTATGAAACTTTACTTGCCCGTTATTTACAAATTTAACGGAAATATCAGGCCTTGCAAGTGCCATATGCTCCATAAGATCTGCTACATAACTGCCTTCTGTTTGTGGTTGTTTTAAAAACTTTTTTCTTGCAGGCGTATTATAAAACAGATTATGTATCAAAAAGGTTGTCCCTGTAGGCGCACCGATTTCTTCAAAATCTTCTTCCTTACCTCCCGCAATAGCATATTTCACACCGGTCAAATCATCTTTTGTCTTCGTAATCACTTCCACCTGCGAAACAGCTGCAATACTGGATAATGCTTCTCCTCTAAAGCCAAGGCTTGTTGCGTATGTCAAGTCATCAATGGAAGAAATCTTGCTCGTAGCATGCCGAAGAAATGCCTTTTTCACCTGCTCTTTTTCTATGCCACATCCGTTATCCGTAACGCGAATCAAGGAAATACCGCCGTCTTTTAACTCAACGGTAACTGCACCGGCTCCGGCATCTATTGCATTTTCCAAAAGTTCTTTTACTACACTTGCAGGCCTCTCTACTACCTCACCTGCGGCAATCTGATCAATTGTATTCTGGCTTAAAAGTTCAATTGTAGGCATATCTCATCCTTTCTGCTTAACCACTTTAAGCGATTGCTGTTACCATCTGTTTTTTAACTTGTTTTGAAACCTGTATAATGTATTAAGTGCATCAAGCGGAGTCAGATTGGAGATATCAATATCCTTTAACTCCTGAATAATATCTTCGTCTTTTACAGTGTCAAACAGTGACATTTGGCTTAGATCCACTTCATCATACTTAACAACACTCTTTTTCTTACTGTCTTTCTGTTCAATCACAATACTTTGAACTTTCTCAGAAATATCATTGTCACAAAGCTGTTCTACGATTTCTTTTGCTCTGTCAATCACCATATCGGGAACTCCGGCAAGCTTTGCTACCTGTATTCCATAACTCTTGTCGGCACCACCTTTGACAATCTTACGAAGGAAAACAATATCATCCCCTTTTTCTTTTACGGCGATGCAATAGTTGTTTACATTGCTCATCTTTCCTTCTAATTCTGTCAGTTCATGATAATGTGTTGCAAACAAAGTTTTTGCTCCCAACAGTTTTTTATTGCTGATATGCTCAATCACTGCCCACGCAATACTAAGTCCGTCAAACGTAGATGTGCCCCTTCCGATTTCGTCTAAAATAAGCAAACTATCGGCTGTTGCATTACGTAAAATATTGGCCACTTCATTCATCTCGACCATAAATGTACTTTGTCCGCTTGCAAGGTCATCGGAAGCTCCAACTCTTGTAAAAATACGGTCCACAATACTGATATTTGCACTTTCTGCAGGAACAAAACAACCAATCTGCGCCATAAGGACAATTAAAGCAACCTGTCTCATATAAGTAGACTTACCTGCCATGTTGGGACCTGTGATTACCGATACACAATATTTATGATTATCCAGATAGGTATCGTTACTGATAAACATATCACTGTCTATCATCTGTTCCACCACAGGATGTCTTCCCGCTTTAATATCAATAATTCCTTTTTCATTCATAGCCGGGCGGACAAAACGGTTCCTCTCCGCTACAACAGAGAACGATGCATACACATCCAGCATTGCAACAGCCTTTGCTGTTTGCTGGATTCGTTCAATTTCATCCGCTATGGCATCTCTGATCCGGCAAAACATGTCATATTCAAGAGTAAAGAGTTTATCCTCTGCATTTAATATGGAATCTTCTAACTCTTTTAACCGTGCATTGGTATAACGTTCTGCATTTGCCAGTGTCTGCTTACGGATATAATCCTCCGGAACAAGATTTTGGTAAGAATTCGTCACTTCAAAGTAATAACCGAACACCTTATTATACTTGATTTTCAGATTTTTAATCCCTGTACGCTCCCGATCATCTTCTTCAAGCTGTGCAAGCCAATTTTTTCCTTCCGTTTTTGCATTACGAAGAGAATCTATGGTATCATCAAAACCTTCTTTTATAATACCGCCTTCCTTGATGGCTATGGGTGGCTCCTCCGTAATGGAAGCGTCAATCAATGCGAAAATATCTTCCAAATCATCCATTTGCCGGTTAATCTCGTCAAGTAAGCCATTATTAAATTCATTTAACAATGTTTTGATATGTGGAAGCATTTTAAGGGAGTTGCGAAAAGCAATCAAATCGCGTGGATTGGCTGTCTTATAACTCACTTTTCCCAAAAGACGCTCCAAATCATAAATCGGATTTAAATATTCCCTAATTTCTTCTCTGAGCATCGGTTGACCGCACAGGTCAGATACTGCATCTAATCTTTTTTCTATTTGCTCTTTATCAATTAATGGCTGTTCTATATACTGTCTGAGTGTTCTGGCTCCCATGGCCGTTTTGGTTTTATCAAGAACCCATAAAAGAGAGCCTCTTTTTTGTTTTTCCCTAAGGGTTTCCGTAAGTTCTAAGTTTCTTCTGGTAGAACTGTCAAGCAACATATATTTGCTGGTTAAATAAGGATATAAATGGGTGAAATGAGCAAGGGAATTTTTTTGCGTATCGTACAAATACAACAAAAGCGCCCCGGCTGCAATCAGTCCTGCGGGAAAATCTTCAATTCCCATTCCGTGAAGCGTATTTACACGAAAATGTTTGAGTAAACATTTTCTACATCTGTCTTCATCATAAAAATGCGGTTCGAGAGAATATACGGTAATTCCCAGTCTGTTCTTTAAATCTTCAAAATCTAACCCACTCACCAAAAGTGCATCATTACAAATAATTTCACTGGGATGATATTTGTTAATTTCATCAAGAAGTTTTTTATCGTCATCAACTTCCGTCAAATAATAATCACCTGTCGTAACATCAGCCGCGGATATTCCCGTTTTCCCTTCGAAATAGGCAATGCTCATAAGATAATTATTTCTCTCACTGTCAAGCGCCTGCACATTTAAATTCGTACCGGGTGTTACAATTCTTACCACTTCACGTTTTACGATTCCCTTTGCAAGCTTCGGGTCTTCTACCTGTTCGCAAATAGCAACCTTATACCCTTTGGAAACAAGTTTATTCAGATATCCTTCCACAGCATGATAAGGGACCCCACACATAGGGGCTCTTTCATCAAGTCCGCATGCCTTTCCGGTAAGCGTAATTTCCAGTTCTCTTGACGCTGTAATCGCATCGTCAAAAAACATTTCATAAAAATCACCCAACCGATAGAAAAGGATACAATCCGCATATTCTTTTTTGGTTTCCAGATACTGCTGCATCATGGGAGTTAGCTCTGCCATTTTTTCACCGTCCGTATTTTTAAACTTCTTCTGCTCTCTTTAATGCATCATCGATATGTGCACAGAAATTCTCACTTCCTACTATATCATAAAATCCTGCTTTTTGCATAACATGCATAGGTTGTTCATTTACATGTGATAAAATAAGTTTTACATTTTTTCTCTTACATTTTTCAAGAAGCTGTTCCAAATTATGCATTGCCGTCGCATCAATCGCATTTACGCTTCTCATTCGGATAATGAGATTCTTGGTACTCTCCGGCACAGAAATTTTAAGTAATTTATCTGCCGCCGCAAAAAACATCGGTCCGCTGATTTCATACACAAGTGTTCCTTCCGGCACTTTCTTAAGCTCAATGGCATCCGGATCAGTTTCATCATTTACATATTTCCAACCCTCTACCTGTGTCACATCACTCATTCGTTTCATAAACAAAATTGCTGCAAATACGATTCCGACTTCAATGGCAACTACCAGGTCAAATACAACCGTTAAAACAAATGTCACGATAAGAACCGCGGTATCACTCTTTGGAGATGTTTTTACAAGATATACAAATTCTCTCCAGCCACACATATTATAAGCTACCATAAATAAGATTGCTGCAATGGCAGGCATGGGAATTAAAGCTGCGTACGGCATAAAGATTACTAAAATTAATAATAAAACAACGGCATGAACCATACCGGATATAGGTGAACGTCCACCATTCTTTACGTTAGCAGCGGTTCTTGCAATGGCTCCGGTTGCAGGAATACCGCCAAAAAGTGCACTGGCCACATTACCCGCCCCTTGTGCTACAAGTTCCATATTCGATCTGTGTTTCGAATGAATCATACTGTCAGATACTACACAGGAAAGCAATGACTCCACCGCTGCCAAAATTGCAATAGTAAGTGCATTACTGAACTGTCCTCTGATTAAATCAAAACTGATAAAAGGAATTTGAAATGTTGGCGGCTTATTGGTAATTTCATATAAGGTTCCAATAGTATTTACTTCCATATGTAATCCGCTTACCATTCCGATTCCCGCAAAAACCGCAAGTAATGACGGCGGAATACTTCCCAAGACTTTTCCGGCTTTTCCGGGCACAATTTTAGCCACATAAGGCCATATTATTAAAATAACGAGACAAACCATCCCTACTATAAGGGCTTGCATATTCATTGTCCCGATGTTGGCAAATACTGCTTCTACCTTTTCTATTGTCTCTACGGGACTTGTTCCCGCCGGATAAGTAAGTCCCAGAAAATCCTTAATTTGTCCGATAGCGATTGTAACCGCTATACCTGCTGTAAACCCTGTAGTAATCGTATAGGGAATAAAACGGATCAAATTCCCCAGTCTTAAAACACCCATTAATATAAGCAGGATACCTGCCATGATGGTTGCTACCACAAGACCTTCCATTCCACTTGTGGCCACAATCCCTGCTACAATCGTTGCAAAGGCTGCTGTAGGACCGGAAATCTGCACGCGGCTTCCTCCCAATAAGGAAATCACAAATCCCGCTACAATTGCCGTATAAAGACCCTTTTCCGGACCGACGCCGGAAGCAAGGGCAAGGGCGATTGATAAGGGAAGGGCAATAATTGCCACAATAATACCTGCAACAACATCCTTCGCTAATTGCTCTTTTGAATAGTTTTTCAGTACTGAAAACAACTTCGGTTTTAATTTTTCCATTTTTCCATCCTCGTATTTTGAATTTTTATCTGTTTGGTATAATTATTTCTCCGTCATTTCTCCCAAGTAATAAAATCCATGACATTCTTTCAAATAAACCGGTACAATCTGACCAATCAATTCCTTGCCACCTTTAAAGTGTACAATCGTGTTATTGGAAAGGCGCCCCGTTAATAATGTATGATCCTGTTCATTTACTTCTTCAACCAAAGCATCCATCGTTTGTCCCTGCAGAAGTGCAACACGCATACGGGCCGTTTCCTGTACTGTTTGAAGAACTTTATCAAAACCTTCTTTTACGATATTTTCGGGAACCTGATTTTCCATTGCGGCAGCAGGTGTACCTGTTCTCTTGGAATAAATAAAGGTAAATGCATTTTCATATTGTACTTTTTTAATGACATCAATCGTTTCTTCTACATCTTCTAATGTTTCACCCGGAAATCCCACAATGATGTCTGTCGTAAGTGCAATATCCGGAATTTCCTTTCGGATTTTCTCAGCCAACGCAAGATACTGCTCCTTCGTATATCTACGGTTCATTGCCGTAAGAATTCTTGTAGAACCTGCCTGCAGGGGCAAATGCAAATGCCTGCATATCTTCTTTGATTCCTTCATTACCTGAATCAGTTCGTCTGACAAATCTTTCGGATGTGAGGTCATAAAGCGGATACGCTCAAGTCCATCTATCTTTTCAATCTCTTTCAAAAGCTGTGCAAATGACATAGGTTCTTCTAAATTCTTTCCGTAAGAATTTACATTTTGCCCAAGCAGCATAATTTCCACAACTCCATCTGCAACCAGTCTTTCAATTTCTTTTATAATGTCCTTCGGGTTACGGCTTCTCTCCCGCCCCCGCACATAAGGAACAATGCAATAACTGCAAAAATTATTACATCCGAACATAATGTTAATTCCCGACTTAAACGGGTATTTTCTCTCTACCGGCAAATCCTCCACTATCTGGTCTGTATCATCCCAGATATCAATCACCATAGTTTCATTTTCAAACATAGCCACCAACAATTCGGCAAATTTATAGATATTATGTGTTCCGAAAATCAAATCAACAAAACGATAACTTTTCTTTATTTTTTCTATTACGGAAGGCTCCTGCATCATACACCCGCAAAGTGCTATCTTTTTATGCGGATTTTTCTTCTTTAAACTGTTCAGGTGACCCAGTCTTCCATATACGCGCTGATTTGCATTATCTCTTACGGTACAGGTATTGTATATCACAAAATCAGCATCTTCCTCTTCCACCAAAAGATAACCTGCAAGTTCTAAAATACCTGCAAGCTTCTCGGAATCCCTTGCATTCATCTGACAACCGAACGTCGTTACACAACACGTAGGTTTGTGCCCCAGTTCCATTTCTAATGCATGCACATATTCCTTTGCTTTTTCTATAAAGAGAAACTGACGCTTTGTTTCCTCAGCGCCATTTATCTTTTCTGTAATTTGTTTTGTATTCTGCTTCATATAAATCGTTTCCTTTAATCATTTACCCTATAAAGATATGCACGTCCTCTTTTTCCGCACCTCTTTACAATATTTAAGTAATGCAATATATGCATTACTCTCTGCGCTTCCTTGTTCTTGATTTTAACTTCTTTTGCAAATTCAGCTACCGTGAACTCTCCGCTAAGTTCATAAGGAATAATTTGCATATAATCTTCCGTTCTTTCAAACAGAATCTCATCTACCATATCAACCGGAATCCTGTCATAGCGGACAGAGCCCTTCTTCTTATCCTTACTATATCCATTTAAAAGTCTGTATTCTTCTATATCAAGAAGAACTATCAAAATCCGTAGATTTGGATGTTGTAAAAACATTTTAATTTTATACAACTCATAAAATGCCTTATATACATTGCCTTTTACAGGACTTTTACGAAGCGGACTGCATTCTCCCGTTTCTTCATCTATCCACGAAAGCCATTTTATATGTGGCACAGGATATATAACGGTAACCGGATACTCTTGCAAAAAACACTCCAACTTATTCCTCATTTTGTCGAAATGAGCTGTCTGTATTTCAAAAATTTCTTTTCCTGTATAAATATCGGCAACATACCCGTTAATGGGAATTTCTTGCATGTCTCTATCCGGAGCATAATAATCCTTCAGTATTCCATGCACCGTTTTCTCTTTCAGTGTACCAATTCCGTAACGTTCTCTGTTTGTCGATATAAACTCATTTTTTATTTCTATAAATCTTTCTTTGTCCATATAAAAAATACATGACGTCTTATTTACGCTCTAAAAAAATCTTTCTTGAAATAAAATTATATACCATAACAATGCCGGTTGCTATAACAGAACTGATAGATACCATCCATTCATCAGAAATTATACTTTGCAGTGCCGGTGTATGTTTGTAAATACCGTCAATACATACAAACATTACAATCTCATTAATCAGCAAACCAATTGCTGACAATATAATAAATCCCGTAAACTCTTTGTTTCTATCCATCTCTTTTTTTGCGGTAAAAACAAATTTGATACTCAGGATATAGTTTACAACAGCCGATATGACAAATCCCAAAAATTTGGATACTAAGTAATGCACTCCGAAAATATTGGCAAGTCCGGCTGTAATTCCAAAATCAATCAGAAAACAAAAAAAACCCACTACACCAAATTTGAGAATTTGTTCGATTAAACCTTTCATAGATTATTATTAATCCTTTCTCTTATTGTACACAGTATTAACCACTCATCAAAAAGGAATGCCATGCATAGGATATTATAACATGACATTCCGATTTTGAAATAATTTTTTTTATTAAATTTTACAAATCGTAAAATAATTTAACATGCAATTTACTGTCTGCATTCACATCCTGTATTTTGTGTCATCTCGCAGCCGCATGTTGTATTTCCGAAACTCATAAAAGGCCTTGCTTCAAAGCGTGGTTCAACACATCCGCAGGTGTTTTCTCTCTCACAAGCATTCTCCCTGTCATCGGAACATTCTCTTTCACACGTTTTTTCCCTTTCACGGTTACATTCACAACTTCCGTTGTTGCTAAATACATTGTTGCATCCATCATTTCTTCTGTTGTTTCTTCCGTAATTTCTTCCGTTGTTGTTTCCGCAACAGAAAAGTAAAATTAATACCCATAAACAATTCATATGATTGTCACTCCTTGCTTTTTATGCTTTATCATATGCCGTAAAAAGCGAAAGTGTTATTATGAATCATTTCTTCTTATTTAGAATCTCTTTCCTGATATACGCAAACGTTGCATCCTCTCCCTCTTGTGCCAACATATACAACAATTTTTCCAAAAGTTCTTTTGTTTTAGGATGAATCGGTGCTTTTTCCGTTCCTTTTTGATAATATGCCAAGGGATTTTTCTGGGTATAGGCAGCACCGTTATATATTTTGCAAGCAGCTATCCTATCCATAAACATTTCAACAATATATTTATCCGGCATAGGCACAGGTGCCATTGTGCCTGCTATTTCCTTGGTACTGTAATCAATCCAATATTCATAGTGGTGCTTATTTCTTCCTTTATGGTGTAACCATGCAGAAGAATACCCGATAGCTTCTCTTTCCGCATTGTTGGGGCTTCTGTCACCCTGATAAAACTTTACTCCTACCCAAAACTCGGAAGGTCCGTACTTTGACAAATCATGCAACAGTCCTTGTTTATACAGCCCCACACGAAAGCAACCTTTCATTACCTGGATTTTGTGACAGGTAATTGTTTTAAAGTGTTTCCATGCTTTCATTCCATTTAATCCTTTTACTCTTTCATGCTTTTCTTCTTTTGTACTTTTCTGTCCAGCATACTTTCATCCGTTTTTGCACAATATATCGAAACACTTCTTGCCTGTGCAATTACTTTCTGCTTTGTAATTACTGTTTGTGTCTCCTTAAAGGAATCTGTATCTGCCGTACACATAATCAAACTCCAAACCTTACCTTTCGGAAGCTTCGGAAGGGCAAGTTCATGCTTCTCCCAATGCATATTATATGCAATATACAAATAGTCTTCCTTTTGTTCCTTTCGATCACATAACATAATCCCTGTTGTTCTGCTGATAAAAGAGCAATCCGGTCTCCATGCTTCTATGCCGTGATAGGAAATTTCAGGATAACCGCATCCATGTACATCAAATGACTGCAGTTTTTCCTTTGCATGGAGAATTCCATATTGCTTTCGCAAACTGATTAGTGCCCGGATAAAACAATGAATCTCTTTAGAAAACCGATTCATTTTCCATTTCACATAACCGGTTTCATTATCCTGGCAGTAACAATTATTATTTCCGCTTCTTGTATTTGCAAATTCATCACCGCTGAAAATATAAGGAACTCCTTGGGCTAGAAACAAAAAACTAAGGGCATTTTTTATCTGTTTTTTTCTGAGATCCACAACCGTCTTTTTGCGGCTTTCGCCTTCCGCGCCGCAGTTCCAACTGTAATTATAGCTTGTACCATCCCTGTTATCCTCGCCGTTTGCTTCATTATGTTTAAACTCATAAGAAACAGTATCATACAAAGAAAATCCGTCATAATCAGCAATATAATTTACAACACCGCACATATCCGGATTATTACTCTGATATTGCATTAACTGATTAATCAGATTTTCATCTCCTTTCAGATAACGCCGCATATCATTTTTAAAATTCCCGTTATCAGAAAGTAAATTGCGATATGCCGGTGCTTTATCTGCGTATATCTCTTCCAGCGGGAAATACGTACCCCGTATTTTTGTCCTTTTTAAAACAGGCTCTCCCGCAATTAATGCAAGAGGAATATGAAAACCGCTAAGACGCACACCGTCTATATGATATTCTATTACCCAGTATTTCAGTACATCTACAATATAGGAAGGCTTACACGTAGGCGGAAAATAAAACTGCATCATGACTTCCAGATTATTTTTATGCAGTTCTTTTACCATATTTTTAAAAGAAATATCCGGTCTTTGTTTACTGTAAGAAGCCTTTGGTGCAAAATAAAATCCTTCTTGAAATCCCCAACAATTCACACGATTTTTACTCATGCATTCGTCGTATTCATATGCCGGCATCAATTCTATGGATGTAATACCCAATTCTTTAAAATATGGAATTTTTTCTACAATTCCCTCAAAGCATCCTTTGTTTTTAACTCCTGAGGTGGAATGCATCGTAAACATACGAACATTTAATCCATAAATAATCGTTTCGTTTAATGGTTGTTCTAATGTTTCATCATCTTCCCAATTGTATTCATCCCGTTTTAAAACGCCGTAAGTTCTGCGATTTTTTTCTCCATGTTCTCCAAAATTTTGTAATCCGTCTACTAAGGCGGCATATGCGTCTGTCAGAACCTCATCATCTGCATAGTAATTATATTTTATAAACGGAAATTCTCCATTGGCTTCTATCCTTACTCCATAAAGGGTTCCCTGTTTTCCTTTTTCAGAAAAAGGTATGCGGACTTCACTACCGTCTTTCGCATAAAGCAAAACACCGCATTCCTGATTATCTTCCGCTTCGGTAGCAAAACTGTATCCGTTCGCAAAACATGTTACACCTTGTTTATCCGGTTTGAAATATGTGATTTTCAGCTTATCTTTCATGTAATCTCCTAACGTTGTATGCTTGCTGTTAACATGATTTGTCTACACTATCTTTATGATATCATAAAACAATTAATGTGTGTAAAAAATATTGATTAATAGAAGAAGTCTTAGTAAAATATAAGAAAAATATACAATCCATATTTTAGATATATTTAGGAGGCATTATGAAAAAAGATAATATGAAAAATTTTGAAGCACCGGAAAATGATGATGAAGAAATGACCGTTACACTGGATTTGGATGACGGCAGTAGTGTTACCTGTGCTGTTGTCACAATTCTAACTGTTGAAAACAAAGATTATATAGTCCTTCTTCCGTTAGAAGAAGACGGTGAAAATCATGACGGAATCGTTTGGTTTTATGGATACAGTGAAAACGAAAATGATCCTAACGAAGAGCCTAAACTCACCTATATTGAAGATGACGACGAATATGAAAAAGTTGCGGATGCTTTCGATGAATATCTGGACAATGTAGAATTCGATGAACTTATTGATGCGGAATAAAATCAGCAATAAACCGCGACGGCTTTCGTCTTCTTTCTTTTGTATAATAAATCATAAGATATTTTTTGGCTCTTGTTACTGACACGTACAGGAGCCTTCTTTCTTCCTCAACACTTTCCTGATTCATGCATTGCCTGCCCGGCATAACACCTTCATTTAAATCCGGAAGAAAAACCGCATCAAATTCCAATCCTTTTGCACTATGCATCGTTATTACGGATATTCCTGTTTTATCATTGTTCTCATAATCTTTAAATTCACCTCTATATTTTTTCTCCATTCGGTCAAAAAAATCCTGTATTTTTTCACCCGTATGATGTTCTGCCATGATCATCATTAATTGTTCGGCAATCTTTATATATTCATTAAATTCGTGTATATTATGTGCCTTCTCTTTCAAATATGCATCATATCCCACCACTTTGCGTATATAACGGACGGCTGACTTTGCTTGTAAATTCTCAATTTTTTTATAATGTACAAACAATCGTTTTATTTTTTTCTGCATATCCATGTTCTTACTGTAATATTGCATTAATTCTTTTTCCGTCACGCATTCATTTACCACACCACGGCAAGATAAAAACATTTCCGGCTTATTCACAATATTCAAAAAATCACAACGCTTATATCCCTCTCTGCAAAAACATAAAAAAGCCTTCATATCCTGCGCTATAAAATGAGCAAAAAGATTTGTCTCTTTTTTCATGTTTTCCTTTGTTTTGATGTTATTTTCCGCAAATAGTGTCCGATATCGGAGTACTTCCCTATTTGTCCGTAATATAACAGCACTGTTACTACGTTCTTTTTCCGTGAGTTTATTGATGTCTTCTATTAATTTTATTTCTTCTTCTCTTTCTGTATCTTTACAAACAATATTAATGATACCTCCCGTTTTTTTACAAACTATTTTTTTCTCTATTCTTTGCTTGTTTTTCCGTATGACTTCCCCTGCAAACTCAACAATTTTATTACCACTTCTGTAATTTTCACTTAAAAACAACTCTCTTGCATTCGGAAAATCCTCTTTAAAATGCCTCATAATTGACGGCATAGCACCTCTGAAGCCATAAATAGCCTGATCATCATCCCCCACAACATAAAGATTGTTCTGCGGCAATGCCAGGCGTTTAATCAATTCATACTGTGTCTGATTTACATCCTGGAACTCATCTACTAAAATATAGCCAAAACGTTCCTGCCATTTCTTTAAACAAGCACTCTTTGACATAAAAAGTTTATTACATTCTGTAATTAAATCGTCAAAATCGAGCAGTTTACGATCCTGTAACATGAGTTGATATTCTTTGTATATATCATCAAACATGTCCTCACATATTAATGCATCTGCTAAATAAGACATTGCGTTTTTCTTTCTGCTGACAGCGTCTAACAGCTCTGTCGCTATTCCGTTTGAGAGTTCTTTAAACAGTCCTTTATTTTTTAAAACAGTCTCTATGATTTTTCTTTTATTCAATTCACTTATTAGGGAATAATTACGATATTCGCCGGATTCTTTTAATATTTGATAACAAATGCCGTGAATGGTTTTGAAAACAACATCATGCTCCTGACCTTCTTTAACATCTGTCAAACTTTGATATCTGCTTTGCATTTCATATGCAGCAGCTTTTGTGAAAGTAATACATAAAATTTGTTCGGGAGAAATTTTGATTTCATTTACTAAATAAGATAATCTTTGAATAATGGTGAATGTTTTGCCGCTTCCGGGACCGGCCAAAACTCTGGCAGGCCCCGATACATGGCAAATCGCTTTAAGTTGCACATCAGACGGATGTTTCAAGAAGTGCAATTCCTTTTTTGATTCTGTCAACAGATTCTTCTTTTCCAAGAAGCTCCATGATTTCCGTAGCACCTGCCGGTGTCATCTGTTTACCGGATACAGCTGTTCTCACAGGCCACATAACATAACCGTTCTTACAGCCTTTTTCTTCCACAAACGCTACAAGAAGCTGATAAAGCGCATCATTGGAATAATCTTTCTGTGTTTCTAATTTGGGAAGTAATTCCTTTAACACCTCCAAGGAGGATTCTTTTGTTGTTTTCATTTTCTTATGCTCATACATCACGGCATCATAGGAAGGCAATTCCTCAAAGAAATCAACAAGTCCGCAAATATCAGGAAATACTTCAATTCTTGTTTTTACCATGGAGGCAATTTTCCTTAGATCCAAATCCTTGGTTAAAGCCTTTTTCAAATAAGGCTCTGCCATCTCATAGAATTTATCATCATCCATGGCTTTAATATATTCACCATTCATCCATTTTAATTTGGTATAGTCAAACACTGCAGGAGATTTACTGATTCTCTTATAATCAAAATTTGCAATCAGTTCTTCTAACGTAAAGATTTCATTATTATCTTCGGGACTCCATCCGAGTAGAGCAATAAAATTCACAATCGCTTCTGTTAAAAATCCCTGTTCTAATAAATCTTCAAAAGAAGAATGTCCGCTTCTCTTTGATAATTTTTTATGGTTTTCGTCTGTAATCAACGGTAAATGAATATACACCGGTGATTCCCAGCCGAAAGCATCATACAAACGCTGATACTTCGGAGAGGAAGAAAGATATTCATTTCCACGGACAACATGTGTAATGTTCATCGTATGATCATCTACCACGTTTGCAAAGTTATATGTCGGATATCCGTCAGATTTAATCAGAATCATATCATCCAATTCTGCATTATCTACTGTAATATCACCATACAGTTCATCATGGAAGGTTGTCTTACCTTCGTTTGGAATATTCTGGCGTATAACAAAGGGCTTACCTGCCGCAAGATTAGCCTCTACTTCTTCTTTAGATAAAGAAAGACAATGTTTGTCATATACTGTAATTTCCTTTCCTTCCACCACTTCTGATTTTAAGCCGGAAAGGCGCTCTTTATCACAGAAACAATAATATGCTTCTCCTTTTTCAACCAGTTCCTGTGCGTATTTCATATAAATACCGGTTTGCATACGTTCGCTCTGTACATAAGGTCCGAATCCACCGTCTTTATCTGGTCCTTCATCATGAATCAATCCTGTTTTTTTCATAGTGCGGTAAATAATATCTACTGCACCTTCCACAAAACGCTCCTGGTCGGTATCTTCAATACGAAGCATAAAATCTCCGCCTGCATGCTTTGCAATTAAAAACTCATATAAGGCGGAACGCAAATTACCTACATGCATTCTGCCTGTGGGGCTTGGTGCAAAACGTGTTCTGATTTTTGTCATAATATTTTCCTCTCTTCTATCGTAAATGTTGGTTTTCTACATTTTAGGAATTTTTACGTCAGCTACTGCTTTAAAGCCTGCTACTTCCTTCATTGCCTGAGGAATTGCAATATTTGTTCCGGCTCCGGCTATGCAACCACCCGGGCAAGCCATTCCTTCAATCAGGCAGCCATTCTTTTTACCTGCCTTGGCAAGCATCAGCATCTTTTTACATTCTATTAGACTTTCAGCGTGCTCTATATTAACCTCTACATCGGGGTAATATTCCCGGATACATTCTTCAATGGCACTGGCAACACCACCTGCAACACCGTAACCTCGCCCTGCGGCAGATGCATCATTTAATCTATCTTTTGCCTGCGTCTCTTCCAAATGAATCCCTTTCGCCTCAAACATACCTGCTAATTCCTCAAAGGTTATTACAAAATCTACATCGGAACGCACAGTTCTTCTGGATGCCTCTAATTTTTTAGAAGCACAAGGTCCGATAAATACCACACTGGCATCCGGATGTTCTTTTTTAATCTCACGGGCAGTTGCTACCATGGGAGTGAGTGCATTTGATATTTTATCAATTGTTTCCGGAAAGAACTTCTTTGCAAGCATTGACCACGAAGGGCAACAACTTGTCAATAAGAACGGTAATTCTCCCGTTGCTACTTCTTTTACATAATGTTCTGCTTCTGCAATAGCACCTAAGTCTGCGCCGATAGCAGTTTCATATACATCATAAAATCCAACTTCTTTTAATGCTTCCTTTATCATATCGGGAGATACACTGCTTCCAAACTGGCCTACAAAGGCAGGTGCAACCTGTGCAATAATCTTTCTGCCCGACTGAATGGCACGAATCAACTGGAATATCTGTGACTTATCTGCAATTGCGCCAAAAGGACAACTAACCATACATTGTCCGCAGGACACACAAAGCTCTGTGTCAATATAAGCTCTCCCCTTAGAATCACTCTTAATGGCATTTACGCCACAATGTGCAAGACAAGGCCTTACTTGATGGGAAATCGCATCATACGGACATACTGTCTTACACTTACCGCATTTAATACATTTTTCCTGATCAATGATGGATTTACCGTTTTTCATGGTAATGGCGCCCCTCGGACACACTTCCCTACATGGATGAGCCACACAGCCCATACATTTATCAGTCACTTCGTATCGGTTTTCCGGACATGCATTACATGCGGACGGAATCACCTGCATAAGTGGCGGTTCATAATATTTTTCATCAATATTACTTTCTTCCAGTCCCTGGGTTAAATGTACCGGTGCATTTTCAGGGCGAAGTGAAAGTCCCATTGCCAGACGGAGTCTTTCTCTGGTAATAGCCCTTTCCCGATAAATGCTTTCATATTCGGATTCATCATAATCCACAATTTTATATGGTAATGCTTCGATATCATCCTTTAAATTTGTGGACGAATAAGCAAGATTAGCTACTTCTTTAAAAATACGTCTTCTGTCTTTTCTTACCTGCGTATCGATTCCTCGCATACTCATTTGCTTTTTCCTCTCTTAACGAAAATAACCGCTTTATTTCCTATGTTATTTTTACATAAACCCGAACGGAAATCAAGGTGTTTTATTTTTATTTTATGAACCTTTTTTTCTGCCCATCATACTATGTTATTAAAACAGATATTTTTTTATGAGAGGAACTCTATGCAGGATTACAGTTTTAATGAATATTTTGATCGTTTCCCCATTGCTATGGGTTATGTACCTTGGCATCATCTGAACAAAATCTTTGAAAATTTAGATGAAGCATACTTTACAGGAACCATCTTCCCCGAATTGGAAAAACCTTTTACCGGAAGGAGATGCGTGAAATGAACAACAATATGATTTCAGAAAAAGAAAAAATGAAATATGATATCGGTGTAATCGACTTTGTAATTGTAGAAATGAATTTATACCTTAATACACATCCTACCGATAAGGATGCCATGGACTATTTAAGTCATTACGTTCGCATGAAAAACCAGATGATGCGCGAATTTGCAATGAAATTTGGTCCTCTTCGTCTCAGCGACGCCGATGGATGCATGCAAAATGAATGGAAATGGGTAACCCAGCCCTGGCCTTGGGAAGGAGGATGTTAATTTATGTGGTGTTATGAAAAAAGATTACAATTTCCTGTAAATATTAAAAATTCCAACGCAAAACTTGCACAGGTAATTATGAGTCAATTTGGTGGCCCCGATGGTGAATTGGCTGCGAGCCAACGTTATTTGTCACAAAGATATGCAACCCCTTATCGCGAAGTTGCCGGACTATTAACAGATATCGGAACAGAAGAATTGGCACACATGGAAATGGTATCCGCCATTGTTTACCAACTTACAAAAGATTTATCCATGGAAGAAATCGAAGAAAGCGGATTTGACAAATATTATGTGGACCATACTGCAGGTCTTTGGCCGCAGGCAGCCGGTGGTGTCCCCTTTAATGCCTGTGTCTTCCAGTCGAAAGGTGATGTAATCACCGATTTGTTTGAAGATATGGCTGCTGAGCAAAAAGCCAGAACAACTTATGACAATATTCTTCGTCTCGTTCATGACAACGACATTTGTGAACCTATTAAATTCCTCCGTGCAAGAGAAATTGTTCACTTCCAGCGATTTGGCGAGGCTCTGCGCATTGTGCAGGATAAGTTGGATTCCAAAAACTTCTATGCCTTTAATCCCGGATTTGATAAATGCAAATCCTAACCTCCTTATTTTCACAAAAAGCTGTTGCATAATTTGTGCAACAGCTTTTACATAACTCATTTTATCCCCTGATTTGACCGTTTCCTTGAATGGTATATTTGTAGGATGTCAGTTCTTTTAATCCCATGGGCCCCCTGGCATGAAGCTTTTGTGTACTGATACCGATTTCTGCTCCAAATCCGAACTCAAATCCATCTGTAAATCTGGTGGATGCATTGACATAAACACATGCGGCATCTACATCCCTCATAAATTTTTCTGCATTTTCCGTATTCTGTGTAATAATGGCTTCAGAGTGTTTTGTATTATATTTATTGATATGTGCAATTGCCTCATCCACATCTGCAACCACTTTTACGGAAATAATATAATCCAGATATTCTGTAGCATAATCTTCTTCTGTTACGGGAATACACTCTATCACTTCTGCAGTCTTTTCATCACCGCGGATTTCCACTTGTTTTTCTTTTAATTTATTTGCTATTAAGGGTAATATTTTATCTTTTATCTTTTCATGTATAACCAAAGATTCACAGGCATTGCATACACCGATTCTTTGTGTCTTTGCATTAAAAATAATCGAAACTGCCATCTCAATGTCCGCGGATTCATCCACATAAATATGGCAATTTCCCGTTCCTGTTTCAATAACCGGAATGGTACTGTTTTCTACTACACTGCGGATTAGTCCTGCTCCGCCTCTTGGAATTAACACATCCACATATTCCTTCATACGCATAAATTCCTGGGTTATGCTTCTGTCCGTAGCCTCAATTAATTGAATGGCATCTTCTCTCACATTACATGTAACAAGAGCTTCTCTTATCACATCCGTAATCGCTTTATTGGAATGAATTGCATCGCTTCCGCCTTTTAAAATAACTGCATTTCCGGTTTTAAAACATAATGCAAAAGCATCTGATGTTACATTCGGTCGTGATTCATAAATAATCCCGATTACTCCCATGGGAACCCTTTTCTTTTCAATCATTAAACCATTCGCACACACAGAAGACTCCATCACTTCACCTACGGGATCAGGTAATTCTATGACCTGCAAAACGCCTTCTGCCAATCCGTTTATCCTTTCGTCATTTAGACGAAGACGGTCTAATTTCCCGACATGCATACCATTTTCTTCCCCGGCCTTAATATCAATGGCATTTGCTGCAAGAATAACATCTTTCTTATCCAAAAGTGCATTTGCCACACATTTGAGTGCTGCATTCTTTTCTTCTGTTGTCAATTTTTGCAATTCATATTTTGCAACAACTGCCTTTTTACCAAGTTCATGTAACTGATTCATCCCTTTTTCTCCTTTATATTATCCTTTATCGTTTCATAACTGTGTTTTCCGTAATCACATAGTCCATCCTTTTATCATGTGTTTCTGTCGGAATTTCCTTGGTTATCTGACAGGAAAAAGCCAGACCGACTTTTATAATTGTATCATATTTATGTATAAATCTGTCATAAAAACCTTTTCCGTATCCCATTCTGTAAAATTCATGATCAAAAACTGCTCCCGGAACAAGCATAAGACAATTCTTTTCTTTACACACTTTTTCCGTTAATCTTGTAAGATTATTTTCTTCCGGTTCTCTGATCCCCTGATATCCCGGTCTTAAATCATCATAAGATTTAATTTCATAAAAAGAAATATCAAAACCTTCTACTTTCGGAGCGTACACCAGCTTACCACTTTCCGGTTTGAGAAGCTCCTCTACCAATCCGGTCGTCATAACCTCAGACCGATAATCCATATATACAAGAATCGCTTCAGCCTTCTGATAACATTCAAGAGTTTTTATATGATTCCATATTTCCCTGCTTTTCTCTTTCCGTTCGGTTAAAGACAAATTATCTCTGCGCATCAAATATTTACTTCGAATACTTTGCTTGCTGCTTCTCTCTTCCATAAATCGTCCTCCTTAGTTGTTTTGGGTAATATGAAGTGCAATTGCTTCCGCCACCTTTATTCCGTCCATTGCCGCCGATGTAATACCACCGGCATATCCGGCTCCTTCACCACAGGGATATAGCCCTTTTATCGTAGATTCTAAATTTTCATCACGCAATATCTTAATCGGTGAGGATGTCCGGCTCTCCACTCCTTCTACCAATACGGAATCATGCGCAAACCCTTGAATCATATTACCAAACTGTTCCATCCCTTCTACAAATGCAACATTGAGTTCTTGCGGCAATATCTCATGTACAGGTGCAATCGCCCATTTCCCTTTAATGGATGGCATAATCTCATCGTTCAATGTGTTTTCTGCCGTTTGCACATCCTCCGTATATCCAATATTCTTTTTAAAATCTCCGTAACGCTCTACAGGAATATTGCCTTTTCCGATCCGGTATGCATTTTCTTCTAACTTACGTTGAAAAGACACTCCTGAAAGGGGATGATTGCTTCCAAAGTCTTTGGGTGTGACAGATATGATAATGGCACTGTTCGCATTTATGCCGTCACGGGCATGATAACTCATGCCATTTACCGCAAGCCTGCCTTCTTCCGACGATGCATTTACCACAAAACCGCCGGGACACATACAAAAAGAATAAACACCCCTTCCGTCTTTTGCAGAAGCAGTCACTTTATATGGTGCACTCCCTAAAGCATCAATATGCCAATCTCCATACTGCGACAGATTAATCCATTTCTGTGGATGTTCTACACGAAATCCCACAGCAAATGGTTTCGCCTCCATCTCCATGCCTATATCATATAGCATCTGAAATGTATCTCTTGCACTATGCCCCGGTGCAAGAACAACATAATCTGCCATAATACGTTCTGATTCATTCACTATAACCGCTTTTATTTTTTGATCTTTTGTTTCAAATCCGGTTACTTTTGAAGAAAAGTATATTTCTCCTCCCATGGAAAGAATCTTGTTCCTCATATTTACTATAACGGTTCTTAACACATCCGTACCGATATGAGGCTTATAATCATAAAGAATATCCTCATCGGCACCTTCTTTTACAAATATAGATAAAACCTCTTTGTTTCGACCATATTTATCCTTTACAAGAGTGTTTAACTTACCGTCAGAAAAGGTTCCGGCTCCTCCTTCCCCGAACTGTACATTTGATTCTTCGGACAGTTTTCCTGTTTTCCAAAAAGTTTCTACATCTTTTGCCCGCTCTTCCATTGCTTTTCCGCGTTCCAATAAAATGGGACGAAATCCTGCTCTTGCAAGCATATATCCACAAAATAATCCTGCCGGTCCGGTTCCGATAATGACAGGACGAATTCCTCCCTGATAGTCTGATACCGGAAATTGATATGTCTGTTTGGTTTGCAGAATCACCTGTTTTTTATCACAACGCTTCCAGACATTTTTTTCATCTTTCACTTCTACATCAATGATATAATTGAAATAAAGTTCAGGCTTCTTCCTTGCATCTATGGAACGCCTGACTATTTCCATTTTTGTAATTTTATCTGTTCGAAGAAGTTTCTGCACCTTTTTTATCAAATCTTCCTTTGAATGTGCAATAGGTAACTTCAATTGATTAATTCTCAGCATCTTTTTACCTTTTCTACCTATTCTCTTCGTTAATATTTTCCTGCTGCATTCTTACCTGCAATATATCCGCTTGTCCACGCCCATTGCAGATTGTAGCCCCCGCATATTCCGTCAACATCCACCACTTCTCCGGCAAAAAACACCCCGGAAACTTTTTGCGATTCCATATTTGTGGTTATTTCCTCAAAACTCACTCCACCTGCACTAACCTGTGCATTAGACATACCGTTTGTATCCGTAATATGTATTTTGAGATGACGATATCCCTGCAGAAATTTTTGCACCCGCGAATAGCCAATATTTATAATGATATCATCCGGTTTATATCCATATTTTTTGATCAACGCCTGATGTATTTTTTTATTGACGGTTCCATTTAAAAAATCTTCCAATTTTACATGCTTCATACTTTCGTATCTGGATTGAAACATCTCCTCAAACGCATCATCCGAATAATCCGGAAATAAATCTACAATAATATGAACGTCCTTTTTACTATCTACCGCATATGCCGCAATTCGGCTTATTTGAAAAACAGGTATTCCGGAAAGACCATAATCCGTAAATTGTACTTCGCCCTGTTCATATGCTTCTTCCTTGCCGTTTAAAAAAAGAGTAATCTTTGCCTGACATCTCACACCGGCCATTGCTTTTAAGAAATTTTCATCGGATCTTAACTGAACCAATGCCGGAACCGGTTTCTTAACAGAATGTCCATACTCTTTTGCCAATAGATATCCGCTGAGTCCTTCTTTATTTTTTTTGGATGCCGGTCCTCCACATGCTATAATAATTCTGTCGAACTCATATTTCTTTTCTTCTGTTGTAATTACATGACATTTTTTCTCTTTATTATAATAAGATGCTAAAACTGTCCGTCCACATTCCACATTTATTTTTTTCTCGTCAAGTAATCTTCTCCAAAAATCCAAAACAACGGCTGCTTGTTCCGAATATGGATAAATATATCCGTTTTTATCCCTCAGCATCAACCCATGCTTTTCAAAAAAAGACAGCGTATGACTTACGTCAAATTCAGAAAAAATACATTGTAATTTTTCTTTGTCAGCACAGTAATATTTTCCCATATCAAAATCATAATTACTGAGATTACATTTACCGTTTCCTGTCACCAGTATCTTCTTACCGACTCTGTCATTCTTTTCTATTAAGGTTACTTTAGCACCATGTTCGGCTGCTGAAACAGCTGCCATCATCCCAGATGCACCTGCCCCGATAATTCCCACTCTCATATTATCATTTCCTGTCCTTTTTAACTGGAATATGATTCCAAAAAGTGATACAACTCCTCTTCACTTTCTATATATTTCATATTCAGTATTTCCTTTTGCAGTTCTTCCGGCAATTTTTCCGTACAAATCCCCGTATTCATATACATATATTTAAAATCTTCGTCATATACTACCACATAATTCTGTTCATTGATCAGATAAAAACCGTTTTTTTGTATCTCATAATTTTTCTTCACAATTACTTTTTCCGGCGAAAATGATAAAAGTTCAATATTGGCAAATCCTTTTTCCAAATCTGTAAGAGATGGACTCTTCTCATATTCTTTTAAAGCCGCTTCCAACTTTTGTCTATTGTAACCTATATATTTATCAGGTGTCACTTCTTCATTTTCACTGGCAATTTGTTCGACCATATCATATGAAATTACAATATAGCTGGTATCGGCTGTAATAATAGGCTCGGTCGATAATGCTGTCTCCTTAACAAGTTCATCCTCATCTTGCACAACATGCTCCGGATTAATATTTTTTTCTATTTCCACGTTTTCTGCATATATATCTCCCGGATAAAATATCTTTTGCATCAGGCTGTTTGAAACAAATCCCAAACCATACATTATCACCGGATAAACAAAAAATAAGCTGATACGTTTTACAAATTTCATGGTATAATCACCTTTTCTCTTTTTATAAACAGTATCAGCCAAAATAAGGCGGTTTATTCATTACATAAAATGTAATACTTTACCGATTTTAATAAGAATTCTTCCCATAAACATATTTTCCAATTCCCGCTCATTTAAACTTCTTATGGCGAGCAAAAGAATTATATAAACCAAAATCCCCACCGGCAAACAAATACATAATGAAATCACTTCACCTGTCATTGGGACGAATGCTTTGTTGAGAAGCATTACAATAAGACCTGTTATTCCGGCAGATGCAATGGGAAATGCCACACTCCTAATCCACTCCTGTGTGTACTGATAATTTCTTATAATATAAATAAATCCGATTATTGTTAATACAGCATAAAAAACAATGTTTCCGATAATCAAAGCAATCATATCTAATTTTGTTTTCTGCAATAAAATCACAATAACCATTATATGCAATACTAATGCTATCCCGCCGCTTATCACCACATATTTTATTTTCCGCTGTCTTAAAAACATATGGGAGAATGTAATTCCAAATACATAAAAAACAATCCCAATGCTCGCCCACATAAGATAATTTGCGGAATCTGCATTACTTCCTTCAAAAAACAAACTTAAAATATTCGATGATAAAACTGCTGTAAAAATGATGGAAGGCATCGTCCATATCATACATTGATGAATAAATGTTCTCATCCGCTCTTTTAATACACGATACTCTTCTCGCTCCGCCAAAAAAACAAATCTTCTCACCGGCTCTAAACTTAACAAAGAAAGTATGACACATATAATTCCTACAACAGGCAAACACTTCCCGTAATAATTTCCCCACGTCAAAACCGGATTTTGTGATGTCTTCGAAAAATGCATAAACAGTATCGCGTCAACAAAAGTAATCGCATGAAACAGACAACCGAATGCAGCATATGGTAAAGCTGTTCCGATTATGATATGAATAATATGCGACTGCCTTTCCACATACTTTTGGGAATCACGAAACTCATTTCTTTTACTTCCCCTTTTATATATAAAAAACAAAACCAATATATGAAGAAAACAAATGACGGATGCCACAAGCACTCCTATTGTTGCCCCCAATGCTCCATATACAGCCGCAAAACTTTGATTCATAAGAAGTGCAGATACTTTGCCGCCATATCTATACAGTAAAATCGCACCAATTATTCCACCCAAAAATAGAATAACAGTCTCTAATATTTTAGAGTGAATTGCCGGCACTTTTGAGCCGTTTCCCTGAAAATATCCTCTGAAAACACCGGTTAATATATGAAAAAAAACTGCCGGAGCCATCATCCATAGGATTATTTTACAAACAGACATTTGCATTATTTTATCGGCGATTACCTGTCCACCTAAAAACATTACAAAACATATCATTCCACCAATGACACACGCTAAGGAAATTGCACTTTTCAATACCTTATCTGCATTTTTGTATTGTTCTCTTTTTGTACGATAACGGACCATTGTTGCTGTAGCTTCTGACAGTCCGTAAGAAAAAAAGAATGTCAGAACCATAAACAACTCATATACTATTCCGTAATAACCAACGCCCTTTTCTCCAATCAAATGTACAAGGGGTATCCTGAAGATTAACATTAAAATATATGTAAATATGCAGGCGATTGCATAACTGTCTTTTCTGATTGTTTTTTCTCTTTTACTTCTATCGTACTTACTCATATATACTCCTGTTATCCTATGTGTTTCAGATATCTCGGGTAATTCCTACCTTTTGTAGTATTTTTTCCTGTTTTTCTTCCATTATTTTTCGTTCTTCATCTTCCATATGATCATAACCACATAAATGAAGCAGACTGTGTGTGATCAAAAACGCAAACTCTCTTTTATAGGAATGTCCGAATTCATTTGCCTGATGTTTGATTTTCTCTGCCGAAATAATGATGTCACCCAACAAAAGTTCGCCGGATTCCGGATCAAAGCAATCCACTTCCCTCTCTTCCACAACAGAAAAATCACCTGCACACTGAAATTCTATCATGGGGAATGATAAAACATCTGTTGCCCTGTCAATCTCTCTGTGTTCCCTGTTAAACTCTCTGATTCCTTCATTATCCGTAACCAAAAGATTTACCTGTGCTTCATAAGGACATTTTTCCATTGTAAGTACTTCATCCATCAACAGCTCTACAATCTGTTTCATATCAAATTCAAAAGAAATATCAGTTTCGTTTTCAACGTAAGAAATCATAATATAATTTTTCCTCTGTCAGAATTTTTTTCATCTCTTCCAATTCGCCGATTGATATATTGCTATTATTTAACAATCCGCCTTCTGTTTTCTTTTTAAAAACTGCCTGTACCAGCTTCTCATAATCTATTTTTGCAGCGGAATCTTTTGAGAAAAGATAACTGATAGACGAAATCACCGTATCTGCCATCAATAATACAACCGTTTCTTTTAAAACTATCTGTTCCTGCTTGTCCAGAAATTCTTTTAAAATATTTAACACCATTTCCGGATATTGATTTTCCTCCAATATTTGTTTGGTGTTTTCCCAATTATTTTCTCCGTTTATAATACCAATCTTATGATAATAGCCACCTGCTTTGGCTGCCGCATCATTAAACCCCAATTTCTTTGCGATTCTGTCACAAAGATATGCCGTATGGATGGCATGATAATACTCGTCTTTGGAATACTCTTTTAACTTAACTAACAAAGGACATTCCGGATCATTAATATCCATATAAATATCTCTCGCCTTATTAATAACCGTAAAGCTGAAATATCTGAGTATTATCATTAATAAAATCAGACAAATCATAACATTTCCTGCCGGAATAATAAACATCTGAATATGTAAACTCTCATTCACCATAAGAACTTCATGAATACATAAACCAAGAAACTGCATTAAAAGAGAAATAAGAAGCGGCAGTCCGACTTTAAAACTTTCCGTCAAATAAGAAAACATCATTCCACCTGCAATACCGCACAGAAAATATATTACAAAAATATCCGCGTTCTCACTCCCTGACAACATAATGGTTATTAAAAGCAATGTACTGCCAGCACACATTCCGATTAATTGATCAGAGAACAACATTAATGAAACAAATATAACAAGACAAGGCCAGCCGCCTTCCGGAAGCAGCGGTAACGCTACCCCCGCAACCAAAAAAAACAAATACAGGAATGTAAATCTATGAAAATTTTCATCATTGTCATATAAAAATAATTGTTTTTGTTTACTCACTTCAATTACAAAAAACATACAACCGCAAGCAATCATAATTAAAATAATTATTTTTACAATTTCATAAATATTTTTTCCGTATAACCATGCTGCTGCGCCACTGACAATGATTGTCAGGAGTATTATGATTGCTTCCTGTAATCTGAATAATTTATTTTCTTTCATAATTATTTTTCCTGTTTTTCTGCTTCGAAGAGCTGTTTTCTTTTGCCTCGAAATTCTCGTAAGCTTTTACAATTTTTTGTACAAGCGGATGTCTTACCACATCTTTGCTGGTCATTTTACAAAAAGCAATTCCTTCAATATTGCGAAGAACTTTTTGTGCTATATCAAGTCCGGATTGTACGCCTGCCGCCAAATCTTTTTGGGATGCATCACCTGTTACGATTACTTTTGACCCAAAACCGATTCTTGTCAAAAACATCTTCATCTGTGCAGGTGTTGTATTTTGTGCTTCATCTAAAATAATATAAGCATTATCAAGTGTACGCCCTCTCATATATGCAAGCGGTGCCACTTCTATTAATCCCTTTTCCATATTTTTTAGAAATGTTTCCGCGCCCATTATCTGGTATAATGCATCATACAGTGGTCTTAAATACGGGTCAACCTTGCTCTGTAAATCTCCCGGCAAAAATCCCAGTTTTTCACCGGCTTCAATTGCAGGTCTTGTCAGTATAATTCGCTCCACTTCCTGATTTTTAAATGCCGTAATCGCCATAGCCATAGCAAGATAGGTCTTACCGGTACCGGCAGGTCCAAGTCCAAAGACAATCATATTATTCCTGATTGCATCCAGATATTGTTTTTGCCCCAATGTTTTAGGTTTAACGGGCTTACCTGCTACCGTATGACAAACGCAGTCTTTGTCAATTTCCAATAATACATCTTCATTTTCTTCCATACTCATCGCTATCGCATAATCCACATTCTGTTCTTCAATCATATTTCCCCTTGATGACAATTCCAATAATTCATTAATAACAATACATGCTCTCTTTACCATAGCCTGCTTGCCGGATACCCTAATGGTTCCGTCTCTGTCAATAATAGACACCCCAAATTGTCTTTCTAATTTTTTTATATTTTTATCAAACTGGCCAAACACATTTTGCATGTGTATTGCCGCTGCATGAATCTCTTGCGAAAAATCTGCCATTTATTCTCCCTGCTCACTCTCAGTTTCATTTTGAAGTCCCTCATCCGCTTCCATAGCCGGCACTTTTTGCATAGTCTTTGCCTTCTGTGTCACAACAAAATCAACCTTCATATTCCATATACCTTTATATTTATTTATTGTAACATTTTTTTCTATAATTTGTACCCCTTTTTCATCTAAAGTTTGTATAAATTTTTGAACTTTTTTTTCAAATATTTCTTTCACTTCCTCTTTTGTATATATTTTCTTTTGAAGTATATATTCTTTAATACTCTTTTTCCCGAAATGCACAGGCATCTCATATCCGTCCAGAACTACCATTTGCTCTATCTCTTCTGTTACATCATAATTTTCATAGCGTATTCCAAACAAGGGTAACATGATTTTCCTATTGTTAATGACAAAAAACCTACGCTCTGTTTTTTCCCCTGTATATATTTTTTTCTCATATTCCTCCTTTAATGTTTCAGAAACACTCATTTTACTTTTAATAAAAACATCTGCATCGGCTTTACAGTATTCATAACGCTTTACTGTCGTATCCTCCTGATATATGGGAATACATCCCTCCACCAAAACATCTCCCGCTTTTACTTCATCTCCGATTTTCACCTTAGGAACACCGCTTCTTGTTACCATATCAATAATCATACCATCTTTGTCAGCAACAAGATTGTATGATTCTGTCTCTTCTCCGGATATTTCCGGTACATCTTTGTTTTGAATCAAATCGTTTTCCTTTATATGAACAATTAATTTATTTCCGTCTATCTGTACGGATGTCCATGTCACGATTTCATACTCATTTCGAATTGCTTTTTCTAATTCTGCAATATTAATTTTTTTCTTTTGGATTCCTTCGTTTATTCCGTTTTCATCCAAAAAATCCATAAAGACATCTTCCGTCACATAGTAGTTCCCTTTGATTTCTATACTTAAAATATAGTTCCCAATCCACAACAAAAAAGCAAAACTTCCCAGTAACCCTGCAATGAATATTTTTCTTTTCATCATTTTACGGGAAAAAAAAGGTAGTCCACAACGTTTTGTTATGGCTACCTTTGTCCCTGTTTTCTTTGTAATTGATTTTAATTCATAAAAACCGTTTAATGAAATGCACATGGTATAATATTCACCATGATTTTTTATGTTCCAAAGGAGGATATTATGATTGCTGCATAGATTCATAAATCTTTCTGTGGAGAATCCCCAAACTTGAATGCATAAATACCCCTTACAATATTGAATCATCTGTAACATGAACCACCTCTGCCGGAAAAATATAATCAACAAATACTTCTATCATAAATAACGTATACAGGAAATTCTTCCGTTTATTTTCATATCTTCATTTGTGTAATAAGCTATATTAAGCCGCTTTCCTGCAAGTTCAATCTTACAATTTTTGCCTTGCAAAATAATAAGTTCATCTGAATACTCCAAAATCCCTTTATAATTTTCCACAAACACTTCTGTATTACCGGTTACAGTAACAATTGATGCCCCAAGCATGGAATCCTTTGGAAGTTTTAAAGACTCTACGACAATTTCTTTTCCTCTGTTCAATTGATTTTTGGTATTATTTTTTGTTCTTTTTATCATATTTCACTATATGATAAAATTGCGGAACCTATGCCTTTATTTTAGCATTCCTAAAATTACATTCCTCTTTTCGGCAGGCAAATCTCCTATCATATAGGCACCAAGAAGCCGCTTAGCACAGATGTCTTTCTTAGACTCATCATTATAGTGAATATAGGCAAGTACATCTCCTGTTTTCACATAATCACCAACCTTTTTTTCAAGAACGATTCCAACCGAAAGATCAATTTCACTTTCTTTCGTTTCTCTACCACCACCTAAAATAAGCGAACAGATTCCCACTTCATCACAGGTGATTTTTTGTATATATCCCTCTGCCTGTGCTTTTACCTCCGCAATCATATCAGCTTTTGGTAAAAGCTCCGTATGATATACCATTTCTTTGTCACCACCCTGCGCTTCTATAAATTCAGCAAGCTTACCAAGTGCACTCCCATCACTTATCACCTGTTCAATTAACATTTTCGCCTCATCTTCGTCCTTTGTAACTCCGCCTAAAATAAGCATACAACTTCCAAGTACCTTACAAAGTTCAGTAAAATCTTCCGGCCCTTCCCCTTTAAGTGTTGCAATTGCCTCTTTTACTTCTAACGCATTTCCCACTGCGTTGCCAAGCGGCTGATCCATATCCGATACAACTGCCATCATATTTCTTCCGGCATTTTTACCAATTCTGAGCATTTCCTCTGCTAATGCAAACGCGTCTGCTTCCTGTTTCATAAAAGCGCCGCTTCCTGTTTTTACATCCAACACAATTGCATCTGCCCCTGCAGCAAGTTTTTTACTCATGATGGATGATGCAATCAAAGACATATTATCTACCGTTGCGGTCACATCCCTTAGTGCATATAATTTTTTATCTGCAGGCGCCAAATCTTTTGTCTGACCCATAATGGAGATTCCAATCTCATTTACGTTTTTTATAAATTTGTCTGTTTCTATCTCCGTGGAAAAGCCTGCAAAACTTTCCAGTTTGTCGATTGTACCTCCGGTATGACCCAATCCGCGTCCACTCATTTTTGCAATTTTTACACCACATGCCGCAACCATGGGTGTGAGCGTTAAAGATGTCTTATCGCCCACACCACCTGTACTGTGTTTGTCTACTTTAATTCCTTCTATTGCAGATAAATCAAGCATATCACCGCTTTGTGCCATTGCCATTGTCAAATGAAGTGTTTCTTCTTCATCCATTCCTACAAAATAGATTGCCATCATCATGGCTGACATCTGATAATCCGGTACCTTACCTTGTGTATATCCTTCTATCATAAAAAATATTTCATCTTTTGTAAGTTTTCCGCCATTTCGCTTTTTCATAATCAAATCATACATTCTCATAATCTCATCATCCCTCCCGATATAAATTCAGTCATGCAAGACAATGCATGACTGATTATTATTTGTGATAAGGTTCTCCCATATTAATACGATAGCTTCTGTATATTTGTTCCAATAAAATAACCCGCATAAGTTGATGCGGAAATGTCATATTGGAAAAACTGATTGCTTTATGTGCTGCTTTTGATACGCTTTTGTGTAATCCCAATGATCCACCGATAATAAATTGAATATGACTTTTCCCTTGAACGGCAAGTTTATCTATTTCTTTTGCAAGCGCAACAGAATCCGGATGTTCTCCTTTAATTTCAAGCGTATAGATATAAGCATCCTCTTTTAAGTGCCTTAATATACGTCCGGCTTCCTTTTCTTTAATTTGTTCTTCCATTACAGCACTTGCATTGTCAGGTGTTTTTTCATCCGGCACTTCAATAATTTCTAATTTACAGTATTTCGACAGTCTTTTTTCATATTCACTAATTGCATCCCTGAAATACTTTTCTTTTATCTTTCCCACACAGATAATTGAAATTCTCATGCCTGTCCGTCCTCAAAAATAGTAGGATAAATCTCGTCCATTAATCTGTCAAGATATGCTTCATCCAAATTTATAAACTGATTACCAACAAGCTCTTTCATTTTTTCAAAGCGTTGGAAATACTTCATTTCATCTGCATCACCGGATTCAAAAACAAGCGACTTATCAATCAGTTCACGGCTCATATTATCTGTACACCACTTCATAATCTGCTGCGTAAGATTATTTTCTTTTTTTGCCTTCTTTGCAAGAACCTTCGAATTTCGAAGAGATACTGCTCCCATAACGATAAATAATAAAAATAATGCTCCCATAATTCCGGAAACCATATATTTATTTACTACTAACCTGTGAATCGGTAATAAGTCAAAGAAAAATAAAATAATCAGAACAAACCCTATGACTCCGACAGCAAGGAGCGCTATCCCGGAAGATTTATTCTCTTGGGCACGTTCCTCATGATTTATGTATCTCCCCTGATAGTTCGATTCATTGTCCGTATCATCGTCAGTCTCTGCACTTGTATTATCCTCTGTCACCGTTTCATAAGGCATCGCATTTTCCTTTTCTTGAGCCTCTTTTAACAGTAGCATTTGAGCTCTTTTTGCAACTTCTTTGTCCCAATCACTAGCTGCTTTCTCTTCACTAATTTCCTCAACCAAATCACAGCCGCAGTCTGCACATTTGGTAATCCCTTCCACATACTCACATTTGCATTTCGGACACCATGCCATCCACCATATCCTCCTGTCAGTTAAAATTCTTCTCTTTTGCAGATTTAGTCCGCTGTTATTATTTTACTACCCTTTTCCAATATATTCCACTAGTTTTTGTTTTTGGATATTAAACATGGTACTCCTATGTTTACATTTTCACTCGGATGCAACCATATATAGTTCTCTGAATCTTTTATATCTTGATGTACCGGCATTCTTCCTTCTTTATCCTTACTGTCCGCACAATATATCCATGAGCCTTCAGCCGCTTTCGCCGTCCATTCATTCACGTTCCCGTCACGATATAAATTAGTCAGATAAAAATCTCCGTTTATCATACCATTCAAATATGCACCAATCAAATTCGTATTATAGCCACCGTTTCCTTTCATAACGGTTGTATTTAAATCATAGTGCTCAGATCCTTCTCCGTTTGGAAGATCGTCTTTCCACATACCTACATACTGGTGGAAAATGTATAAATCCATTGTGCTTACTTTATCATATATATGATAATGCATCCATGTTCCCTTACCGCATCTTACACCGTTTTGCCATTCACCATAATAATACTGATTATCTGCATAAACAGCGATACCTTTTCCATTGGGACTTCCTTTTGCATTTGTTTCTCCGTAATAATAAAATTCATTACTTCCCTTAAGACTGTAGCTCATGGCTCTGTAATGCTTTAAATAAGCCAAATCATTCAATGCCTTTACGTTATTTTCTTCCCAGTAAGACATCATTTCCGGCAAATGTGTATCAGGATTAAATGACACACCTGTAAAATCAATTTCCACATCTTCTGTACTTGGATATGTGGGTGCCTCAGTCGGACTTGCCGCTTCTATCACCTCTTTAACATCCTCGGTTATAATAGGAGCCGGTGTTTCAACAGTTGTGCTTGTCACCTCTTTATTTGATTGATTACTGTCTGCATACTCCTTAATGCTTTCCTGTAGTTTCTCACTTTCCGATACAGAATTTTTACTTTTAACGGCACTATAAATCAATGTCACCGTTAATATCAATATAATCAAAACAAAAGGAATCACTTTTATCAGTATTTTTGCTTTATTCAATTGTTCATCCGAAAGTTGTTCTTCAAACAAATCATTCTCATCATCAAAATGAAAGTCTTTTTTCATACTCTGCCTCCTGATATTTAAAGTAACCATACTTTATAATACCATATCATTTTAAAGCATCTTTTTTAATTCTGTACATACAAATTATTAATTTTTTCTTATTTTCTTTACTTAAAAACCATGCCGGAACATAATCGTTCCGGCATTTTTTCAGTAATTAACTCAATTTATTTATTTTTCAAATATTCGTCAATTCCTCTTGCTCCGGCTCTTCCGGCTCCCATTGCAAGAATAACGGTTGCTGCACCTGTAACTGCATCACCGCCGGCATAAACACCTTCTTTTGTTGTCTTGCCGAATTCTTCATCAGCCACAATACATTTCCACTTATTCACTTCCAAACCTTCTGTTGTAGATGAAATAAGAGGATTTGGTGATGTGCCGAGGGACATAATTACGGTATCAACTTCAATGACAAATTCTGAACCGGGAACTTCCACGGGTCTTCTTCTTCCTGAGGCATCAGGTTCGCCGAGTTCCATTTTAATACATTTAATTCCGCTTACCCAGCCCTTATCGTCCGTAAGGATTTCTACAGGGTTTGTCAAAAGGTCAAAGATAATACCTTCTTCTTTAGCATGGTGAACTTCTTCCACTCTGGCAGGAAGTTCTTCTTCACTTCTTCTATAGACAATATGAACCTCTCCGCCCAGACGAAGTGCTGTTCTTGCTGCATCCATTGCCACGTTACCGCCACCGACAACTGCAACCTTTTTCCCTCTCATAATCGGCGTTGTGGAATTTTCATCAAAGGCCTTCATCAAGTTACTTCTTGTTAAATATTCGTTTGCAGAGAACACTCCGTTTGCCTGTTCGCCGGGGATACCCATAAACTTAGGAAGACCTGCACCTGAACCGATGAATACAGCATCAAAGCCTTCTTCATCCATTAGTGCATCAATCGTAACGGATTTTCCTACAACCACATTTGTTTCAATCTTTACGCCAAGAGATTTTACATTTTCAATTTCTTTTGCAACCACCTTAGTCTTGGGAAGACGGAATTCAGGAATACCGTAAACCAGTACACCGCCGGCTTCATGAAGTGCTTCAAAAATTGTCACATCATAACCAAGCTTTGCAAGGTCACCTGCACAGGTAAGACCGGCAGGACCGGAACCGATAACTGCAACCTTCTTACCATTCTTTTCTTCTGCACCTTGTGGTTTGATTTTATTTTCACTTGCCCAGTCAGCTACGAATCTTTCCAATTTACCAATGGAAATAGGCTCACCCTTAATACCTCTGATACACTTTCCTTCACACTGGCTTTCCTGGGGGCATACACGTCCACATACAGCGGGAAGCGCAGACGATTCACTGATAATCTGATAGGCACTTTCCATTTCGCCTTCTTTTACTTTTTCAATAAATCCGGGAATGTCAATTGAAACAGGGCAACCTTTTACGCACTGTGCATTCTTACAGTTAATACATCTTGCAGCTTCTTCCATTGCCTCTTCTTTATTATAACCCAGACAAACCTCTTCGAAGTTTGTTGCTCGTATCATTGCATCCTGTTCTCTGACAGGTACTTTCTTTAAAACGTCCATTACTTTTCACCTCCGCAGTGTCCGCATCCGCCATGATGGGTATCTCCTTCTTTTGCCTTCAGATACGCTCTGCCTTCTGCTGTTTTATAAATCTGCTGACGCTGCATAGCCTCGTCAAAATTCACCAAATGTCCGTCAAACTCAGGACCGTCAACACATGCAAACTTCACCTCGCCGCCAACCGTCACACGACAGGCACCGCACATACCTGTACCGTCAACCATAATAGGATTCAAGCTGACAATAGTAGGTATTTCAAGTTCTTTGGTAAGTTTACACACAAACTTCATCATAATCATAGGGCCGATTGCCACACAGACATCATATTTGTTTCCATCATTCACAAGGTCTGTGATTGTCTGCGTAACCATACCGCTACGTCCGTAAGATCCATCATCCGTTGTCACATAAAGATTACCTGCAACAGTTTCCATTTCTTTTTCAAGAATTAAAAGGTCTTTTGTTTTGGCACCGACGATAACGTCTGCATTAATTCCCTGTTCATGAAGCCATTTCACCTGCGGATAAACCGGTGCTGTACCAACACCTCCGGCCACAAATAAAATATTCTTCTTCTTAAGCTCCTCTAAGTCTTCATTTACAAACTCTGAAGGACAACCTAAAGGTCCTACAAAATCATGAAAAGCATCGCCTGCCTTTAATTGTGACATATACTCTGTTCCTGCACCAACAATCTGGAATACAATTGTTACGGTCCCCTTTTCCCTGTCATAATCACAGATTGTAAGAGGAATTCTTTCTGAATTCTCATCTGTCCGTACAATGATAAATTGTCCGGGATAGCAGGCTTTTGCCACTCTTTTTGCTTCCACTACCATAAGATAGATATTGGAAGTCAACTCTTTTGCTTCTAAAATCTTGTACATCTTCCACTTCACTCCTGTTTTTATTTTATATTTAGAAAGATCTTAATCTGTCAAAGGTATCAATCCCATTTGTCCCTGTTCATCATAAATCAGACGATTGGGCATACCCGTATAGACTTCAACCGCATATAAAAGCCCTGTTTTGCTCTTACTGCCGTCCTGATCCTCATAATACTCATCTAATATATAATAATAGTTTTCATCCATTTGCACAATAGTGTTATACTCGAAAACATATTTTCCCGATTGTCCATGTGCATGCCCTTGCATATCACTTAGCACTTTTCGATTTAATAGTGCCCGTGTTACATTCACAGATGCCGTATGGGTGGTTACATTCGTATCCATCTTAAACTCAAAACTTCTGCTTACAATTTCACTGGTAACACCTTCATCCGAAATAACGGCAAACTTAAAATTACTGTATCCGATTGGCATAAATATGGGTTCTGTATATATATTACTGTCCATCGTCGGGTCAGAACCATCCGTTGTATAATATACTGTTCCCTGTGCAGGTTTTAAAACCTCAATATATGTAGGTAAATTATATTTCCCACTGGGCAAAATTACTTGAGGCTTATCCGGAACCAAAACATTAATATCATATCTGTTTTTGACTACATTGCTGACTATTCCGTACTCATTTACAAAAAAGGCATTTACCTGGTAATATCCCGATTGCAAATTAATCGGTGACATATAGACAGAACTTTCCGTTGTAGGCACACTCCCGTCAAGTGTATAGTATATTTTACCGGCCGTATTTGCACTCAATTTTAAAAATACCACATGTCCGTAACTGCCCGGTTCATAACTGAACTCCGGTTCCATTGCCAGATATTTTTGATATTCGGTTATAACATCTTCATAAATACAGGACTTTAACAGTTCATTTATTTCAACATATTTTTCCTGCTCTTCATAAATACCGATTATCTGATAATAGACGCTTTTTCCTTCTTCATCCTGCAAATTATTCTTTTCAAGAAGTTCATATAATATAGTAATTGCTTTATCTACCTGATTCAGTTTAAAATAATAATTCGCCTGAAGCAAAACAATTTCTGCATTTCCTTTTTCCAGTTCTAATGCCCTGTCCAAATATTTTACCGCAGCTTGATAATTATTCCGGTTAGCATTCTCTTTTGCTTTATCAATCTGATAAGACGCTGAATAATTAAAATACATAATGATACCGCCTATTACCACAACAAAAAGAATCACCAGAAAAGTAATCGCTTTGATCAGAAAAAAACTTTTTCCCTGTTCATCAGAAAAAAAAGAATCATTTTTATCCGTTTTCTTATTATCAATTTCTTCTGCCACCGTTATGAGTGTTTCCGTTATGCTGTTTTCAATTTCAGGCTCAAAATCAGGAACAATTTGTATTTCCATTCCGCACTTTTCACAGTACAGATGTTCTTCCTGCATCTCCTGACCACAATTGGGACATTTCATAACATCTCTCTTTTCATTACTTTAATTCAATAGACGCCAAACAGTTATTTAGGAGCATTGCAATCGTCATAGGTCCGACTCCGCCCGGAACCGGTGTGATAGCACTACATTTCGGCGCAACGTCATCATAATCCACGTCACCGCAAAGTTTATTATTTTCATCCCTGTTAATTCCTACATCAATTACTACAGCACCTTCTTTTACATAATCAGCTGTAACCATTTTAGGTCTTCCGATTGCCACAATTAAAATATCCGCTCTACTTGTTACTTCCTTTAAATGAGCGGTTTTGGAATGGGCAACAGTGACTGTTGCATTTTCCCTGAGCATTAAAAGTGACATGGGTTTACCCACGATATTACTTCTGCCCAGAATCACACATTCTTTTCCTGCAATATCAATTCCGGAACGCTTTAAAAGTTCTATAATTCCTGCAGGCGTACATGACACAAAACTGGGCTGTCCGATGCATAATGCACCTACGCTTTGAGGATGGAATCCGTCTACATCTTTTTTCGGATCAATGGCTTTAATCACCTTATCCTCATCAATATGCTTCGGTAACGGAAGTTGCACCAAAATACCGTTGATATCCTCTCTGGTATTCAAATCATTAATTAATGACAACAATTCTTCTTCCGTTGTTTCTTCCGGCAATTCATAAGCTGCTGATTCAATTCCGATATACTCGCAACCTTTTTTCTTATTGTTAACATATACCGTAGATGCAGGATTATTTCCCACCTGAATAACCGCCAATGTGACCGTCACACCTGCCGCTTTTAACGCTGCCGCCTTTTCCTTTAACTCATTCTTAATCTCAAGGGAAATTGCTTTTCCGTCTATAACCTTTGTCATAATAAAATACCTCTTTCTTATGTTTAAAATAATCCGGTAATCACACCATCTTCATTTACATCAATACGGTGTGCCGCAGGCTCTTTCGGAAGACCCGGCATGGTCATAACCGCTCCCGTAAGAACAACCACAAATCCTGCTCCTGCTGAAACATATGCTTCTCTGACCTGAATCGTAAATCCTGACGGTTTACCTAAAAGTGCTGGATCATCAGAAAGGGAATACTGGGTTTTTGCCATACAAACCGGCAATTTATCAAATCCCAAGTCCTCAAGTTTTTTAAGCTGGCTTTCTGCTGCAGGTGTATAGTTCACACCCTCTGCACCATATATTTCTTTTGCAACAACATTAATTTTTTCTTTTAATGACAATTCATTTTCATAAACAGGCTTAAAATGGCTTTCTTTTTTTTCTAAGGTTTCCAATACTTTTTCAGCCAGAGCGATACCACCCTCGCCGCCTTTTTCCCAAACCTCAGAAATGGCAAATTCACAGCCTCTCTCTTCACAGAAATTTTTAATATAAGACGTTTCCGCTTCTGTATCGGTAATAAAACTGTTTAATGTAACAACAACAGGCACCTGATACTTCTGAAGATTTTCAATGTGTTTTTCAAGATTACCGATTCCCGCTTTTAAAGCGTCAAGATTTTCTGTGCCCAAATCAGCTTTGGCAACTCCACCATTATACTTAAGTGCACGCACAGTTGCAACCAAAACTACTGCATCCGGCTTTAAATTTGCACTTCTGCATTTGATGTCAAAGAATTTTTCTGCGCCCAAATCAGCCCCGAATCCGGCTTCTGTGATCACATAATCAGCCATCTTCAATGCGGTTTTTGTAGCGATTACCGAATTACAGCCATGTGCAATATTTGCAAATGGTCCTCCGTGAATAAGGGCCGGTGTATGCTCTAATGTCTGGATTAAATTCGGTTTTAATGCATCCCTTAACAAAGCAGCCATAGCACCTACCGCATTCAAATCAGATGCGGTAACAGGTTTCCCCTGATAATTGTATGCAACTACCATTCTGCCCAATCGTTCCTTTAAGTCTTTCATATCTGTTGCAAGACAAAGAACCGCCATAATTTCAGATGCAACAGTTATAACGAAATGATCTTCTCTTACCACGCCGTCCGCTTTGGCCCCAAGACCCACGACCGTATTGCGAAGTACCCTGTCATTCATATCAAGACATCTTTTCCATACAACCTGCCTTGTATCTATTTGTAATGCATTTCCTTGCTGAATATGATTATCAAGCATTGCTGCCAGCAGATTATTTGCAGATGTTATCGCATGAAAATCTCCCGTGAAATGTAAATTTAAATCTTCCATAGGAACCACCTGGGCATAACCGCCGCCTGCAGCACCACCCTTTACACCAAAGCAGGGACCTAATGAAGGCTCACGAAGTGCAATTACGGCTTTTTTACCAAGTTTTCCAAACGCTTGTCCAAGTCCCACACTTGTGGTAGTCTTTCCTTCTCCTGCAGGAGTGGGATTTATTGCTGTTACAAGCACTAGTTTTCCGTCCGGATTATCCTGAATCTTTTTTAAATATTCATCCGTAATTTTCGCTTTATATTTGCCGTAGAGTTCCAGTTCATCTTCCGATATATTCAGCCTTTTAGCCACTTCCGTAATGGGCTGTAATACCGCTTCCTGTGCAATTTGAATATCTGTTTTCATAAAGTCAGTCTCCTTTTTTAAAGATACTCATCAATATATTGTTCAAACTGTTCCATGCTCATAAGCACTTTTCTCGGTTTGGTTCCTTCTTCTTCGCCAACAACGCCTGCTTCACAAAGCTGGTCCATGATTCTTGCCGCCCTGTTAAAGCCGATTTTGAAAACTCTTTGAAGCATACCGATAGATGCTTTATCTTTATCAATAATAAATTTACCTGCTTCTACAAAATATTGGTCTCTTTCCGTGCCACTGTCATTGCCGCCCGCACTTCCTAAGCTCTGTGAACCGATACTTGCAATTTTCTCCTGTACATCTTCATTGTAAATATTTCCCAATGATTGGTTTTTCAAAAATTCAACAACATCGGATACTTCCTTATCAGAGACAAAAGCACCTTGTACTCTGGCCGGCTTACTATACCCTTGCGGATAAAATAACATATCCCCTTTACCAAGCAGCTTTTCAGCGCCGTTCATATCCAGAATGGTTCTGGAGTCTACACCGCTTGAAACACTAAATGCCACACGGCTCGGCATATTTGCCTTAATAAGACCTGTAATAACATCAACGGAAGGCCTCTGCGTTGCGATAATCAAATGAATACCACATGCTCTGGCAAGCTGGGCCAACCGGCAAATAGATTCCTCCACTTCACCCGGTGCAACCATCATAAGGTCTGCAAGTTCATCTACTATAATCACTATCTGAGGTAACTTAGCCGGTGCATCAGGGTCCCCCTTGGCTTTCATCTCTTCTGCTTTCTGGTTATATCCCTTTAAGTCCCTGACATTCAAATCAGCAAACTTTTGATAGCGGTCTGTCATTTCTGCAACACCCCAATGTAACGCTCCTGCAGCCTTTTTGGGGTCTGTTACAACGGGAATCAGAAGATGTGGAATACCGTTATAAACACTCAGTTCCACTACCTTAGGATCAATCATAATCAGCTTTACATCATCCGGATGTGCCTTATACAAAATGCTCATGATTAATGTATTAATACATACGGATTTACCACTGCCTGTCGCTCCTGCAATTAACATATGCGGCATCTTTGCAATATCTGCCACCACTGTCTTCCCTGCAATATCCTTACCTACTGCAAAAGCAATATTGGAAGGAAAGTCTTTAAACTCTTTTGTTTCCAATAAATCACGGAGGGCAACTGCTGAATTTTCCTTGTTCGGCACTTCAATACCGATTGCCGCTTTGCCGGGAATAGGCGCTTCCATTCTGATATCCGTTGCTGCAAGATTTAATTTAATATCGTCTGTCAGACCTACGATTTTACTAACCTTAACACCTTGTTCCGGCTGTAATTCGTACCGCGTAACAGCGGGTCCCTGACTAATATCTGTTATGGTAACCTTAACGCCAAACGTCTGCAGTGTCTGCTGTAATCTTTTGGCTGTTTCTTTGAGTTCGCGTTCTGTACTGCCACCTGAACGGCCGGAGCCTTTTTGTAATTTGCTAAGAGGCGGGAATACATATTTCTTAATCGGCTTGTTTTCCGGTTTTGGAATTATAACCTGCTCCTGCACTTTTTCCGTTTTCTCCGGTACTTTAACCGAAACTTTATGTTCTCTATGAATTACCGGTTCTTGTTTTACCGGTTCGCTATAAGCATCTGTTTGCTCATACTCTTCCCTGTATGTATCCGTTATTTCTGACAGACTGTCATTATCTTCATCCTCTTGTGCCTGATAAGCTCCACGTATTCTGACAGAACTGAAATCAAACGTATCCTCTTCATATGTATCACCGGAAACCGTAACCGCATTTTCCATTCGTTCATCAAAATCTTCTATATTAATTTCATGAATATCATCTCTTATTTTATTATATTTTTCTTCTTCACGTACAAGTGCCGTATCCAACATAACACCTGATATCTTCTTGTCCATACGAAGAATTTTCTCATTCTCTATCTCTTCTTCATGGAGAAGTCGTTTTTCTTCTTTTACTCTTCTTGCTTCTTCATATTCCTGTCTGCGGACAGATGCTCTTTCTCTTCTGTATCTGGCGTCTTCCCTGGTACGCTCATATACTTTTTTCCCGCCTTCTTTTACACCTGACACAAATGATTTTTCCGTCAAAATAACGATTGCTATAACCGTCACCACAAGCATAACAAGCACGGTACCGATCATTCCCATAAAATGATAACACAAATACGCAAGACTTCCGGCAATGACACCTCCACCGTTATGAGCCTTACTACAAGTCTGATATATGGTAAGCAGGTTATAACTTTCTGTTCCTTGCGGCACTGCGGTAAAAAATTCAAAAATCATTCCTATAATCAGGAAAAGTACAATTCCTGCTATTAATTTTCTGCCGGCAATGGAATTTCCGCTATTTACCATGCCAAAAGCAATCATTACAAACAATGCTATGGGCATAACATATGCCGTCATACCAAAAATTCCGAACAGAATATCACTGATGGTCTCGCCCACAACACCGACAACTCCAAAATTACACAAAAACAGAAATACGGAAACAGCAAATAGTACAATCAGCCAAATCTCACTTCTGATTGCAGAATCCATTGGTTTACTGTTTCTGGTACTTCTAGATGTTTGACTCTTTCTGCTATAGGTCGCGGTACTTTTCCTGCCGGAAGTACTTCTGCCTCTTCCATTGTTTTTCTTGGTCTGTGCCATATAAAAACCCCTTCAGACTATTAGAAATATACACATAATCCAATATATTATAGCATTTTGGAGCCTTCTTGTCATCAGTTAGATTTTTCTTTTTCTATCATTTCATGCAATTTTTTCATTGCTTCCCTAATTCCGCCTGTACTATTTATAATACCTTCCCTCACAGCCTCTTCTCCTACAAGAATTGTCCCCACATCTTTGGTAAGTACGGTTGTTTCCATCATCAGCTCTTCAAAACGGTTTTGACTGATATTACAGTGATTACATACAAACCCTGTAATTCTGTTTTGAATCTGTCTAAAATAGTCAAATGTCTGGGGAACACCGATTACCATACCGTTCATTCTCACAGGATGGATTACCATAGTTCCGGTAGGTACAATAAACGAATACGCCGCGCTGACTGCAATAGGAACTCCAATGGAGTGACTTCCACCAAGCACAAGAGAAACCGTAGGCTTACTTAAGGATGCAATCATCTCTGCAATGGCAAGCCCTGCCTCCACGTCACCTCCCATAGTATTTAAAAGAATCAGTACCCCTTCTATCTCTTTGCTGTCTTCAATCGCCGCAAGCTGTGGTAATATATGTTCATATTTTGTTGTTTTAGAATTACTTCCGAGCACATCATGTCCCTCTATTTCACCAATAATGGTTATCAGATGAATTTTACTGCCTCCCCTGTTCAAAGACACCTGTCCTGTTTCTTCAATTCTTTCATCACGATGCTTTTCTTCTTCTATCTTTTTTTCTGACATACCATTTTCCTTTCCTGTCTTTTTTCATTATCCGCAATCTGTCCGTTCCGAAAACTGTCAAATTGAATAAAAAAGAGGACTGAATTATTCAGTCCTCAATAGTATGCCGAAAAAAGCATTCCTTATACATCAAAATCATCTTTTTCACTTATCTGAATGTCAAAATCATCTTTTCCGCCATCAATATCAAAAGCCATTGTTTTATTCACATGCTTTTTTGGTAACGGCAATGGATTTTCAATATATTTCACTCCGGAATCATCCGCGGCTACGCTTTCTGTTGTCTCACTGACGCTTGATTTCGTTTCGGTTTTTCTCTTTTTCCCAAACCATTTCATCCGCAAACACCTTCCTTTAAAATATGACAAATCCGTAATCCTTTATACAAAACTGAGTGCATGTTCCAAGTCGGCAATGATATCATTTACATTTTCAATACCAACAGAAAATCTGATTAAATCAGGTGCAACGCCTGCTTCTGTAAGCTGTTCATCTGTCATCTGTCTGTGTGTATGACTTGCAGGATGAAGCACGCAGGTTCTTGCATCAGCCACATGCGTAACAATTGCCGCAAGTTCCAATTTATCCATCATACTTTCTGCTGCACTTCTTCCGCCCTTAAGTCCAAAGGAAATAACGCCGCAAGTTCCTTTCGGCATATATTTCTGTGCCAGTTCATAATACTTATTGCTCTTTAATCCGGGATAATTTACCCATGCAACCTTTTCGTGATTTTCAAGATATTCTGCTACCTGAAGTGCATTGGAACAATGACGTTCCATTCTAAGCGGCAATGTTTCCAAGCCGACATTTAACAAAAATGCATTCTGTGGAGACTGGATAGAGCCTAAGTCCCTCATCAACTGTACAGTTGCTTTTGTAATATATGCTCCTTTACCAAATTTTTCTACATACGTAACGCCGTGATAAGAATCATCGGGCTTGCAAAGTCCCGGGAATTTATCCGGATACTTGCTCCAATCAAAATTACCGGAATCAACAATAGCACCACCTACTGCCATTGCATGCCCATCCATATATTTCGTGGTAGAATGTGTAACAATATCAGCCCCCCACTCAAATGGATTGCAATTAATCGGGGTTGCAAACGTATTGTCTATGATAAGTGGCACCTGATGATCATGTGCAACCTTTGCGAACTTTTCAATATCAAGAACAACAAGTGCAGGATTTGCAACAGTTTCTGCAAGTACACATCTTGTATTATCTTTAAACGCTTTATTTAACTCCTCAACAGATGCATCCGGATCTACAACCGTACATTCAATCCCCATCTTTTTCATAGTAACAGTAAGCAAGTTAAATGTACCGCCATACACGGTTGATGACATCACCACATGGGAACCGGCTTCACAAATATTAAACACAGCATAATAATTTGCTGCCTGACCGGAGGATGTCAGCATTGCAGCTACACCGCCTTCAAGCTCACATATTTTCTGTGCCACATAATCATTGGTAGGATTTTGCAATCTGGTATAAAAATATCCGGATTCCTCTAAATCAAATAATTTACCCATCTGTTCAGAGGTGTCATACTTAAATGTAGTGCTTTGATAAATGGGAAGCACTCTGGATTCACCTTTTTTGGGTTGCCAGCCGGACTGTACGCAAATTGTCTCTTTTTGATAATTCTTGCTCATAATTATCCCCCTTATTATTCATCCCAGTTATGATATACCGCCTGCACATCATCTTCTGCATCAAGCAAATCCAGGATTTTATTTAAATTTTTAATTGCTGTCTCATCAGTAAGTTCTACATAATTTTGAGGAATCATTGTCACTTCTGCTGAAGCCATAGGTACAGACGCCTCTTCTAACGCTTTTAAAACCTCATCAAAAGCGTCCGGATCGGTAATAATCTCAAAGCTGTCCTCTTCCTCTGTAAAATCTTCCGCACCGGCATCAAGGGCAACCATCATAAGTTCATCGGCATCACCTTCATATTCTTCCTTATCAATAATCATCTGTCCTTTTTTATCAAACATGAAGGATACACAACCGGGTGTACCTACATTACCGTTTCCTTTTGTAAACGCATTTCTGACATTGGCAGCTGTTCTGTTCTGATTATCAGTAAGTGCATCCACAATGATTGCAATTCCGTTAGGTCCGTATCCTTCATATGTAACAGATTTATAATTTACATTGCCCACATCGCCTGCCGCCTTTTTAATACCTCTATCAATGGTATCATTAGGCACATTGTTTGCTTTCGCCTTTGCAATTACTTGCGCAAGTTTGGAATTGTTTGCAGGATCAGGACCGCCTTCTTTTACGGCAACGGCAATTTCTCTTCCGATAATGGTAAATATTTTACCTTTTGCAGCATCGTTCTTTTCTTTCTTGTGTTTAATATTGGCAAATTTTGAATGTCCTGACATCTTTCTTATCTCCTTCTATTCTTGTTCTTTTATCTCTTTATCTGATTCACGCTCTGCCTCTTCTTCCTCTCCGGAAATTTTGGTGACAAGCACGCTTTTTATCATTCTGTTTTCCACAGAAAGTATTTTAAACTCATATTCTCCTACAATAACGGCAAACTGCTCGTCATCTTCCTGCGGTATTTTATCCAGTTTTGAAATCAAGAAACCGTTTAAAGTATCAAACTCTTCCTCATCAAATGATATGTTAAAGCACTCTTCCAGTTCTTCAAGAGGTGTAATACCATCAATAATATATTCATCTGCATTTCCGGTCTCTTCTATATATTCCTCTTCCTCATCATACTCATCCATAATATTACCGACTATTTCTTCTAAGATATCTTCCATGGCAAGAATGCCCGATGTTTGTCCGTATTCATCCACAACAATTACCATGTGCGTCTTATTTTGTTGCATGGTTTTAAACAAATCATCAATATTCTTGGTTTCCGGGATAAACATCGCCTCTCTGACAAGCCCGTCTGTTTCTCCGATTGTTTTCGTAAGATTTGCACGGTCCGCGTGTGCACGCATAGCATCCCTGAAATGTAAAATGCCGATAATATTATCTATATTTTCATCATACACCGGAAAACGGCTTTTGCTTTCGCTAAGCATATAATCCAATGCTTCCTGGAGAGTAATGTTTTTATCTATTGCCAGTATATTTTTGCGATGCGTCATAATATCCTGTGCTTCTTTATCACCAAATTCAAAAATATTGGTAATCATTTCTGCTTCCGTCGCCAGTAAAACACCTTGTTCCTGCCCCTCATTTACCATTGAAATGATTTCTTCTTCCGTGACATCCTCAGTATCTTCATCACCCCGGATTCCAAACATCATTAGCACGGCCTTACACGTCATAAGCACAACCCATGTAATAGGGGTAGCTACAGTCACAATATAATATACAGGATTCACACATGCATACGCCCACTTTTTTGCATATCGGGTTCCTAATTTTTTCGGCAACAAAATACCTAACGTCAATATTATGTACAGCATCAATACAACTGCCAAAACAAGCGTCAGACCTTCAAATTGGAAACTGTTAAATAAAATTCCACCCATTACCAAATTAAGGAGAGTCACAATCAGTTGTAATGTATTTACATACTTATTCGGTCTAATTGCAATCTCATGTATTCTGAATGCTTTTTTATTGCCTGCATCCGCTGCTTCGGACAGTTCCTTCACACTCAGTTCTCTGACTGCCGCTCCAAAACCATAAAATAATATGTCTGTAAGTATTAACAAGAAAAAAATTATATACCCGGCCGTAGGCCCACTTTCGTCCATTTTGATATCTCCTTTATCTTATTGCATATTTTTCAAAAAAACACCAATCTAAAATATATCATTTCCCGGCTTATACGTCAAGTTAACGCCACTTTATGTAGTAAGCTCCAGACTGATTTTAAGCCCTATATTTACTTTTTCCATGATTTCATCATCCAAATGGCACACTTTATCTTTTAACCGTTTTTTGTCGATGGTTCTAAGTTGTTCCAATAAAATAACAGAATCTTTTTCCATATCATATTTTCCCGCACTCAGTTCAATATGCGTAGGTAATTTTGCTTTATTCATCTTTGAGGTAATGGCTGCACATATAACAGTAGGACTATGTCTGTTTCCAACATCATTTTGTACAATTAATACCGGTCTGATACCGCCTTGTTCGGAGCCGATAACAGGACGTAAGTCCGCATAGTATATATCCCCTCTTTTCATTTTTCACACACCCTTCATTCCAACAGGATATCAGTCATCGAAAAACTTTTGTTTTCCGTTCTTCTCAAAATGTAGTATAACCGTATTGTCAGAAGGTATTCAAAAGGCTCTAAAAATCCTTATAAAAATTTCCGTCTTTGTCAAACACTCTGGGTACTCTTTTTCCTAAATCACATGCTAATTCATAATGGAATCTGCCTGATAATTCACCAAGTCTCTCCATTGTAATGCATTCGCCACCATCTCTTCCTATCAGCGTAACGCGTTCCCCTTCCTTTGCTTCCTGAATATCTGTCACATCCACCATAAACTGATCCATACAAACTCTTCCAATTATGGGCGCTTTTTTTCCACAAATAAGAACATATCCGATATTAGAAAGTGCTCTTGGATAACCATCTCCATAACCAACCGGAATTGTCGCCACACGCACAGTTTTATCAGCAACGTAAGTACCACCATAACTAACCGGCGTACCGGGCTTTATTTCCTTACAATATACAATATGGCTATACAGCGACAAGACCGGTTTAAGTGCAACAATATCCCTGTTCACCTCATCAGACGGCATAATACCATACAAAGCAATTCCGGCACGCACTACGTCCATATTTGCCTCAGGAATTTCAATAATTCCTGCACTGTGTGAGCAGTGTTTAATCGGAATTTGTTTTTTAATAGTGTTCTCTGCCTTCATAACAAATTCTTTAAATGTATGAAGCTGCTTATTTGTAAAAGTTTTATCTTTTTCATCACCTCTTGCAAAATGCGTGAAAATCCCTTCTACCTCTATGCCTTCTGTCTCATACGCCTCTTTGATAAACATCATGCCATTTTCATCAGGTAAAATACCGATACGACTCATACCTGTATCAACTTTGATATGAACAAGTGCTTTACGATACACACCTTTTTGTTTCAAATGTTTTACCGCCTCTGATAGTTCTTTTAAGGTGTCTCTTCGAAATACAGTTATTCTCACATCTTGTGCAATCAATTCTTCGTAACATCCCGGAAATGTATATCCCAAAATTAATATTGGCTTTTGGATTCCTGCAACGCGAAGCTCCATAGCTTCCTCTGCCGTAGCAACCGCGAAACCAAATAAAAAATCCATCTCTTCCAGTTCTTTTGCTATCGGTACCGCACCATGCCCATAAGCATCCGCTTTTATTACAGCAATGATTTTCGTCTCTTCAGCAATATTTTTTTTCATATTAACTATATTTTCTTTTACAGCATCCAAATCAATATGTGCATAAACCCTTTTATGTCTTTCCATTGATTAATTCCTCTTTTCTTCCATCTCGCCTAATATATCAAATAGTCCGTCTAAAATATCCGAAGTCATCATTCCATATCGGCTTTTTGTCTCTGCCGCTTTATCTCCGGCAGCTGCATGCAGTAGCACTCCGCATTTTGCAGCCTGAAAACCGGTAAGTCCTTGTGCTGCGAGACCGCCGATGATACCGGCAAGGACATCTCCGCTTCCGGCAACAGCCATACCATCATTTCCGATGTGATTTATATACATCGTATCTTCACCTTGCTCTGCCACGATTGTAGATGCATCTTTTCCTACCATCACACAGCCGTATCTTTCGGCAAGACTCTTGACATGCTTTTTGACATCAGATTTATACTCATCCATTGTGACATTGGCTAATCTGACAAATTCTCCCGGATGGGGCGTCATAATGATTTTATTTTTCTCATAAGAAACAAGCTCTTTTATCAGTCTTTCATTTTCAGCTATCAGATTTAGTGCATCAGCATCTAACACAAAAGGCTTACTTCCGTTCTCCAATAATATTTCTAAAATTTCTGAAGAAATATTATTTTTCCCGATTCCCGGTCCCGCAACAAGCACATCTGCCCATGAAACCGCTGCGAGCAATTTATCCCTTTCGGGTTCATTTTCATATACACAAAGCATTGCTTCCGGCAATACTTTATATAACGTTTCCTTATTTTCTTCCGGTGCAATTATTTTAAGCATCCCTGCGCCGGATGATAAGACAGCCTTTCCACACAAAATAGCAGCGCCACACATTTCTTTATTTCCTGCAAATAAAAGTACTTTTCCAAAGGTTCCTTTATTCCCGTCAGATGCTCTCCTTGGTAACCATCTCTTTAAATCTTCTGCATCTGCAGTTATAAAAGACGGCTTTTTCTGTGCAAAAGCCTTATGGGTAATCCCAATATTACACACCTTAAGTTTTCCTGTCAATTCTTTCCCCGGATATAAGTAATGACCTATCTTGGCAAACTCAAAGGAAACTGTCACATCTGCTCTCACGGCACATCCCAACACTTTGCCGGTATCTGCACATACTCCGGATGGAATATCCACCGAAAAAATCTTTCCCTTCTTTTCTTTTAATGTATTCATTTCTTCAATAGCCCGCGCATAAACACCTGTCACGCTCCTTGATAAGCCGATTCCGAATAAACCGTCTATCATAATATCATATTCCTTTTCGGGCAATTTGCTAAGAATGGAAAACCCTATATTTTCAAGAATCTCTATCTGCTTATTTGTTTCTATACTAACCTTTGTTTTGTCTCCCGGCATGTAAAAGGTCACTTGCATTCCTCTTTCGGTCAAAATTCTGCCTATTGCAAGCGCATCTCCGCCGTTATTCCCACATCCTGCAAACACAACAACTTCATCCTCCTTAGAGGATTCTTCTAATATTACCCTTGCCATCTCTATTGCGGCACGTTCCATCAGCAAAAGCGACGGAATGCCGATTTCATTTATGGTGTAATTGTCATAATATTTCATTTCATCGGATGATACCACGTATTGCATAAGAACACCTCACAGCTTTTAATAACAAAGAGTCCGTATTACGGACTCTCTAGTCATCCTTTTTTAAATATTGTACATCAAACATATCAATTACATCTGCTCCGAATATATCGTGCATATAAGAATATAACTCCTGATTCATATATTCCTGTTCTTGTTTTTGAATCAGACGCTCTTTTAATTCCACCCTTATTCTTGTAATCCATTCTGTGGTTTCATCAATTTCTTTCTTATTCTTCTTTAACGTCTCATAACAAATTTCCATGGTTAATAACATCAGTTTCTTATTAACCTCATCTATCTGTGCCGGCAATTCAAGCAAAATGTCTTCACATTCTTCTATCTTTTCATTACATTCATTAATTAACCGCTTGTTTTCGTCCTGCTTCTCCTGTGCCTTTTTGTCTTTTCCACTTGAAGCACTATCAGCATTTTCTACAATTTCTGCCATCAGTTTCTTTTTTAATTTTTTTATATTTTTAATATCCTGATTGGCTTTCCCTTGTAACTTTAACAGTTCATTCAACTCTTCTTCAAGTTTCAAAACTTGTCTGTTTGGTTTCTTTTGCGTGAAGAGTTTATGCCATTTATTATCTAATGTCAATATAGGAATTTTTTTCTTATTTATGACTTCTTTAAAAACCTCATCCGATTTTGACATCGTCTTCCCCCTATCTACTGTACATTATTTTCCTCTTCATATCGGTTAATGTTATAAGTAAGCTTCATTAAACTATCTGATAAATGTACATTTTCAACCTGAATTCTTTTAGGTACGTTCAAATCTACATGTGCAAAATTCCAAAAGCCCTTAATCCCATCCTTAACTAACTGCTCTGCAACTGCAACCGCACTGGTTTTAGGAATAGTAAGTACAGCAATATCAATATCATTCTCCCTGACAAACTCCTGCAATTCCTCCATAGGCTTTACCTCCATATCACGGATTTTCTTCCCATGTAATGCTGGATTATTGTCAAATATGCCTTTAAACAAAAAACCACGTCTCTCAAAGTTCATATAATTTGCAAGTGCCTGTCCCAAATTACCTGCTCCTACAATAATCAAATTGTGTTTTTTATCAAGCCCCAGTATTTTTCCAATTTCTTCATATAAATATTCAACTTTATATCCGTATCCCTGCTGTCCGAAACCACCAAAATTATTAAAGTCCTGTCTGATTTGGGAAGCAGTTACTTTCATGATATCACTCAGTTCCTGTGAAGAAATTCTTTCAATTCCTTCGTCTTTTAACTCCCCTAAATATCTGAAGTATCTTGGCAGTCTGCCAATCACCGCCTGTGAGATTTCTTTACCTTCCATTTTATTACCCCTTACAACGCCGCACTGCGCCGTTTGTTTTTCATTTTATACATTTATATGATATAACACTGTTAAATTAATGTCAATCAATTGACATTCTGTTTTCATGCTTGTAAACTGAAAAAAGAATGATTTTTTAAGGGTGAATAATTATGATTTTATCTTGTCAAAATGTATCAAAAGCATTTCATGAAAAATCTATATTAAAAGATATTTCTTTTCATATTGAAGATTATGATAAAGCTGCCATTGTAGGTATTAACGGCGTTGGAAAAACCACTCTTCTTCGCATTATCGTGGGTGAACTTAATGCCGATGACGGCATCGTAACTTTATCAAAAGGAAAGACTATGGGTTACCTTGCCCAAAACCAGGCTGTAAACAGTGATAATACTATTTACGATGAACTTCTCAGTGTAAAGGCTGACATCATTGCACTTGAAAAACAAATTCGTGAAACGGAAGTTTCCATGAAAGGGAAAGACGGTGATGAACTTGCCAGACTTATGGAAAGTTACACGCGTCTTACACAGGCTTTTGAACTTGCAAACGGCTACGCGTATAAAAGCGAATTGACCGGTGTCTTAAAAGGTCTTGGATTTATGGAAGAAGAGTTTTCAAAATCCATATCTACCCTTTCCGGTGGTCAAAAAACCCGCGTGGCACTGGGTAAACTTTTGCTCCAAAAACCGGATTTGATTATTTTGGATGAGCCTACCAACCACTTGGATTTAAACTCAATCACATGGCTGGAAACCTATCTTTTGAATTATAAAGGTGCTGTGATTATTGTATCTCACGACCGTTATTTCCTTGACCGTATTGCCAATAAAGTAATTGAAATTGATCAAACTAAAGCCACTGTATTTCAGGGAAATTATTCTGACTATGCCGTTAAAAAAGAACAATTACGCACGGCTGCTTTGAATGCCTACTTAAATCAACAGCGGGAAATCAAGCATCAGGAAGACGTAATTGAAAAACTCCGTTCCTTCAACCGTGAAAAATCTATTAAACGTGCGGAAAGCCGTGTAAAAGCACTGGATAAAATTGAAGTTTTGGAAAAGCCTACGGAAGCAAAAAGCGAAATTCATATGACGCTGGTTCCCAAATATCAAAGTGGAAATGATGTGTTACATATAGAAAATTTGTCGAAATCTTTTGATTCCCTATCCTTATTTAAAAATTTAGATATGGACATCAAACGTGGGGAACATGTTGCCATTATTGGCGATAACGGCACCGGCAAAACAACAATATTAAAAATCATTAACAACCTGCTTCCTGCCGACTGTGGAAAAATCACCTTGGGAAGCAATGTAAACATCGGTTATTATGATCAGGAGCACCATGTACTTCATCCTGACAAAACATTGTTTGATGAAATATCTGATGAATATCCTACCCTAAACAATACAGAAATCCGGAATACCCTTGCTGCTTTCCTCTTTACGGGAGATGATGTATTTAAGCAAATTAAGAATTTAAGCGGCGGCGAGCGGGGACGTGTTTCCCTTGCAAAGTTGATGCTCTCTGAGTCCAATTTCCTTATTTTGGACGAGCCTACCAATCACCTTGACATAATGTCCAAGGAAATCTTGGAGGACGCCATCAACGCATATGAAGGAACCGTTCTTTACGTTTCCCATGACCGTTACTTTATCAACCGTACTGCAAGCCGTATTCTTGATTTAACAAACGGACAGTTAATCGGTTATCTGGGTAATTATGATTATTATCTTGAAAAAAAAGAAACCCTCGAACAGAATTTGTTAAAGACAGATACCCCTACTGTCACAAACCAGGAACCCTTATCTGAGAACAAATTAGATTGGCAGGCGCAAAAGGAGTTGCAAGCCAAAAGGCGTAAACTGGAAAATGATTTAAAAAAATGTGAGGAAGAAATTACTGCATTGGAAGAGAGGGATGCTTACCTTGATGAACAGATGGCTCTTCCTGAAAACGCTACCAACTCAGTAAAACTACAAGAAATAGCAAATGAGAAAGAACAGATTACTTCGAAATTAGAAAAATTATACGAAAAATGGGAAACGCTGGAAACCTCATAGGTCTCCAGCGTTATTTTCCTTATGAAAGGCTGTCAAAGGTATCTCTGATCGCTTTAATAAATCCTTCACTGTTAAGCACGGTTACGTTCTCAAGAGAGGTAATCAGCGCAAGGTCTTTTGTCATCTTACCTTCTTCAATGGTCTGCAGGGTTGCTTTTTCCAATTTATCTGCAAAATCCATCAACTCTTTATTTCCATCCAGTTCACCACGCTTACGCAGTGCTCCTGTCCATGCAAAAATAGTTGCAACAGAGTTGGTTGAAGTTTCTTCTCCTTTTAAATGCTTGTAATAATGTCTCTGCACTGTTCCGTGTGCCGCTTCATACTCAAATACACCTGTAGGAGAAACCAGTACAGAAGTCATCATTGCAAGAGAACCGAAGGCTGATGAAACCATGTCACTCATTACATCACCGTCATAGTTCTTACACGCCCAAATAAATCCGCCTTCTGCCTTCATCACACGGGCAACTGCATCATCAATCAATGTATAGAAATACTCAATGCCTGCAACTTCAAATTTTTCTTTATATTCTGTATCATAGATTTCCTGAAAAATATCCTTGAAATTATGGTCATATTTCTTGGAAATGGTATCTTTTGTGGCAAACCATAAATCCTGTTTTGTATCAAGGGCATAATTGAAGCATGCCTTTGCAAAACTGGTAATGGACTTGTCCGTATTATGTATTCCCTGAATAATACCGCTTCCTGTGAAATTATGGATTAATTCCCTGGTCTGTGTTCCGTCCTCTGCTGTAAATACAAGTTCTGCTTTTCCGGCTCCCGGTACCTTAATCTCCGTATTTTTATATACATCACCGTAAGCATGACGGGCAAGGGTAATGGGCTTCTTCCAATTCTTTACACAAGGTTCTATCCCTTTTACAATAATGGGAGCCCTAAATACGGTTCCGTCAAGTGCTGCACGGATTGTCCCATTGGGACTCTTCCACATTTCTTTCAAGTTATACTCTGTCATTCTTGCCGCATTTGGTGTAATGGTTGCGCACTTAACTGCAACCCCGTATTTCTTTGTTGCTTCTGCACTGTCGATAGTAACCTGATCATTGGTTTCGTTGCGGTACTCAAGACCAAGATCATAATATTCTGTCTTTAAATCAATATACGGCAGTAATAGCTCATCTTTAATCATTTTCCAGAGAATTCTGGTCATTTCGTCTCCATCCATTTCAACAAGGGGAGTTGTCATCTTAATCTTTTCCACGGTAACTTATTCCTTTCATTATTTATAGATATCGTATAATCCGTTCTTTACAATGTTATCAAACGCATTGTTCATATGCATATTGGCAAGACGCTCTGCTTCATCTGCATTTTTCGATTTAATAGCTTCCATAATCAGTTTATGTTCTTCGTTAGAAGCAATTCCACGCTCTTTTGTGGAAAGTGTTTTTCTTCTCACGCGCATAACATATTGATGAAAGTCTTCAAGTAAGTTCTGAAGCATTTTTGAATCACATGCTTCGTATAAAATATGATGAAATCTGGTATCTAACTCTGCCATCTGCTCCATATGTCCTTTCGCAGCATGGTAACTTGCCAGATACACATTTTCTTCCAGTTCCTCCAGTTGTTCATCAGTAATGTTTTCCGTCACAAGTCTGGCACACATTCCCTCTAAAGAAGAACGGATCATATAAATATCCTTTACATCCTTAGCGGTAATACCTGTTACATAAGCCCCCTTGTTCGGCACAATCTGTATGAGCCCTTCCAACTCAAGCTGTCTGAATGCTTCCCTGACCGGTGTTCTGCTAACCCCCAGCTCTTCACCGATTGCCACTTCCTTTAACTCTTCATGTTCTTTATACTTTCCGCTAAGAATATCCTCACGAAGCCTGTTAAAAACCCTTCCCCGCAAGGAGTATTTATCGGTCACTTCATTTTTTACATCATAGTTTTTCATGATTCACTTGCCGACCCTTTCTCCAAAACGTCGTTTTCCTATCTTAACCGATTGTTGTATTTAAGATTTTACATACAATTGCAATCTGCTCAATCAACTCTGCATCGGTAATAACAGTTACACGTCCTTCTTCATACTGTTTATCAACCCACTTCTTAACTTCTGCAACAACAGGGCTGGTCTTGTCTAACTGTTTTTCATCTTTTAAACGGAAATAAGTATTAATCCAGTGTGCGATACCTGCAAGTCCGGATGTATTACTTACCGCGCATAAAACAGGTCTGTTTAAGAATTTTTCTGTATCAAAAATATTATAGATCTCTTCATTTTTCAGTAAACCGTCTGCATGAATACCTGCTCTTGTCACGTTGAAATTCTTTCCCACAAAAGGTGTCCTGTCAGGAATATGATAACCAATTTCTCTCTCATAATATTCAGCCAGTTCTGTAATTACAGTAGTATCCATACCGTTCAAATCACCCTTTAGCTGTGCATATTCAAACACCATTGCTTCAAGAGGCGTATTACCTGTTCTCTCCCCGATACCGAATAAGGAAGTATTGATACCGGAACAACCATACAGCCACGCTGTTGTGGAATTAACAACTGCTTTATAGAAATCATTATGTCCATGCCATTCAATGAGTTCATGGGGCACACCTGCATGGGTATGAAGTGCATAAATAATCCCCTGTACACTTCTGGGGATAACCGCACCGGGATAATTCACACCATATCCCATGGTATCGCAGGCTCTGACTTTAATCGGAATTTTATATTCATCCATCAACTTCATCAGTTCAAGACAGAAAGGAACTACATAGCCGTAAATATCAGCTCTTGTAATATCTTCCAAGTGACATCTTACACTGATGCCTTCATTTAAACATTCTTTTACAACGCTTAAATAATGCTCCATAGCCTGTCTTCTTGTCATCTTAAGTTTCAGGAAAATATGATAGTCGGAACAACTTACCAAAATACCGGTTTCCTTCATTCCGATTTCTTTTACCAGTTTAAAATCTTCTTTGCTTGCACGGATCCAACTGGTTACCTCAGGGAACTGATATCCTCTTTCCATACATTTATAAACAGCATCCCTGTCTTTCTTGCTGTAAAGAAAAAATTCGCTGGCACGGATCATACCGTTTGGACCGCCAAGTCTGTGAAGATAATCATAAATCTTCACAATCTGCTCTGTGGTATAAGGTGCTCTTGACTGCTGACCATCTCTAAATGTGGTATCTGTAATCCAGATATCCTTCGGCATATTATGAGGTACAATTCTATCATTAAAAGGTATCTTCGGCACTTCCGAATAGGGGAACATGTTTCTGAATACATTAGGCTTTTCTACGTCATCCAAAATATACATATGTTCTTCTATTTCTAAAAGATTATTTTTCGCATTCAGTGTTACCGGTCTTTCTTCAAAAATATTATTCCCTTGGACCATCTTATATTCCTCCTGTACATCCAAATCGTCTTTCTGTATAATTGTATACAATCATCCATATTATGTCAATAAGGAATTTATCTGCAACATACCAAACCCCTGTTTATTCCAAGGTTCTTTTAAATCTTTTGCCGTATATTGTAGTTTTCTCTTTACCTGCTCGTTCGTATACCACGGGAATTTTTGTAACAGAAGTGCCACTGCTCCGGATACGACAGGGGTGGCCATAGATGTGCCGCTTTTGGCTACATAAGGATTTATATAATCTTTTCTATTTATTTTAAAAAAAGCATTGCAGGAAATAATGTCCGTCCCCGGTGCCACAAGATCCGGTTTTTTCATTTCATACAAGCTTGGACCTCTTCCCGAGTAATTTTCACACAAATTTTTCTTATTTCCAAAATATCCGCCTTCATGACAGCCTACCGTTATTACCTTTTTCTGTGCTCCGATGGGCGATAGACTCATAGGCTTCGGTCCTGAATTTCCTGCCGCGCAGACAACAACCAGTCCACTCTCCCATGCCTCGTCCACTTTGGCAAGTAGTCTTCTCATTCTCTGGGGATCACTACACTCCCCCATGCCGATAGAAATGTTTAATATCCGGATATTATAAACTACTCTGTTTTCCAGTATCCAGTCAATTCCATCTATCATATTTTCAATCATACCGTCACCCTTGCTATCTAATACCTTACCTACAACAAGAGTCCCGTAAGGGTTAATTCCCGCGTATTTTCCATTGGAAACTTTCCCACTTCCGCACATGCATCCTGCAACATGTGTCCCATGTCCGCTGTCATCATAAATTTCTGTCTTTTTATTTACAAAATCTTTAAATGCAATAATTCTATTATCAAAATCGGGATGCTTTGCTATTCCTGTATCAAGCATCGCGATTGTCACTGCTTCTTTTCCGCAAGTCTTTAAAATCTCTTTCGTACAGCCCACTTGATTTCTGACACGAAACATAAAACACTCCCGGCTTTTTGATTATCATATGCCGGGAGTGTTTTTTTGTTTCTTTATTTTATTTTTCTCTTATTTCTTCCAAAACTATAAAAAAACATTGCAATTGCTGCTGCGAAAAGTCCGATTGCCAGCACCCACTTTGGATGAACGAAATCTCCGGTATCCGGTGTTATATCTTTATTTTCTGATGCACCGACATAAATACTTCCATCACTTAAAATCATCTGCCTGTTTGTGCCCTCATTTTTATAAATACCATAAGGTGAAAAATGGCTGGTAGTAAACTGGATATAATCTCCGTCTTCCAAGTTAACAATCTGAAAATCTACAGATTCAAGCTGTCCGTCCGCATCCAGCGTTACCATATGTAAACCATCCGCACTGCCTGCAGGCTTTGGTATTAAGACTGTAATATACTGCTTACCAAGCTTTGTTATGGGAATTTCGCCACCACCTTCATATAATTCAATATCAAATCCGTATAATGCATTAGGTCTGCTTCCGCCGTATAATTCTGCGTAGCTTTGAGCAATCTTATCTGCCGCTTCATCGGAGTCTTTAATCGTAAGTACATATGCACCACTATTTCCGGGAAGGGTAGCCATTATATTTTCTTTGTCTGAAGAAATCACTTCACTGTCTATGACAACTGTAACTCCGCTTTGCGCTTTTGCCTGCACACCTTGTGTTAAGTCCATTAATGTAATGCCAAAGTCATCGCAAACAATTCCTTTGAAACCATAAGTATCTTTATCTAAAACACATCCTTCACTGAACGATGCCGATGTGGGAACAATTGCCCGCTTACACTCTCCGAAAACATAGGTCCTGGCTTCTGTGTTTGACAATCTGCCTGACTCATCTCCCATCACAAGTTTTGGAATTACATTCCCTTCAAATACAACCGTATCTGTACCGCCTTCAATATCATACGCTGCCAGACCAATTTCCTGCATGGATGCCGGAATCACTACTTGCGACAACGGACATCCCTGAAATGCCCTGTCTTCTACTTTTATCAGTTGATTTCCACCATTTATTGTCTTTAAATTCTTACATCCACAGAAAGCTGCCTCTCCGATTACGGTAACAGAATCGGGTATGTTTACTGCCGTAATTCCCATATGATCCTTAAATACTTCCGCCCCAATCTGCTTCACACCTTCGGGAATTGTGACTACACTGTCTGAACCACTGTATGCTAAGAGAATACCATCACCCACAATCACAAAGGTATTACTCTGCAACTGGCGCATAAGCCATGGTGTATTATTAAAAGCATTTGCTTCTATTGTCTTTACCCCGTCGGGAATTGTGACATCGGATAACGAATCACAATGATAAAATGCCGCATATCCGATTTTTTCTACATTTTCCGGAATATCTATCGCATGAAGACCGGTTCTTGCAAAGGCAAAATCGCCAATTTCTTTCATTCCTTCTTCTATCTCATATTCCGTAAGTTCCTCATCCTGATAATATGCCTGTGTGGCAATCTTATCATTTATAATGGTATACTTCGGGAAATCTTTTCCTTTTTCAGCACTTTCTGAAAGAATATTGTCGATTGTACTGTTACCACCGTTTCCATTTTCTGATGAGGTACCGGTTTGATTTGTATTTACACCGCTTGCCACAGACATACTTCCGTTGTCTATGAAAATAACTGCTCTTCCTGCCACAATACTTGACTGACCAAGCAATCTTTCACTACTGTAGCTTCCCGTAACGGTATTGGTGGATATGGGTGTCTGCGTAGGCTCCGGATTATCCTCTTCTTCTGTATCGTCCTCTTCTTTAGAATCCTGTACTGTGTCAGCATTATCAGAAGAAAGCACCTCTGAATCAAGCACATCCTGATATTCCACATCTTCTACTTCAGATGCCTTTCTGGATGCCGCAAACTCAGCCGCATAGGTCCCCGGCGTTGCTTCAAACTCTACCTGCGAACAGCCGTCAAAGGCGGTATCATGGATCATCGTAATGGAATCCGGCAGATTTACCTTCTGCAGATTCACACAATCCTCAAAAGCTTTTACTTCAATTGTGTGTACAGCAAGGGGAATTGTCACTTCTTTTAATTTCATACAATTGGAAAACGCATATGCTGATATATTTTTAAGTGCACTGTCAATTTTCACATGCTCAAGGTAGGGATTTCCCCAAAATGCATATGCCGTAATTTCTTCCACTGTAGCCGGCAGATTAAACACGGGCTTCTCATAATTCGGCAAAAGCGCATAAATAACGGTTTGTTCATCATCGTAAAGAACGCCGTCACTGTACAGCAGATAGGTATTATCTTTTGATACAGTAAGCTGCGAAAGATTACTGTCACCCGCAAACACACCGCTTCCTATATTTTTTACATTTGCGCCAAGGGATACATTATGTAACGCAGGATTATTGCTAAATGCCGCTGTTTCAATATCCGTAACTGTATCACCCACTTCAATGGTCCGTAAATTATCACACTCTGCAAAAGCACGGTATCCGATTTTTTCCACATCGCCGCCTACGGTGACCTTAATCAGGTTATCGTTTCCGGAAAATGCATCTTCTCCAATTTCTTTGATACCATCAGGAATAGACACGACTTCTGCCGTGCCTGCATATTTTAATAATTTAGTTCCGTCCATTTGAAAATCAGATGTAGCGCTTACTGCTTCTACATCTGATACAGGTACCTGAGTGACTGCTACTGCCGCAGCAAGCAGCAGCGCACTCAAGCACTTGGCTATTCTTTTATTCATAGGGTCTCCTATGCTGTTTTAGCAGGCATACCTGCTTTATCCCGTTTAAAGAACAAAATCAGTGAAATACATGCCATACCGATAGACAAGAACCACTTCGGATGAATGGGATCCCCTGTCTTAGGCGTCGTATCAATTGTTGCCGCAGTAAGGTTTGCCGTATCCACATAAATTACATAAGGTGAGAAATGGGATGCCGTAAAGTTCACGCAAGGCACACCGTCAACTGTTGTAAATCTGGTGTTCAAATCTTCCAGCACACCGCCGGATACAGCTGCCACCTTATTATTACCCGCATACTGGATAAAGTCATCCGGAATGGGTAAGGTCAGATTTACGGAAATACCTGATGTATCTGCGATCTTAGTTCTTCCGGTAGAATCATATAAACTGATGTCAACCGGCCAATATTTGATTCTGCTGATATCACCAAATCTGGTCTGCAGAGCAGTTACCACTGCATTTGTCGCATTCTGATCTTCAGTAACTTTTACGATAAAGTTATCGGTTGCACCGCTTACCGTCGCACCTGCCAGTCCTGTATTGGAAATACCCGGTTTGGTAATCTGTACGGAAGAACCATTATTATTGGTTGTTCCCGAACTTGAACTGCTACCGCCGCTTGTACCTGCGCTTGACGAACCGCCTGCTGTGCTGCCACCGCCAACCTTATAGGTAGCCGTAACTGCCACATTGGTAGCCGGCATGGTAAATGTTGTAGAGGATGCTAAGTTATTAGCAAATCCTACTCCCGCAGTAGAGGTCGTCCACTTGTCAAAGCTCTGTCCCTCTCCTCTAAAGTACGCATTGATTGCTACGATATCGCCTGCTGCATAGCTTCCGCTACCGCTACCACCGGATACGGAAACCGTGTATTTTTTAACGGAAGGTGTTGGCGTGGCTTTTGCATCTTTGTCTTTATCTTTATCGTCATCATCATCTTCCTTGCCGTCTCCGTCTTTGTCCTTAGAAGCGTCATATTTTTCATAACTAGCAACAATATTTAAGTCTTTTTCTACATTAGAGAACGTAGCAGGTACCCAACCTACAAACTTATATCCATTCCTTGTAGGCGATTTAGGTTCTACAGCGGACTCTCCGTGATTTACCGACTGCTGACTTAATATGGTAGTTCCGTCATAATCATAGAAAGTAACCGTATGTCTGCTTGAATCACCGGAATTATCAATGTACATTGCCACAATTACTCTGTCTTCTGTTACATTATTCCAGTCCATAGACCATTTATCAAAGGTATAACCTTCTCTTACAGGGTCAGCCGGAACTGTTGCACTTCTGCCTTCTTCGACGAACTGCACTTCTCCGATTAACGAACCATCATAGTCTCTGAATTCAACCTTGTATGTATTGGCACCGAATACAGGGTATACATCCGTATCTCTGGAAATATTGGTGTAATCTGTCCATCTGGTAAACGGATGACCTTCATGGGAAGGTGTGGTGGTAGGTGGTACTGCATCTTCACCATCTTTCACTTTCACTTTATGGAATATCTCTTTGGTACTTGTATCCGGATAATTCGGATAATCCCAGAAGTAAACAGTATGTTCTAAATAAACACGTCCATATTCCGGATTAATATACCAATATTCCTGTGCATATCTGTCAGCAGTTGTTCCTTCCACACACTCAAAAATGATGGTATGCTGTCCTGTATTGCCCGGATCCTTTTCTCTATCACTTGGCTGTGTAACCCAGTTACCATACATAAATGCATCCTGTGCAATATAGGATTGTGTACCCGGAATTGTAATTAATCTAACCTTACTATCTGAAAAAGCATCTGATTCAATTGACTTTACAGAATCCGGTAATACTACTGAATTCAAAGTATCTGTTTCTGCGAAACAACCTTCCGGTACCACGCTTATTGATGTAGTAGATAAATCAATTTTTCCTATTTCATCACAATCAGCAAATGCCTCTTCCTTTATAGATGTCACATTTACAAGTTCTTCGGGTCCAACAGAGAAAGAACCAATCTGCTTTCCTCGGCTTTCCAAACATTCTACTATTTCTATACCATTTCCTGTATTTCTGTATAAAACACCATTTGTATATACAAAATCCGAATCAAGACAAGTAATATTTGTTAACAACTCGCATCCTCTAAACGGACGTCTTCCCGTATCGGTAAGGTTTGTTCCCAGTGTTACTGTCTGGAGCTGCATAGTCGTAGGATTTCCCGATGAAGGTGTAAAGTCATCATCATCATCTAATCCATCAAATGCATACTCATCAATATAAGTAGCTCCTATAATAGAAGCTTCTTCTAATGAAGTACAATTTTTAAACGAATATGGTTCTATTTCGTTTACACCATTTAATATAATCCTTTGGATGTCGGTATCAGGTATTGATTTATTTAACGTTTCACTACCTGCTTCCGCATAATTATTTACTTTATCCCAAGTAGCACTGCCGTCAATATCGGCATTTCCGTCTTTATCAACTTTTTCTCCATCTGCATCAACTACATAGCCGGAAAACAAACCAGGTTTTATACTATCAACACTGGATGGAACAACCACATTTAATGTAGAATTTACAATCGCCATTTCATTTTCTGTGGGTTGTTTCATATTTTTCTTTTCTTCATCTGTTGCCTGATAGTATTTTGTTGCTTTAGTCACCATAGAACAATACAAATCATAATTACCTAACTGTTTACCTGTGTTAGGATCTTTACTATCTATTACATACGGTAAACTTAAAACCCATTTTTTTGCACTGGCCTCATCCTTAATCATTGCATATCTAGGATAACCTATCAGTTGAGCTTCTCCTGTATTCGAGATAGGATCATAATGATATTGTACTTCAAGATTGGTTGGCCACCCACTATGACATGTAATCCATACTTTTTCTTGATTTGCATTATTAATATTGCTTATGCCATTCATTGCATAAATAAACGGAACCGTATCATTCCCATCATTATTTATCATAGCTCCCACGAATGTCAAAGATGGACTGTCTTTCATTGCTGTATCCGGGTTATTCAACACCTTTGAATGATCTTCACATGACACTTCTTGCGTTCTAAATGCATTTTCTCCAATTGATTGAATTTGAGTCGCATCTGTAAAAATTACAGTTCTCAAATTATGGCAACCTTTAAATGCATTTGTCCCAATAGCATTTACCGACGCCGGAATTGTTATTTTTTTCAATGAACATGTATCGTTAAAACTTCCTTCACCGATAGCCGAAATACCATATGGTCCAATAGTTTCCGGTATAGTTACATTATCTGGCTCCCCATTTTTTTCTACCCAGAATTTTACAAGTTCATTTCTACTATTGACTTGATACGTAACTTCCACTCCACCATTCGGTCCCGTACCACCTGTTCCCTCTTCCTCTTTTATTAATTCATATAAATCTTCATTCAAATACTTAAATGCCACTTCGTTATTTGAAGCTGTATCATGAATATTGGAATCTGCCGGTCCTTCGAAATAAAACGATGCCGGCACAGTTGCTTTAAAACTATCCCAATTATTATCCTTACAATTCGGATATCCAATAGTATCATTTTTATGAAAAACGCTAAAATTAACTGCTGAATTATTTATTTTTACATATTGTAGCGAACTGCATCCCTGGAACATGTCAATTTCCAAATTGCTCTCTTCATAACTTTCAGGAAACTCAACACTTGCAAGTCTGGTACATCCTCTAAATAAATGATTACCAAGTTCTTTTAATGCAACCTGTCCACCACCTTCTGCGCCAAGATTAATTGAAGTCATATTACTGCAGTTTTCAAAACAACTATCTCCCAATGCCAAAAGACCAACGGGTATGGTAAATGATTTTAAAGAACGGCAATTATAAAAAGCGTCTTTTCCGATTGCTTTAATATTAGCATTCGATGCAATTTCGCAATTTTCCATATTGATACATTCTGCAAAAGCACCATTTCCAATTGTTTGAAGTCCATTTGCCAATGATACATTTTTCAGTGTGGCACAGCTATAAAAGGCATAATCACTGATACCTAATATATTATTACCAATTGTTAAATTTGTTATATTATTTTGGCCCGCAAATATTCCTTGGTCAGGTGTCTTAATATCATCTACCACTTTCCATCCACCTTGTCCATCATCCGAAATAACTTCAGATCCAATATATGCTACATTAGCATTAATTTTCCAATTGTTGCTATCATCTCCTGCTTGAACATAATTTCCACCGGCATCTTTATAATATAAATCCGTATCAGGAACATCTTCCCAATTACTTCTCTGTTCATAATAACAAGGATTATATTGCACTTCATTAATTGGTTCAACTTGGTAAAAAACATAATGCGGTACATCTGTATCAAGTCCGGTTTCCGGATCTTTTTCTTTTCCACGCATTACACGATAAGCAATTGTTCCATCTTCATAGTAATACAATTCACCTTCATGGATTTCTTTTTCTTCCGGATCCCCAGTTTCATTCTCATAGTTCACCACACGATATAACAACCTTCCGTCATCATCTTTTTTATGAACTAATGTTTCATAATGAAGAAATTTATCTAATTTACTAACAAGACAATAACCTTCTCTTGTTGTATTATCTGTATACTTCTTATATGCTTCCAATTGTTCGGGAATTGTTAATGAACTTTCCATTAATACACCCGAATTATACCCAAGTATAACTGCCACCTTATTGGTAGTATTCCTATTTGGTCTCATAAACACAAACTGAAATGTGCCATCTCCAGATGTATATATTATTTGCTCTTCAGCTCTAACCCAGTCATCTCGTGTTCTTGGAATCGTACTAACATATTTATCTGCAGATGCCGGTGCATCATTTCCTAATGTAGATGGCGTACTTTTCACAGCAACCTTTACAGTTTCCGCTTTTTCATCTGCCGCTCCCGTCAAAGGATATGCGGATACATCCTGCACCGGAATAGCTGCAACCGCAACCGCAGATGCCATAAAAAGAGCACCGATTGTCTTCCTTATCTGTTTTCTTAATCTTCTGTTTTTCTTCTTGGTACTTTTAGCCATTTGTAACACTCCTTTTGGTTACCCAACTCTTTTAGCTACTACTACAAATCTTCCATCATCTTGTGAATAATCACATGTTGATAATGTAAGCAGGCTGTCACCATACTTTGCTGTGACACCTGTATCATACAAACTCATTTTTGACATTTCATTCATGTAAGAATCAAACTCTGCTTCTGAATTTGCTTCTATAAACTGATAATATTTAAAGACAATATCATCTTCATTATAAACCTGGGAACGGAACACATACATTACCTGATAAGTTGCCTTTTCATAAATCGTATCAAACTGTATCAGGGAATGTTCTTTCCCATATGACTCTTTCGCATATTTCTGCAGATTCCCAAACATATTTCCGGATTTCATATGATGCCCATATAAAATAAGATTGGTGGACTTTGGATATGCACTACACGCATAATCCATAAAAATACTTCCGTTCTTGTCATACTCCTGATTAAAGTTATGATCAAGGTAATATTCATTGTCAGAAGTCTGCATAACAGGGTAGTCTATATTTGTATCGTCAATTTTTAGCCATCCGATTAGTCTTTTATTCTTTTCATATAAAGTTTTATATTCATCAAGCACATCAGGAAGCTTAATTCCTTCTTTATGTATGGCAAAATCATTCTTCTCCTGCGAATTTGCTGAGAGCACATCACTACCTTTCAGTTCTGCTAAATTTTCATAACTCCCACTTGTCCGCTCTGCAAAGAAATAATATCCTCCAAAGTATCCAAAACACAAAACCGCTACCAATGATGCCATTACTATGATTAACTTGCGTCTTTTTTCTCTTTTATCAAGTTCCAGTAAAATCTGAACCTGCATGTCCCTATCATAATCCTCAAGGCGGACTTTCTTCTTTTTCGCCGAATCCTTTGAATTCTTCTTTGTTTTGTTTGACACTTTCTTTTTATCAGTGCTTTTTTCTTTTATTTTAATCTTGTCTGTAGCATTTTCAGGTGTAATGCCACTTGCACGAAATTTTTCAACTTTTGCATATATCTCATCATCAAAGTCTGTACCTATCACTGATTCAAAACGATAAATACCACTCTGTAATTCACCGAATAATTCATATATCTGTTTGGGGCTGTTTAAATCTGTTTCTGCCTTAATGCGTTCTATCTTCTCCCTATCACGCAAAGCAGCCTCATAATCTGACCGGGTTCTAAACCGTCTCCCTTCTACTGTCAGGTCATCTGCTGTCATGGCACACTTCTCCTTTATGACATATATATTTATTTTACTATATATTGAAATTAATTCAAGCACTTTATCAAGATGTTGCGTATTTTTTTTATTTTAATTATTTCATTTACCATTTATATCCAAAAGAGCATTTGCACGACAGAGCCTATCTGTCATCATACGAATAATTTTTCCTTATAAAATGGGCACTGGTAGTTTTTTTCTTTTCCACTACCCACGAAGCATGCTTCATCCATTAAAAATGTATTTTAATATAACATCATGGGCAATAGTAAAATTCCTCTAGTTTGGTGCCCACAAAGTCCACTAAAGTGTGGGCAGTGGTACTCACTTTTTTTGTATATGCCCATAAAGTCTCCTCTTGTTAAGTTAACGCAGACATTTCATTTTCTGAAAATCACTATTTTCTTTTGCAAAACCCATGTTTTATACAAGAACTAATAAGGAACAAACCCAATGGTTTACAATCTGATAGATTTATTTTCTCCTACATTTTTTATATTTTAAATTTTCCAACTAAACAGAAACACTTACAAGCCCTATGACATATGATAAACCATAAAACAAAAAAACCTTTTGGAGGTAACTATAATGAGTGATTTAACAGCTACAGGATGTGGATGTGGAGCATCTACTTATTCAAACAACGGATGCAGTTCATGGATTTGGATTATCCTTTTATTATCCTGCTGCGGCGGATGCGGAAACAACAATGGCGGATTCTTTGGCGGAAATGGTTCTGACTGTGGATGTGATATTATTATCATCCTCTTACTCTTATCTTGTTGTGGTAACGGATCTTTCGGTTTCGGAAACGGAAACGGATGCGGATGCTAATTGCATAACCTGATTTCTTTTTCATCACATCTTAGTATTACTCGTAAAATAGGCTCTGTATAAGGGCCTATTTTTCTTCATATATCCGTATGAATTATCATAAAATGTTATGAAACCAAAAGAGGGAACTGCCATGGAAAATAGTCAATGTGATAAAGCAACTGCATTTGATACACTTTACACAAACAATCAAATTCAAATGCTTAAAATCATTCTCACCTACATGGATAAAAAAACACAAAAGTCCATGGCTGTATATATTAAATTTTTGGAGTTGACATATACCATTAACCTATTTAAAAACAACCCATATTCCACTTGCTGTTTTTCTGAGACGGAATCTGAATTTGACATTTCTAAAATGTGCACAGAAATATTGCCTTATTGCACTGAAACTCAACGTAGTCAAATCAACCAAATGTTAAGTATGTTTAAAACAATGGAAATGTATAAAGAAATATCAAAAACTATGGAATTTATGAAAGAATTTATGCCTGATTTGACGGAAGGCTCTTCTGCCGGAAGTACTTTGAACAATGATACCTGTGACAATCCTTCCGGCGAAACACATACAAGTGACGGTGGAAATTTTGACATGATGAATATGCTTATGAACATGCTCTCTCCTGAGCAAAAAGAAATGTTTCAAATGCTTAATAATTAGGAGGTAACAATTATGAACACAGATTGGATGAATGATGCGTCGTTAAAAGACATCGACCAATACAAATTAGAATTTTTACAAGCACTTGTTTTCGAAAGCAGTAATTTAAAAAAAGAACAACTACTCCCTTTTCTTATGAATATTGCAAAACGCGGGCAGGCGAAAAATATCAGTTTCTCCGATGAAGAAATTGAAGCAATTGTTGCTGTTTTAAAGAAACATGCTACAGCGGAAGAAATTACTAAAATGGAAAAGATTTTAGCTATGAGAAATAAAAATAAATAATTTCAAAAAGTGCAAAACAACTCCTGCTGGCAGGATGTTTTGCACTTTTTTCATTCGCACTGCTTATTTTTGAACAATATTTACGATTCTACCGGGAACATAAATTTCCTTTACAATCGTTCCTGTGATTTTATCACCTAATGCTTCTTTTGCTTTTGCAATAACAACATCTTTCTCTTCTGCTTTATCTACATTGATAGTTGCTTTAATCTTACCGTTAATCTGAACTGCAATCTCAACGGTTGCTTCCTGTGTCTTTGCTTCATCATAGGAAGGCCATGTTGCCTGATACACTCTTCCTTCGTATCCGTTTGCATTCCAGAGTTCTTCCGTAATATGAGGTGCTACAGGGTTCAGCAATGTAAGTAATGTCTTAAACTCACCCTTAGTCACTGCATTTTTCTTATAGAAGTCATTAATGAGTGCCATCATTGCTGCAATTGCAGTATTATACTTCAGACTTTCGAAGTCATTGCTCACTTTCTTAATGGTCTGATGCATCTTTACTTCCAACTCTGCAGAGTAGCCGTCACCATCTACTAAGATATCCTGAAGTTTCCAAACTCTTTCAAGGAATCTGCGGCATCCCTTCACACCGTCTTCAGACCATGATGCACTAAGATCAAAAGCACCAATAAACATTTCGTAAGTACGAAGGGTATCTGCACCATAATCTCTTACAATATCATCCGGGTTTACAACATTACCACGGGATTTACTCATCTTCTCACCGTTAGATCCTAAAATCATACCATGGGAAGTTCTCTTCTGATAAGGTTCTTTGCAAGGAACTACACCTTCATCGTAAAGGAATCTGTGCCAGAATCTGGCATATAACAAATGCAGTGTTGTATGTTCCATACCACCATTGTACCAGTCTACAGGCATCCAGTATTCCAGTGCTTCTTTACTTGCCAATGCATTCTCATTAAAAGGATCGGTATATCTAAGGAAATACCATGAAGAACCTGCCCACTGGGGCATGGTATCTGTCTCTCTCTTTGCAGGTCCGCCACAGCAAGGACATGTGGTATTAACCCAATCTGTCATCTTTGCAAGAGGTGATTCTCCGTTATCGGTAGGCATATAGCTCTCCACTTCCGGAAGTTCCAAAGGAAGTGCACTTTCAGGAAGTGCTACATAACCGCATTTTTCACAATGCACAACAGGAATCGGTTCACCCCAGTAACGCTGTCTGGAGAATACCCAGTCACGTAATTTGAAGTTTGTCTTTGCATGACCGATACCTTTTTCTGTTAAAAATTCCGTAATCTTTGCTTTCGCATCAGCAACAGAAAGACCATTTAAAAAATCGGAATTTACAAGGGTTCCTGTTTCCACATCGGTAAACACCGCTTCATTTACATCTACAGGACTACCTGCAACCACTTCAATAATCGGCATGTTAAATTTCTTTGCAAATTCCCAGTCTCTTTCATCATGGGCAGGTACAGCCATAATCGCACCTGTTCCATAAGTCATAAGCACATAATCAGAAATCCACACAGGAATTTCCTTACCGTTTACAGGATTTACTGCAGTAAGACCATCAAGCATTACACCTGTCTTATCTTTTGCAAGCTCTGTACGCTCAAAATCAGATTTTTTGGATGCCAATTCTCTGTATGCAATGACATCATCCCAATTTTTGATATCTGCTTTATATTTGTCAATAAAAGGATGTTCCGGGCTCATTACCATATAAGTAACACCAAATAAGGTGTCCGGTCTTGTGGTATATACGGTAAGCTTATCTTCTTTATCTTTTAAAACAAAATCAACTTCCGCACCGGTAGACTTACCAATCCAGTTCTTCTGGGAAACCTTTACTCTTTCCACATAATCAACAGAGTCAAGCCCTTCAATTAACTTATCTGCATATTCTGTAATCTTAAGCATCCACTGGCTCTTCACCTTACGGACAACTTCAGCACCACAACGTTCACAAACGCCGTTTACCACTTCCTCATTTGCAAGACCAACCTTACAGGATGTACACCAGTTGATGGGCATTTCTGTCTTATATGCCAAACCTGCATTAAACAATTTTAAGAAAATCCACTGTGTCCATTTATAATAATTTACATCAGTTGTATTTACTTCCCTGTCCCAGTCAAAGGAATAACCAAGTGCATGGAGCTGTCCTTTAAAACGGTCCACATTGTTTTTGGTAACAATTCTGGGATGGATATGATTCTGGATCGCATAGTTTTCTGTAGGAAGACCAAATGCATCCCAACCCATGGGATAAAGAACATTGTACCCCTGCATTCTTCTCTTTCTTGCAACGATATCAAGTGCTGTATAGGGTCTCGGATGTCCTACGTGAAGTCCCTGTCCTGAAGGATACGGGAACTCTACAAGTGCATAATATTTCGGTTTGGAAAAATCGTCAGATGTCTTGAATGCTTTTTCATCATCCCATACCTTCTGCCATTTATTTTCCACTTCTCTGTGATTATATAATTCAGCCATTTCTATAAACCTTTCCTTTCCACATATGATGGCATAATAAACCATTCCTAATTTTACCCATTCTCTTAATAATTGTCAAGGAAATGCGCTGATTTGCCTTTTAAATCTATTACCTAAAACAAGAGTGCCGCGTACCCCCATACGCGACACTCTTTTCCTTCTGCTAAAAAGAACTTTTATAAAGTTTATTTATTTTATTCTTCATTACCCTCTGCTACTTTCGCAGCTCTTGCAGCTACTTCCTTCTCCTGAACATCGGAAGGTGCTTGTTCATAACGTGCAAACTCATATTCATACACACCACGTCCGCCTGTCATGGAACGGAGATCTGTACAATATCCAAACAGTGACATCATCGGAACATCAGCTTCTACTATCTGCTTTCCGCCTGCAACAGGTGTCATACCAAGCACACGTCCACGGCGCTTATTAAGGTCACCCATGACATCTCCGGTGTAAGAATCCGGCACTGTAACCTTTAAGGATACAATCGGCTCAAGGAGAATCGGCTGTGCTTCCATAAATCCTTTCTTAAATGCCTGGATAGTAGCCATCTTGAAGGCCATTTCAGAAGAGTCAACCGGATGATAAGAACCATCGTATAATACAGCTTTAACGCCAACTACTGGATATGCTGCCAAAGGTCCTCTCTGAACAGATTCCTGAATACCTTTTTCAACTGCCGGGAAGTAGTTCTTCGGAACTGCACCACCAACCACAATCTGCTCAAATACATAAGCTTCTTCCTGATTGCCTGAAGGCTCAAATTTCATCTTAACGTGGCCATACTGTCCATGTCCGCCGGACTGCTTTTTATATTTGTATTCTACATCAGAAGTTTTCTTAATTGTTTCCCTGAATGCTACTTTCGGTTTGGAAAGTTCAATTTCAACTTTATATTCATTGAGAAGCTTGCTTGCAATCACTTCTAAGTGTAAATCACCCATTCCGTAAAGGAGCATCTGACGGTTTTCAGCGTCGTTCACATATTTCATAGTAATATCTTCATGTGAAATCTTCTGAAGTGCCTGAGATAATTTGTCAACATCTCCTTTATTCTTAGGATTATATCTCATGTATGTATATGGAACCGGCATCTCCCATTTACCGAATTTAATGGTAGTTGCTTTCGTTGATAAACTATTACCGGTACGGGCTCCCGTAAGCTTCGCTAATGCACCGATATCACCTGCGTGAAGTTCTTTTACTTCAATAGGTTTATTGCCCTGAAGAACATAGAGTTTACCTACTTTTTCCTCAATATCCTTATCGACATTGTAAATCATATCATCCGCTTTCAGTACACCGGAGTTTACCTTAATTAAGGAGTACTTACCGATGAAAGGATCCACAATTGTCTTCCAAACATATGCAGATTTCGCTTTAGAGAAATCATAATCTGCATGATAGATTTCATTTGTCTTCATATTAATTCCGGCTACTTCTCTGTTTTCCGGGCTGGGGAAGTATTTAATAATATCATCCATCAGTGTATAAATACCCTGACATAATGTGTTTGAACCCATAGTCATGGGAACAATACTTCCATCACAAACATTGGTACGCATAGCTGCTCTGATTTCCGCCTCAGAGAATGTTTCTCCGCCAAAGTAACGTTCCATCATTTCTTCGCTTGTTTCTGCAACCGCTTCCATTAAAGTATCGCGGCAAATCTGCAGGTTCGCTTTATTATATTCAGGCACTTCGCATTCAATAACTTCCTTGCCCTGCCATCTGTTACCTGTTTCTGTAATAACATTAACATAACCAACAAATTTTTCATTTTCACGGATTGGCAAATGGAACGGTGCCATTTTCTTTCCGTAGCTTTCTGTCATATCTTCTACAACCTGTCTGAAGGATGCATTATCCACATCCATGTTGCTGACATAAATCATACGGGGGAGTTTATACTTTTCGCATAATTCCCAAGCCTTCTGGGTACCAACTTCCACGCCGGCCTTACCATTTACTACAATAATTGCCGCACCGGCTGCACTGATTGCTTCTTCCACTTCTCCCGAAAAATCAAAGAAGCCGGGTGCATCTAAGATATTAATTTTGTAATCGCCCCATTCAATCGGAACTACGGAAGTACTAATGGATATTTTTCTCTTCTGCTCTTCCTTTCCGAAATCGCTCACGGTATTTCCATCTTCTACTTTACCCATACGGGATGTAATACCGGATAAGTATGCCATTGCTTCTGTCAGACTGGTCTTTCCGCATCCACCATGTCCTAGCAGAACAACGTTTCGAATCTTGTCAGTTGTGTAAATATTCATATAAGTCCCTCCAGTTTTTTGCATTTTTGGGCATTTTGATTCATTATATACAGAAAAAATATTCCTACATCAAATTCCCATGCATACATTTTACTAAATTTTCAGATAATATACAAGTAAAATCATGCAATTTATACATAAAAATCTCCCTCCTGTATTTCTTCATTTGTTTCGTTGACTTTCACGCGTTGAAGTGATATACTCTTTAAAGAATTAAAGTATTTTGTCATATTTGCGAAAGGTGGGCTAATACTATGATAAAAAAAGACCTTACATATGGTTTTATCGGATTAGGACTTATCGGCGGTTCTATCGCTAAAGCCTTGCGAATTGTCTATCCGGAATGTAACATTATTGCATATGACATCAAAAAAGAGGCTTTGGATCTTGCTATTACTGAGGGTGTGGTAACGCTTGCCACCACTTCTATCGATAACACTTTTCATGCTTGTGACTATATTTTCTTATGCGCACCGGTTTCACATAATGATGAAAACTTGTTAAAAATAAAAGAATTTTTATCAACAGATTGTCTCTTAACGGATGTTGGCAGCGTCAAATCCGATATCCACAAACATATTGAAGCATTAGGTCTTAACCACTGTTTTATCGGCGGACACCCCATGGCCGGCAGTGAACGCACCGGATATATTAATTCCAAAGCACTTTTATTGGAAAATGCCTACTATGTGCTCACCCCGACAGAGGATGTTCCTACCGAAAAAGTTAAACAATATAAAGAATTGGTGTCCTCTTTAGGTGCCATTCCATTAATTTTAAGTTGCAAGCAACATGATTATGTTACGGCGGCAGTGAGTCATCTTCCCCACGTAATTGCTTCATCTTTGGTTAACCTAATAGAAAAATCGGATTCGGACGACGGAATCATGAAATTAGTTGCTGCAGGCGGCTTTAAGGATATTACCAGAATTGCATCCTCCTCCCCTTCCATGTGGCAGCAAATATGCATGACCAATACAGAAAACATAGATACTCTTTTAAATGCCTATATTGAATCCTTACAGGCAATAAAAAACGAGATAGCAAACCGCAGGGAAACGGATATTTATGATTTCTTTGACAATGCAAGAACCTATCGTGACTCCTTTATTGATGCTTCCAGCGGCCCTATCAAAAAAACTTATTCCATCAATATCGAAATCGCCGATGAACCGGGGGCTCTTGCATCCATTGCTACGATTTTGGCATTAAACAACATCAGCATTAAAAACATCGGCATCGTACATAACAGGGAACAGGAAGACGGTGTTCTGCGCATTGAATTTTATGCACCGGAAAGTATCGATAACGCAGTTCGGATTTTAAGCGGGAAAGGATATGTTATCCACCACAAAAAATGATGTAATTATATAAAACGACGATGCCTTACTACAGGTATCGTCGTTTTTTTCTACTAACTAATTCTATTATAATATAAATGATAAGCAAAAATATTATTCCCGCAACTCCGCCGCTCACATCCAGCAAAACATCTCTTACGGATGCACTTCTTCCCGGAACAAAATATTGATGTAACTCATCCAGTCCTGCCGAAACAAAAAGCTGGAGCATAAGTATCACAAACATAATTTTCATCCTGTTCATCCACATGATGGCAATACCACAGGACAAAAACCCGATTGACATATACTCAATGAAATGTGCTGCCTTTCTGACAATTCCTTCCCACTCATAGGCCACCGGCACAATTACCTGCCCGGCTCCCTCTATCGGGAAAATTTTATAGTACATGCGAATCAGCCATTTCGTCACTTTTACACTGATAGCGGAAGAATCTTCACCGGTATCTGAAGAAAACATAAAAATCATACAATATATTATAATCAGACATATTCCCGCTATAATCGTCAGTATTATCTTTCGCGTTTGATCTTTTTCCTGCCTATGATTTTTCATGCAGGCTTTCTACCATATCATATACTTCAATTCTGGCAGCATCTATTTCCGGCATTCCGATGAAAATAGCGCCATACGCATAGGTATTTGTATCCTTCTTTTCAATACGGACAATTTCAAGAAATGCATGCAATACTTCCTGGGTCCAGATTCTTAAATACGCTTCATATACAGCACCGATTTCAAGTACCATCTTACTGGTAAATCCGATACCTGTCTTCGATACGTCTACAATATCAATATCTACTTCTTCATTGGCTGAATTGCCGCCTAATCTTTTCGCAATCAGTTTTGAAGATAATTCTCTACGATTATTTTTTCTCTTTTCGTCCATAAATACCTCCCATAATATCGTTCATACCAACTGTTTTTATCATAAACTATCTGCCACTTTTTGTAAAGTCGTCCGTCACAAAGCAGGCGTCCCCAAAGGAAAAGAAACGATATTTTTCTTTCACCGCTTCTTCATATGCAGCAAGCACATTCTCTCTACCTGCAAGTGCAGACACAAGCATTACTAGTGTGGATTCCGGCAAATGAAAATTAGTAATCAGACAATCCAAAACTTTAAATTCATACCCCGGATAGATAAAAATCTCCGTATTGTCACAACACTCTTTTAATTTTCCGTTTTCATCTGCCGCGCTTTCTATGGTTCGGCAACTGGTCGTCCCTACACAGATGACCCTTCCTCCTTCTTCTTTTGTTTTATTAATGATTTCAGCGGCCTCTTTGGTAATCTGATAATATTCTGAATGCATATGATGCTCTAAAACATTATCTACCTTTACCGGTCTGAAAGTGCCCAGTCCTACATGAAGCGTAACATACGCAATATTTACGCCTTTAGCTTCAATTTCTGCAAGTAACTCATTGGTAAAATGAAGTCCTGCCGTAGGCGCTGCCGCAGAACCGTCGTATTTGGCATAAACGGTCTGATACCGGTTTTTGTCCTGTAATTTATGGGTAATATAAGGCGGTAGCGGCATTTCTCCAAGGCTATCAAGGACCTCTTCAAAAATCCCTTCATAGGAAAACTGTATTAAGCGGTTTCCTTCTTCCACTACATCCAAAACCTCTGCTTTAAGAAGCCCGTCCCCAAAGACAATCTTTGCTCCGGGCCTTGCTTTTTTGCCCGGTTTTACAAGCGTCTCCCATATATCATTTTCTCTGCGTTTTAAGAGTAATACTTCAATGGTTGCACCGGTATCTTCTTTAACGCCCATAAGTCTGGCAGGGAGAACCCTGGTGTTGTTAAGCACCAGACAATCCCCCTCCTTTAAATAATCTGTAATATTTTTAAATACTTCATGCTTTGTTTCGCCGGTTTCTTTATTAATCATAAGTAATCTTGAAGAACTTCTGTCCTCAAGCGGATCTTGTGCGATTAACTCTTCCGGTAAATCAAAGTAAAAATCTGATGTTTTCATTACATATCTGCTCCCTTTAAGAAAGCGGCATAACCTCTTTTTGCCTCATAGACATCTGCTTTGCTGGTTGCCTCCCAAGGCGCATGCATATTGAGTACTGCAACACCGCTGTCTATTACATTCATACCGTAAAGAGCAAGAATATACGCAATGGTTCCACCGCCGCCAAGATCTACCCTTCCCAGTTCAGCTGCCTGGAAATTAATGTTTTCTTTTTCATAAATCTTTCTTAAATGTGCCAGATATTCTGCATTGGCATCATTGGAACCGGATTTACCTCTGGCACCGGTAAACTTATTAAACACCATGCCTCCCCCAAGATATGCCACATTCTTTTTATCAAAGCTGGACGCAAAGGTAGGATCATAACCGCTGCTGACATCAGATGAAAGCATACATGAAGAAGAAAGGCACCTTCTCAGTGCCAGTTCACTGTACTCACCAAGGAGGTTCATCACTTCCGCCACTGTGTTTTCAAAGAATTTGGACTGCATGCCGGTAGCTCCTACACTGCCGATTTCCTCTTTGTCGGTAAGTAAACAACATGCCGTTCTTTCGGTGTCTTCCACCTCAAGCATAGCCTTTAAAGAAGAGAATGCACAAACTCTGTCATCCTGTCCATATGCCAAAATCATACTCCGGTCAAGTCCTGCTTCTCTTGCGCATCCTGCCGGAACAATTTCCAGTTCCGCAGAGATAAAGTCTTCTTCCTCTACATCATATTTTTCTTTTAAGATGTTAAGAATCCCCTGCCTTACAGCGTCTTTTGCTGCCTTTTGCTCTCCTTCTTCCTCTGCTTTTGCCTTTTTCTTCTTGTCAATCAAAAGCGGCTTATTACCGACAATGAGATCAAGAGCTTCCCCCTCAATTACCTTCGCTGCTTTCTTTTCCAGCTGCTCCTGGGCAAGATGAATCAGCAAATCAGAAATAAAGAATACAGGATCATCTTCATTTTCACCAATGGAAAGTTCTACGGTCGTACCATCCTTTTTCACAATGACACCGTGAAGTGCAAGAGGGATGGTTACCCATTGATATTTCTTCACGCCGCCATAATAGTGTGTATCAAGATAAGCGAATCCACCATCCTCATAAAGCGGATTCTGCTTTACATCAAGTCTCGGAGAATCAATATGGGCACCCAAAATATTCATGCCGCTTTCCATGGGCTTCTTGCCAATACGGAACATCGCAATCGCCTTATTCATACATACCGCATAAACCTTATCACCGCAGTTAAGTTTTCCACCCTCTTTGATGACAGTCTGAAGTTCCCGATAACCTTCTTTTTCAATCATATTGACAATGGTATCTACACATTCACGTTCCGTCTTTCCCATGTCAAGGAACTTCATATATTCTTTTGCAAATACATCAACTTCTTTGAGTTGTGTCTTATTGTAAGTTTCCCATGTGTTTTTCTTTTCCATAATAACCTCCGTTTTAGGAATTCACATTAACTTCTCAGTTCTGCTCCGCAATTCTTATTTAACTGTTTCAATATCTTCTTTACAAAAGCATCCACGGACTCTGTTGTAAATGCTTCCTCCTTAGGGGTAAATACTACAGTAAATGCCATACTCTTTTTATCAGCCGCAACCTGTTCACCTTCATAGATGTCGAACAGGGAAATTTTCGTAATATACTTGCAGGCATCCTTCATCACGGCTTCAATTTCACCGCAGGTAGTTTCCTTTGATACCACAAGTGCCAAGTCTCTCTGTTCTTCAGGGAACTTGGGAAGAGGCGTAAATACAGGTTTCTTTCCGTACCACTTAGAAAGCACCTTTAAGTCAAGTTCCATTAAATATACAGGTACACGAAGGTCACAGTCATCTGCTATATCATATGCCAGTTTGCCGAAATAACCCACTTCCATACCATCACAAAGCACACGTGCCGTCTGGTAAGGATGAAGGAATGTATTGCTCATTGCCTCATAGGTAAAGCTTACCTGAAGTGTATCTGCAATCTTTTCGGCAATTCCCTTCATAGTATAAAAGGATTCCTTCTCACCGAAAATACCTACACAAAGTCTTGCCTTTTCATCAGGATAACGGGTAAGCGGCAGTTCATAAGGTAAAAATACATTACCGATTTCAAAAATTCTGCCTTCCATATTTCCTTTCTTCTGATTACGCACAATTGCATTTATCATAGAAGCCGCAAGCGTTGTTCTCATAAGGGAAAGTTCTTCACTGATAGGATTCATAATTCTGATTGCCTTGCGCTCCGGTGCATCCTCAGGCAAACGGAGTAAATCAAGGTCTGAAGGTGAAAAGAAGGAGTAATGAATACCTTCATAAGCACCTACACTGCAAAGAGCATTCTTTAATCTAAGTTCACTCTTCTGTTCCAAGTTAAGTCCGCCGATAGTCACCTGGGCTGCCGGCATAAATGCAGGCACTACATGTTCATAACCATACATGCGGATTACTTCTTCTGCCACATCCTGATATGTCACAATATCTTCACGGTAAGCAGGCACTGATAATGTCAGTACATCTCCGTCAATGGACGGATTCAGCGCCAGATTCTTCATAATCTTCATGATTTCATCATTGGGCACTATAATACCAAGACAATTATTTACTTTTTCTATACTAACCTTTACTTCTCTTGGCTCTACACTATTTCCTGTATTTACATCCGCATGGGTACATCCAACTTTACCACAACCCAACTCCTCAATTAAGTGAAGGGCACGCTTTAATGCCATTACCGTTGCATATTCATCCACACCTTTTTCATAACGGGCACTGGAATCAGAACGTTTTCCTAATGCTCTTGATGTTCTTCTGATATTATCACGGGCAAATTTGGCAGATTCAAACAATACCGCGCTTGTTGTTTCACGGATTTCTGAATTCAGTCCACCCATAACACCGGCGAGGGCAACAGGTTTTACGCCGTCACAAATCACCATATTGGCATCTGTAAGCGTCAGTTCCTGCTCATCAAGGGTAGTTATCTTTTCTCCGTTTACCGCACGTCTTACATGGATAGCATTGCCTTCTAACGTAGAAAGATCAAATGCATGCATAGGCTGTCCCAATTCTTTTAAAATATAATTGGTAATATCTACCACATTGGAAATAGCGTCAATTCCTACTAACGCAAGTCTTCTCTTCATCCACAACGGAGACTCTCCGATGGTAACGTCTGTTACATAGTGTGCACTATATCTGGGACATAAATCAGGACAGTCTACAGTGACTTTAAATCCGGGAATTTCTGCATCGGTTTCTGTATAACTTAAATCAGGCATTTTCAATTCTTTTTCAAGAACTGCCGCCACCTCTCTTGCAATGCCGAAAATACTCTGGCAGTCGGGACGGTTTGCGGTGATTGCAATATCAAAAATCCAATCATCCAGTCCCAGCATGGGCTTTACATCTGCTCCCACCTGTGCATCATCAGGAAGTACAAGAAGGCCATTATAGCCCGCACCGGGATACATATTTTCACTGACACCAAGCTCTACTCCTGAGCAAAGCATACCATGAGATTCATATCCACGGAGTTTTCCTTTCCCGATGGTCATGACACCTTCTACAGTCTTGTGGTCTTTTGCAGTTGCATAAACGGTTGCACCAACCAAAGCCACGGGGAATTTTCCTCCTGCAGCCACATTATCGGCACCACAACAGATTTGGAATTGTCCATACTCGCCACAGTCCACCTGGCAAACATGTAAGTGCGTCTCCGGAATGGCTTCGCACGTAAGCACCTTTCCAACCACTACCTTACTGATATCTTTCCCAACTTCATATAATTCTTCCACTTCAAAACCGCAGGAAAATAATTTATCCTGAAGTTCCTGTGGTGTTACATCTATATCTACATATTCTTTTAACCAACTAAGCGGTGTAATCATATCTATTTACCTTACCTTTCTTTTAATCATTTAACTGCTTCAAAACGCGAAGGTCAGATTCAAACAGAAGCTTAATATTATTAATACCGTATTTTAACATTGCTGTACGTTCGATACCGATACCGAATGCAAATCCACTGTATTCATTAGGGTCAATACCGCAGTTTTCGAGAACCTTATTGTTTACAACACCTGCACCTAAAATCTCTATCCAACCTGTACCTTTGCAAAGTTTACAGCCTTTTCCACCGCATTCAAAACAGCTACAGTCCACTTCTACGGAAGGTTCTGTAAACGGGAAATAAGACGGACGGAGTCTTGTTTTGGTATTTTCTCCGTAAATCTTCTTTACAAAAACATCAAGCATACCCTGCAGGTCACACAAAGTAATTCCTTTGTCCACAACAAGACCTTCCATCTGTGTAAACATCGGTGAATGTGTGGCATCATCATCAGAACGGAACACCTTACCGGGGGATAAAATCTTAATCGGCGGTTTCTTATTTTCCATGACATGAATCTGTCCTGCAGATGTCTGTGTACGGAGTAAAAATTCCGGTGATAAATAGAAAGTATCCTGCATATCCCTTGCCGGATGATCCTGCGGTGTATTTAAAGCCGTAAAGTTATAGTAATCCGTTTCGATTTCTGTTCCTTCATAGATTTCAAAGCCCATACCCGCAAAAATATCAATCAACTGATTTCTGATTAAGGTGATTGGGTGAAGATTTCCCTGCTCACTGCCCTGCGGCGGAAGAGAAATATCAATCTTCTCTGCTTCATATCTCTCCTGCAATTCTTTTGCTTTCATCTTGGTATCAAGTTCACTGATAATGCCCATCGCCCATTCCTTCAACTCATTGACACCTTTTCCGTAATTTGCTCTTTGCTCCGGAGGAATGTTTTTCATTTCCCTCATTAAAAGACCGATTTTACCTGCTTTTCCATCCAAAAATTTCTTTCTGAACTCATATGCTTCTTTGGAGGATTTAATTTCCTCTGCACCGGAAAGTATTTCCTGCTTGATTTGTTCTAATGCTGCGTTCATTTCTATCTCCTTTCTCTTGTCACGGGATGTTCGCTTGCGAACTCTCTGCGCCCGAGCAGAATGCGAAGCATTATTTTCCGCTCTGCGAGGTGCGCATAATAAAAAATCCCTCGTTACAATTCCTGTAACAAGGGACGAATATTTTCCGCGGTACCACCCTGGTTCCTATCATCTGATAGGCTCTCATTTACGCTTAACGTGCGTCATCCGGCTCAAACTACTATGATGCTTTCACATCTGTTCCCTTGAGCAGCTCCGGTGGGAAATTCGCTGGTCAGTAATCTGATCTATTATTTGAACTTAAGGAAGCTTCCAGCCGCTGACTTCCTCTCTCTGAAAGAAAATAATATGCTACTTAACACCTTCATCGCTTTATTTATACTTTAATTATTTTAGTTGAGGTTTCCATAAATGTCAATACCCATGCCGCTATTTCCCTTTTATAAGTCGTTTTGCGCGCTCTATATACCGATTGAGAAGTGCTCCTGCCATCACCATATACATACATGCATATAGCCAGAGCATTAAAATAATAATAGTCGTAAGACTACCATAGGTATCAAATCCGTCAAAGCGATTCACATACACAGAAAAACCCCATGTAATAAAGCTCCACCCGATTGCTGCTACCATTGCTCCCGGAATCTGTGCTTTAAAAACCATCTTCCTTCCCGGCACATATGCATATATCGTGGATATCACAATGGTAATCATGAGCCATACAAATAAGATTCTGAAATGAAACAGCAAGTCAAACAGATAAGAAGTTTGCGGCACCTGTCTTTGTAATAGATTGATCAGTAAATTTCCAAACACGAGTAGAAACAAAGAAAGTAACATTAACACCAGTATCAATATCGTATAAAAACTCGCAATGATTCTAAGCACAAAATAATTTCGTTTTTCTTCTACATCATTCACTGCATTAAGACCTCTAAGCAGTGCCAAAATTCCTTTGCCTGCCGACCATAGTGTAATCAACGCCGTCACGGAAATAACGCCCACAGACTTATCATATACGTCTGCTATCATACGAATCATCAATGAATCTACCGTATCGGGTGCAATACCTGTCACCACGCTCATAAGATTTGCCTCCGTAAGTGGTGTATACGGCAATAATGCACAGAGAAGCATTAACATTGGAATCAATGATAAAAACAGGAAAAAAGCCGTACTGGCAGCAAATGCACTGATATTCTTCTTATTCACAAACTTAATGTATTCACGCCCTACAAGCACAAACTTTACAGCCATACATGCCTCCTTCTAATATACTTTATTGATTTCACAGGATGGATAAAAAAACGTAATAATTTCACCACTCTCCATTCCTCTATCGGCCATGGCTTTTGCACCGTTCTGGCTCATCCCTACACCGTGTCCATAGCCTCCTCCAATGATATTATATCCTTCCACTTCCTCATCCTCTTTCACTAAGTCTATCACCAAATAAGCACTGGGTAAGAGCTGTCCGTTTTTGGCTTTACTTTCGTCCTGCCTGATCACCTCTCCACCCTGATTCAAAATATATCTTACATTGTATTCTGAAATAATTTTGTAGTTACCGCTGTTTGTATTAATTAATAACTCGTCTATTACCCCGCCTTCTCTTCTTTTTGCCACTTCAATCCCATAGACTTCGTCAAACGCTTCCGGTGTTATGCTTTCATATCTTCCCGAATTCTCCACAAACGTAAGTACCTTACTTTCATCTGCGGCGTAACGTTGTTTCATCCGTTCATATAGATAAGATATATCTGCGTTTTCCACTTCATATCTCCAGCGATACCATGGTTCTGTATTTTCATAGTCCTTTTTGTTTATGGAACTTAGATATTGTCTGATACCGGATTCTGTTTGCATATTACGAACCAAATCTTCTTCTGCCGTTCCTGCCGTGTTTGTCTCAGCAATATTTCTTGCCTTTAGATACGGATACTTTTCCTTGTTATCCTCCTGCCATACTCCGGCATCGCTTCCAAACCCACAAGATGTCGAGTAATAATATGTATTTACGATCTCATCTCCGCAGAACAAAACCTGTCCGGTTGTCTCTTTTACCGCTTTTGTAGAATTACTGTTTTCTGCAATGTTATTGTATACCTGGTAGTTTACACTGTCGTCCACATTAGCACCGACAACAGCCAGCCCGGGTGCTGTCAAATATTGATATGCGTAAGTTCTTGCACATATTGCTTGGGCTTTCAGCGCCTGTTCATGATATGATGCGGGCATTTCACTTGGTACTACAGAATACAAATATTCTTCCAGCAAAAGTTCATTTATCAGAATCAACCCATCTTCTGATGCAACGATTTCCATTTTCCCCCGATAAGACGGTGTCCCCTGGTTCCTTTCTATTGACAGGACATCCAATTTCCCCGATTTTATAACCGGCGTGAGAATGACTCTATCCCCTGTTAAATAGTCACTTTCCTTAGAAATGCAGATTTCATCGCCTTGTTTGATTATTTCTTTTTTTCTGTCCTCATATCCGCCATAATCAATTTCTATATCGCAATCCCCCTGCACACGTATCTCATCATGGTACAACGAAGCAAATGCACTGTTTTTTATGGCAACTCTTATATTTTCCATATTTTCTTTTCTTACAATCAGTGCTGCACATATTTTTCCATCCTCTAGTACAAAATCAGTAAAATCATATCCAATCATTATCTCATCTATGGTTTCTTTCTGTAACTGCTCATACAAACGATACACTTTTACATCTTCTGCAAACTTATAATTTCCGTACCCTTCAATTTCTATTTCATCTTCTGTAAGTTTAAGCACCTTACCGCTCACCCTGTCTTGTTTTGTTTTTACCTCTGTAAGAGTGCCTTCATCAAAAACCAGATTTGCCACACTTTCTCTAACGACATCATCGAGCGCATCTTCCCCGGAAAATTGAAATACTATTTCGAAATTTTCATAAAAAAACAAGAGTCCGGCCTCATCCTTTTCCATAATCCATACATTATTCAATTCAAAACTTTTTCGTTCCTCACTGATTACGGATAATATAGTATTTTCTGCTGTGTATGCAGTCACTTTATAAAATTTATACTGCAAGAGGTCATCTTGTAGGTACTGATATCTTTCTCCCGTATCCGTCAAAACACATTTTTCACCCACTTTTTGTGTCGGCAAATTTGTATCATCGGCTATAATATTGATTTCTTCCTCCCGAATCACTTTTCCCAATTGATAAAGTGATACCATATTTTTATAAAAGTCATACCAATCCTCTTGCAAGAGATAAAATCCTTCTTTATAAGTATTCTTCGGCATATACTCTACCGGGCTTGCCACATCTAGCAGTTTTGCAATTTCTATGTATCCTTCAAAGGAGAGATTGTCCGTTCCCCACCTATTTTTCATCTCCCACAATTCATTCTTTTTCCTTATCGTCAATTCATTATCCCATACTTTCTGATGGTTTAAGATTGCTTCTGTTAAATAGTATACACTCTCCGCATTTATTTGCTCTCCGGCCGGTTGCTTTAATTGAAGTTCCGTTTCATCTTTATGAATTAAAAATATTAAACAAAATACACCAAAAAAAATTGCAATTATTTTTAACAGAATTCGTTCCTTTACTTTCATACCATTCCCCTTTTCAAAGCAAAAGAAAAAGCAGCCACTTAAGGCTGCTTTTCTTTTGTTAAATAGTGACCGTCATATGTCACTTTATATATCCCCAAAATGCCGGTTCCTGTCTTTTGACTCCTAGCTATGCTAGGTGGGTAACCGCAACCTATGCTTTTGCCTTCCCTTCCAATCCTTCCTTTGAAGTGAGGGCTTGACAGCCACAAGGCAATGTAGGAATCCCGTTTAAAGTATCTGTAGGTTCAAAATAACAGGAGTTGTCGCACATTTCAGGTTAATTTTATTATATCCAATATGCATCTAAAATACAACTGTAAGTTTATGGATTGGTAACATGCAAAATGTCAAAAAATAAGAGGATATGCCGATTGACATATCCTCTTTTCATTCCTCGCGGAATTATTTACTTATGCTAAAGCATCAACTAACTTCTGAACAGCTGCAAGTGCTTCATCAGGAAGTTTATCATAGCCTTCCTTCTTCTCAGCAAATCCCTTAACAGCGTCTACACGGTTCTGCATAGCAGACTTAAGAGCTGCCTTGTATTCAGGATCATCCATGTTAGGCTTAAAGTCAGCTGTCTTACCGGACCAATCATACATGATTTCAACATCATCAAAGTTGCCCCACTTTTCAAAATTAGCTTTTCCTTCAACGATAGTTTCAAGAATACCTAATGTATCAGCAGGTTTAACCTTTGTTCCCATGAAGTCACCGGTATTAACGATGTAGCAATCTACGTTCTTTTCTTCTACTAACTTTTTGAACTTTTCATAGTCGTTAACCAAAGGATATGTTCTGAAAGGGTTAGCATAAGGAACGATACGAAGAGCGTTCATATCTGTACCAGCTGCAACACGTTCTGCTGTAGATGTCTTAGTAGCAAGTGTAGCACCCATAACGGAAGCTAATGCTGCACCTTTTAATTTAACTACAGGCGGAATGGTAGGATCTTTCATAATCCAGAAAATAGCATTAACAGGAGCTTCAATCTTATCTACTCTGTTAGGAGACCATAATTTGGATTTGATAGCACGTCCGTTACCGTTTCTGATATCTTCAGTTACTAACTGAATCTTGCCATTTTCATCTAATGTACAAGAACAGTTCTGTGCGGATAATAAGTATTCATTATCAGGACAGCCTGTAGGATAATCAGATGTCTTATCAAAGTATGTAGGCTCTAAAGCTACAGAAGAACATGTATCTGTATTGATAATGAAAGCATCATCATGAAGAACAGTGATAGGATACTTTCCACCATGCTTAGCATGAGTTAATGTGGACTTACCGGAACCTGATAATCCGTATACAGATGCAACGAACTTAGATCCATCGGGTAATGTATATTCTTTCTGTCCACCGTGGCAAGCTGCATAACCGTTTCTGTTAGCAAGTGCCCATGCCATTGTAAGTGTACCCTTCTTGTGTTCACCAAAGTACTTCATACCAAGAATTGCTGCACAGTTCTGGTTTGTATCGAAGTAGCAAAGTGTTAAAGGATCGCTTAAGCAGCTGTAATCAACGTCGGGTGCTTCATGAGGAGCCCACTGAGGATCGGAGAAGATGTAGATGTCAGGTTCGTTTCCGTTACCAACGGGTACGGAATTTTTGTACATCTTAACATATTCATCAGACATATACTGGAAGTTAATCATCCAGTTATAAAGTAAGTTTTCTTCTCCTTCGGGAATAAGAAGGTGAGCCTTTACCATAAATTCAGGATCAAGACCTACGAAACATTCTGCATGATACATTGTTTTCCAACGTGTCTCATATACAGCGTCCATAACTACCTTATCAAGTTTTGCTTCATCAACACCGGGTTCGCCTTTGATACGACGAGCTGCTGCGTAACGTCCTGTTACTGCACCATCATTGAATAACAGAACCTTAGCATCTTTTTCAAGACCGAAGGTTTCACCATCTTTGATAGGCATGTCTGTCACAACAGTACCGGGTGAATTTTTTGCTAATTCATAAGCTTCCTTTAAGGTGTTAACCTTAACTACGTTATTTCCGTAGAAAGCAGCTTCGATGATGGAACGGGTTTTTGAAAAACCAACTTTTCCTGCACCGATTTCAGAAATCGGATAATAAGCTTTTGTTGACATATGATGTCCTCCTTAAATTATTATGTATTATCACCGCAGTTTGCGGTTTCTAACCTTATATGTACTGATTTACCCAGCACATCTATTGTATTATCTCAAACCTCAAAATAAAAGTCAATAAAATAATATTTATAATTCTTAAATATTTGTGAATCATTAAATTTTCTCTTGTCTGATATTCGTTGCCATGATATTATAAATACATCAAATTTTCTGACATATTCTATTACTTGTCTGAAATTTATTCACATTAGACCGGTCAGTTTATTTTGCATTCACGATAGATATCGATATTTGAAAGGGGGCACTTTATGGATCACAATGTTTTTTCCGAAATTACACCTGATATTGTCCGTCTTGCTGCCATGGCAGAACGCGAGGACATCATTGACACTGAACTTTTTACCAAATATGAGGTAAAAAGAGGCCTGCGCGACTTAAACGGTAAGGGCGTTTTGGCCGGACTCACCCATATTTCCGATGTCCGTGCAACAGAAATGGTTGACGGTATCTCCCAGCCTGCCCACGGCCAGTTATTTTACAGAGGATATAATGTCAAAGATTTGGTAGAAGGCTTTACCGCTGATAACCGCTTTGGGTTTGAGGAAATCACTTATCTTCTTCTTTTCTCCAAACTACCCAATGAAAAGGAACTAGCTGACTTCACGAAACTGCTTTCCGGTTACCGTTCTCTTCCTACCAGTTTCGTCCGCGATATTATTATGAAGGCACCCAGCAGCGATATGATGAATACACTGGCAAGAAGTGTACTTACACTCTACTCTTATGATGACCGTGCAGATGATGTTTCTCTGCCCAATGTTCTGCGTCAGTGCTTACAGCTCATCAGCCTGTTTCCTTTGTTATCCATTTACGGCTATCAGGCTTATTGTCATTATCATGACGGCAAAAGTTTATTCATTCATAAACCTGATCCTAATTTATCCACTGCAGAAAACATTCTTCACATTCTGCGTCCGGACAGTAAATATACACCACTTGAGGCCAAACTTCTTGATATTGCACTGGTTCTTCATATGGAACATGGCGGAGGTAACAACTCCTCTTTCACTACGCATGTAGTAACATCATCCCTCACCGATACTTATTCGGTTATCGCAGCTGCTATCGGTTCGTTGAAAGGTCCGCGTCACGGCGGTGCCAATATCAAGGTTGTTCAGATGTTTGAGGAAATGAAATTACGGATTAAAGATTGGACCGATGAGGAAGAAGTGGCGGATTATCTCCGTAAACTTCTTCATAAAGAAGCCTTTGACCATGCGGGACTCATTTACGGTGTAGGCCATGCCATTTACTCTAAATCCGATCCCCGTGCTGTTATTTTTAAGTCCTTTGTAGAAAAACTGTCAATAGAAAAAGGCCTTGAAAAAGAATTTACACTCTACTCATTGGTTGAAAAACTTGCACCGCAGATTATTGCTGCCGAACGTCAAATGTATAAGGGTGTCAGCATTAATGTCGACTTTTATTCAGGCTTTGTTTATCACATGCTGGGACTTCCCATGGAACTCTACACTCCCATTTTTGCAATTGCAAGAATTTCCGGCTGGAGTGCACACCGCATGGAGGAACTTGCCAATAACGGAAAAATTATCCGTCCGGCTTACAAGCCTATCGGCAACGATAAAGAATATCTTGATATGCTTCATCGTTCCTAATATATTAAAAAAATTAGAGGTAATATGCATTTATTGCATACTACCTCTTTTTCTTTGTCATATCATTTAAATTCCAAGAAATTTCATTACGGTCTGTTTCATCTCTGTCTTATCACAGATATTATCGTGTAATACAGGTGCCGTCCTAATTTCTTCGATTGCTTTCGGAACCTCAACCTTTGAAATTTCAGAAAGCTTATCAACCAGTTCAAAATCACCCATAGTATCATATTTTGCATCAACAGCTTTCATAACACTTCTTGTAAACTTATAAGGACTTGCTGTGGATGCGATGACTGTAGTCTTATGATCACCCGTAGCTTTTTTGTATTTTTCATATACACAGGCAGCTACTGCAGTATGTGTATCAATCACATATCCTGTCTTGTCATATAACTTACTGATGGTCTCTGCTGTTTCTTCTTCACTTGCGTAATTTCCATAAAAATCTGCAAGCTGAGCCTTCATTTCATCAGTAATAGCATAACTTCCGCTGTCCTTAAGACTTTCCATTAAAGCTTTGTTCTTATCTGCATCATTATCGGCAATACGATAAATTAATCTTTCTAAGTTACTGGAAATCAAAATATCCATGGAAGGTGATGTGGTAAGTACAAATTCTCTGTTTCTGTCATATGTACCGCTTTCAAAGAAATCAAATAATACTTTGTTTTCATTGGAAGCACAAATCAATTTATCAATGGGAAGTCCCATCTGTTTCGCATAAAACGCCGCTAATATGTTTCCAAAATTACCTGTGGGAACTACCACATTAATCTTTTCTCCGTCAGATACACGCCCTTCCTCAAGAAGTTTCACATAAGAATAAACATAATAAACAATCTGAGGCACCAAACGACCGATGTTAATGGAGTTTGCGGAAGAAAATTGGAATCCTTTTTCATCCATATATGCTGCAAGTTCTTTATCTCCGAATATCTGCTTTACACCTGTCTGTGCATCATCAAAGTTACCGTGAATTCCCACAACAAATGTATTGTCTCCCTTTTGTGTAACCATCTGTTTTTCCTGAATAGGACTTACACCATTCTTCGGATAAAAAACAATAATCCTAGTACCTTCTACATCTGCAAAACCTGCAAGGGCAGCTTTTCCCGTATCTCCGGAAGTAGCTGTCAAAATAACAATTTCGTTCTTAACATTATTTTTCTTAGCAGATGTTGTAAGCAGATGAGGTAAAATAGATAATGCCATATCTTTAAACGCAATCGTAGCACCATGGAATAATTCCAAATAAAAAGCACTGTCTGCTTCCACCAGCGGAGCAATCACCTCTGTATCAAATTTAGAATCATATGCTTTGGCAATACAATTCTTAAGTTCTTCTTCCGTAAAATCTGTCAAATACAACTTCATCACTTCATAAGCCACCTGTCCGTATGACATGTGAGAAAGTTCTTTAAGTGTTTTATCAAGCGTCGGAATTCTATCCGGCACAAACAGTCCTCCATCATCGGAAAGTCCTTTTAAGATAGCTTCTGATGCCTTTACGGGATTTCCGTTTGTTCTTGTGCTGTTGTATAATATTTCCATATTTCTGCTCCTCTTTATACTTAAAGTCATTTGTAAATCATGATTGCACCTTATTGTATCACAATAGAAAAAACATTACAATGTCATAATTTTATTTAAAAAACTCATGTCCACCATGACAAAAAAGTTGCTCTAAGGATGCGTCAAACCATTCCACATTTTCCTCGTCCGCAAATTCTCTGGCCACAAAATATAATGCTCCCTGCGTGATATCTTCACCCGCGAGAACCTTGTCCACCGCTGCAACCGTTTCCTCTGTTACAAGAACAGAATTATAAGTTCCGTTGGCAATCGGCGAAAACTGATATTTGCCGTCCTCATTTTGAAATACCACTTCCTTTACAGAATTAGGAAACCGCTTACTTTCTACTCTGTTCATTACAACACCGGCTACAAGCATTTTACCTCTTTCATCTTCACAACCGGCCTCGGCTTGTACAATCCTAAGCAATGTTTCGTAGTCTTCATTGCTTAGTCCGTATCTGTTATTTTTTTCAAGTACTTCATAATCAACAATACGCTGCCCCGAAGAAGCCTGTCTGATAAATCCTACCTGCTTGTCCGCACGGGGCTGTGCTGTATTATCTGTCAATTTCAACTGAAAAGCCGGTTTGGCTTCCATATGATTTGTCTGAATCTCCTGTAAACTAAACCACGCAGTACCAATCAATAAGTTACATAAAAATAATTGAATTGCAAACCTTTTATACATACTTACAAATTTTACCTCACTTAACATTTATTACCTAAACAGTTATACTCACATTGTTACAATTTTGCAACACTTATTTAATATTTTATACAAAACCGTTTGAAAATATTTCTAAAATTTGCAATTAAGGGGAAATTATTTCAAAAACACTTTATTTTATGGTAAAATAATATGTACAAAAAGAAAGGATTTCAGACATGGAAAAAAAGTTGCCCGGTGTATATCCTACAACAAAAAAAGACGGCACCGTTTATTACCGTTCTTCTATTACCTATAAAAGAAAGCATATCAGTCTCGGCAGCTATGCCACATCTTCCATGGCTTGCGGTGCTTACCTTGAGGCAACCGAAGTGTTAAAAGACACTTCCCTTACCTTGCACAGTTATACTTCCCTCCGCATTCTTCCTTTTGAAAAGTGGGTGTCACTTATCAATTTTCGAGATAATCATATTTATTTTGCTACTCCGATTTATTTATACAAAAAATACTTTGAATATTTATTGTCCCCAAAAGAAACTTTAAAATTTGACATGGATGATTTGTTTTACTATTCTACCCGCAAAATCATGCGCAGGGGACGTCATTTTTTCGTGGCGGATTATGGTATGCAGGTTAATATTGCCAATCGCTACGGCATTAAAAACTATGCTGTTCCGGGTAAAGATTATCGGTTTGTTAATGGCGATACGTTGGATTTCAGATATGAAAATATAGAAATTATGAATATCTATCATGGGGTATCCTGTCTTAACAGCAAAAAAGGTATTGTTTATGTTGCAAAAATACATATTAACGGTAACTATACCATTGGAAAATACGCTACCGATACAGAAGCCGCCATTGCATACAATAAAGCAATTGATATATTAAAAAAAGCCGGCGTAACAAAGAATTATACCCCAAACTACATGGAGGGACTATCTCCTTCTGCATACGCCGACATTTATTCAAAAATAAAAATCTCTTCTAAAATATTAAATTACCGTTTGGTATAATCTACGAAACTGATTGTATAGCTAACCTCTTCCTCTACCCCGAAGAGGTTTTCTCCTTCTGCATACTCCCACATTTTAAAATCATAGGGATAATCCGGTACCGGATTTTGATCTGTCAGCCACACTTCATAATCCGCAAGCAAGCCTTCCGATATAATTTCAGTTAACAGGAAGTCTCTGCTTCCGTATAACATAGGCACATATCCTTCTCTGTCAACAGTCGCCAAAAAAGTCTCTATAATTTGTGTCTTTTTTTCCCTGTCCAATATATCCGTACGTGGCACATCATGCATAATTGTTTCCATACAAACTGCAACCGGATATTCAATTTCATAGGGCTTTAACATTTCTACTACAAAGGCGGCCTCTTCTGATGCTTCTTCAATCGTTACTGCCTGGGAATAAAAAATCACCCCAATTTTAAGGTCTGCCTCCTTTGCTTTTACAACATAATCCGCAAAAGCCGTATCCGGCACAATCAGTCCTGTTTCATATCCTCTCACGCCAACCTTAAGCATCACAAAATCCACGCCGCCGGCTTTTATTTGTTCAAAATCGACACTACCACTCTCTTCGGAAAGCATAATCCCAAGTCTTGATATCTTCTTATTTCCTTCGTAGTATATCATTTGATTATTTTCTGCTTTCATTTTGGTGAAATCATATTCATGAAGCGGAATATCATCACCTATTTCAATCCACTCCTGCGTTCCGTCTTTATATGTCACCTGCAAGTGTTTGCCGTCTGAAGCTTTCTGCTCATCAGTCAGTTCAGGTGTTTTGGTTGGTGTCGGACTGGGCGTTTCTAACACAACTGCTTCGTCTCTTTGATACATATCCCAAAAGTCTAAATCTTCTGCCCTCAATTTATTTTCTTTGTATAAGGATTCAATATCTTTATCCTTATCTGCAAAAATGGGGCTATCTGTATCGGGAGAAGACTTCGGCGATGCCGAAACGGCAGCTTTTGTCGAATTCCTGTTTACAGTTTTTTTATTATTGCTTGAATACACTATTGCTAATATAATAAGAACCAACACGGACACCGTTACAATGGTGTAAATAACCGGTGCACTGAATCCGCGTTCATCCTGCTCGTCCGGTAATCGCATAAATACCTCACTGCTTTCTTTTGATTTTTTAGGGTAATAAAAGTATACTATAATTGCTACCGGATTTACAACTATATTCACAAAAGGAAACCAAAAACATGAGCTGTTTGAGAAAATATATTTTATGTATTCTTTCTATGATTATATTACTTCAAGGTTGTCATAGCCCTTCTCCTGAAAAAATAACAATTACCGATTTTTATTTAAACACGGTCGTATCTGTGACTGTTTATGAATCAACTGAAAATAACGTTACTTATTCCGCTGAAGAACTTTGCAAAAAATGTATGGAAATGACGGCAGATTACGAAAAAAAATTCAGCAAGACCATAGAAGGCAGTGACATATGGAACATTAACCATAGTAACGGCAATGCGGTTACCGTGTCCGATGAAACTGCAGAGCTTTTAGAAACAGCAATCTTTTATGCAGAAATGTCCGGCGGTCTGGTAGACCCTACCATCGGCACACTCTCCTCGTTATGGAATTTTAGTGAACAACCAAAAACAGTGCCTTCCGATGCAGAAATCCAAAAAGCACTGTCTCATGTTAATTATAAAAACATTACAATAAACGGTTGTCAGGTTACTTTGACAGATCCTGATGCCTGTATTGATCTTGGTTTTATCGCCAAGGGCTATATTGCCGATTGTCTGAAAGCGTATTTATGCTCACAAAATGTTTCCTCTGCTATTATCAATTTGGGAGGCAACGTGCAGACCATCGGAAACAAGCCGGACAATACCCCTTATAAAGTAGGTGTCCAAAAGCCTTTTGCAGAAACGGGAACACCTCTTCTTACCCTTTCTGTCACCGATAAATCCGTGGTTTCTTCCGGAAATTACGAGCGTTTCTTTCAAATGAATGACATGTTTTATCATCATATACTATCAACTGCAAACGGTTATCCGGCCGAAAGTGATTTGTCACAAGTTACCGTTATCAATGACTCTTCCGTAGACGGAGATGCCCTCTCTACGCTTTGCTTTATCTTAGGCTATGAAGATGGGCTTTCTTTCATTGAGAGTCTTCCGGATACAGAAGCGGTTTTTGTTATGCAGGATGGAACCATTCATAAAACTTTTTCCTAGTTTCTACATTATTAGACAACAGAAGTCCTTCCCGCAAGCACATTTTTGTAGTCTTCCAAATTCTTCTTAAGTAGCGCAGGTGTATCAAGACCGTAAGGGCACTTACTCTTACACTGATTACAATGCAGACATTTTTCGATTAATTTCATTTTATCCTGGACTTCCTTCGTAAGCTGCACTTGGGACGGTGATCTTCTCAGTAACAATGACATTCTTGCCGCATTGTTAATTTCTATTCCCACCGGACATGGCATGCAGTAGCCGCACCCTCTACAAAATTCTCCTGCCAGTTCTTTTTTATCTTTTTCTATCAACGCTGCGATCTCTTCTGTCATTACAGGAGGATCCTCTATATAAGATAAAAACTCGTCTAACTCCTTTTCCCTTTGTACTCCCCAAATCGGAAGCACATTATCATACCCGGCCGCATGTGCATATGCTGCGGCAGAATTTGTGATAAGTCCACCCGATAATGCTTTCATGGCGATAAATCCCATATCTGCCTTTTTACAAGACTCTACTAACTCTTCTTCCTTTTCTGTTGCCAAATAGCAAAAGGGAAACTGCAGAGTCTCATAAAGTCCACTTTCAACCGCCTCCCACGCTACATTAAGACGATGGTTTGTAATACCGATATGTCTGATTTTTCCGGCTTTTTTTGCTGCGAGTGCGGCATCATATAATCCACTGTTATCTCCCGGCTTCGGACAAAACGCAGGATTATGAAACTGATAAATATCAATATACTCTGTCTTTAAATTTTCAAGACTTATTGCAAGATCTTTTTCCAAATCTTCCCCACAGGAAGCACCGGATTTTGTAGCAATATATAAATTTTCTCTGATACCTTCAAATGCAAGTCCTACTTTATGCTCACTGTCACTATAATATCTCGCTGTATCATAAAAACGGATACCACCGTTATAAGCCTTTCTCAAAAGATAAACTGCATCCTCATCACTAATCCGCTGTATGGGCAATGCACCAAAACCGTTTTTGTTTACAACAATTTCTGTTTTCCCCAAACGCACCTGTTCCATAATAATTCCTCCTAAAAATTCAGCCATGCAAACCGCATGGCCGAATAATCATCTCTTATACGTGCTCCACAATCGATTTTCTGGGACACTTTTCTACACAAACACCGCATCCTTTACACTTGTCCTGATCAATCGTTGCATTAAAGTTTTCTACTGTAATCGCATCTTCCGGACAATTCTTTTTACAAAGCTGGCATCCGATACAACTTACCGTACACCCTTTCATGGCAACGGGGCCTTTATCCTGCGATGCACATGCCACCACATATTTGGCATCATACGGAATGAAACTTATTAATTTTTTTGGACAAACTGCTATACATTTTCCACATGCTTTGCAAGCATCCTTATCTACTACTGCCACACCGTTTTCAATATGGATTGCATCAAATGGACACGCCTTTACACAACTTCCATATCCAAGACATCCGTAATTGCAAGTCTTTGCTCCACCGTTTGGCACAAAAGAAAGCATTTGGCAATCTTCTATTCCGTGATATTCATAATCTAACGTGGTTTTATCACAATCACCCTGACACTGTACGAAAGCAACCATTTTTACAGAATCACCGGCTTCCACACCCATAATTTCAGCAATTTTCTTTCCTACAGACTCTCCGCCTACCGGACAGGCATTAACCGGTGCATCGCCTTTTGCTATCGCCGCCGCAAGACCGCTACATCCGGGATATCCACAGCCTCCACAGTTATTACCGGGAAGAACGCCTAAAACCGCTTCTTCTTTTTCATCTACTTCTACTTTAAATACGATTGCTGCTATGCCGAGAAACAGACCGATAAACAATCCGACTCCGCCCACTACGGCAACAGCAAACAAAATTCCTGTCATATTCACGATTTGCACCTCCTACAGAAGTCCTGAAAAGCCACAAAAGGCAATTGCCATAAGTCCTGCTGTAATAAGCACTATCGGCATACCTTTAAAAGACTCCGGAATATCATTATATTCCATTTTTTCTCTGATACCTGCAAGAATCACAATTGCAATGGTAAATCCTATTGCCGTAGCAAATCCGTTTACAATTCCTGTCAGAATACCATAATTTTTCTGTACATTTGTAAGTGCAACACCAAGCACTGCACAGTTCGTTGTAATCAAGGGCAAATATACGCCCAATGCCTGATAAAGAGATTTCATAAATTTCTTTAAAAACATTTCCACAAACTGCACTAAAGCTGCAATTACAAGAATAAATACAATAGTCTGCAAATACGTCAAATCAAAAGGAACCAGAATATATTCATAAATTGCACCTGCAACTGCTGACGCCAGTGTTATGACAAATATTACAGCTGTTCCCATTCCTGCGGCTGTGTTTGTCTTCTTGGATACACCAAGGAACGGACACAATCCCAAAAACTGGCTAAGAACAACATTACTCACGAGAGAGGATGAAATCATAATAATCAAAAGTTCTTTAATCATTGTTTACTTCCTCCTTCTCTGTTTCTTTATTGCTTTCTGCATTGCCTTCCACTGTAGCAGACTCTACCGTTTCAGGTTTTGCTTTGGGCGGCCTGCCTCGTCTGGGCTTCGGCTTTTCTTCTGCTTGCACCTGTGCATTTTCTTGCGTCTTTGCTTCTTTTAATGCCTCTGCCTTGACTACTCCCGCATCACCTTCTACCGGCTTCGCTTTGGGCGGTCTGCCTCGTCTGGGCTTCGGTTTTTCTTCTGTTTGCACCTGTGCATTTTCTTGCGTCTTTGCTTCTTCTTTTACTGCTTCTGCCTTGACTGCTCCCGCATCACCTTCTACCGGTTTCGCTTTGGGCGGTCTGCCCCGTCTGGGCTTTGGCTTTTCTTCTGTTTGCACCTGTGCATTTTCCTGCGTCTTTGCTTCTTCTTTTACTGCATCTGTCTTAACTGCTCCCGCATCACCTTCTACCGGCTTCGCTTTGGGCGGTCTACCCCGTCTGGGCTTTGGTTTCTCTTCTGTTTTTATTTCTTCGACAATTAATTCTTCCGCCACTTCCGTAAGTTGCTCTTGTGCCTTGACAACTTCCTCTTTTCCGGCAGAAGTATCATAAAATCTCTTTACACATCCTGCATCACTGCAATTCATACAATCTTCACTACAACCGGAGCCAATCTTGGACATATCCTTACCCTTCTTTTCTCCGATAATTTTAATTTTATTTTGAATTGCTGTAAGTACCGCAAGCACAAAGAACGCTCCCGGTGCCAATACAAAAATACTACAGGGAATATAGCTTTCCGGCATAACCGCATAACCAAACACTTCACCTGCTCCAAGAAGTTCTCTCACTGCACCGATGATAGTAAGGGCTAACGTAAATCCCAGTCCCATTCCGATTCCGTCAAACAGCGAATTAATAATATTATTTTTAGATGCATATGCTTCCGCACGTCCTAAAATAATACAGTTAACAACAATAAGCGGTATATAGAGTCCAAGTGCATCGTATAGAAATGGTATGTACGCTTTTAACAACAATTCCACAACTGTTACGAAGGATGCAATAATAACAATAAACGCCGGAATTCTTACTTTATCCGGAATCACCTTCCTAAGAAGAGAAATAAACATGTTACTCATTGCCAATACTACCATGGTCGTAAGTCCCATTCCGAGTCCGTTTACCGCTGATGTTGTAACAGCCAATGTAGGACACATACCAAGCATAAGTACAAAGGTAGGGTTCTCACTGAGAATACCGTTTTTTAAACGTTCCAAGATATTATTTTGCTTCATTGCCACTACCTCCTAACTGCATTTGGAAATAGTAAAGTCCACCATTTACCGCTGTTGTAAGTGCATCTGTGGTAACTGTCGCTCCACTGATTGCATCAATTTCACTATCCATGGTTGAACCGGACTTTGTATAGGTAAAACTTGCAACCTGCTTGTTGGCAAACTGCGGTTTTAATACATCTTCTGCCTTCATTCCAAGACCTGCTGTTTCTGCAATACTTAAAATAGAAATACCGTTTAATGTACCATCATTTTTAAGACCCATGGTAATGGTAATATTACCGCCATATCCGGCACTAGTGGTTACGGTAAGTATATTTCCGAGTACATTTCCGCCCTCGTCTACCGCTTCTAACACATTATCAACTGTAATAGTTTCATAACCGGCTTTTATAAAGCCGTCCATAAATTCACCTGCAGGCATCCCTTCCTGCACCATAACAAAATCTGCAGCACCCGGAAAAACTTCTGCATAAGCTTCTTTTGCCGCTTTTTCTTCGGCAATCGCGATAGGTTCTTTGGTAATCTGATAAACAAATCCGAGTATCAATCCTGCAAAAAGTGTTATCACAAGTATAATCATCGCATCTTTTAACATACCGTTTATATTTTTCATACCTTTTCCCCTCCTTTTCCAAAGGCTTTGGGAAGGGTAATCTTCTCAATCAACGGAACAAGCAGATTACCGATAATAATTGCATAGGATACACCTTCTGCAGAGGGACCGAAAACTCTGAAAATACCGGTCATTATTCCGAGGAAAATACCATACAGGTATTGTCCCTTTTTTGTAATTGGTCTCGTCACATAATCTGTTGCCATAAAGAATGCTCCAAGCATCAGACCGCCACCTGCAAGATGAGCACTGATAAAGGAAAAATCAAGACCATGCCCGCCGAACAAAATTAAAAAGATTACAAAACTCACAATGTAGCTTCCCGGAATCTTAAGGTCAATAATTCCGAGAAGAATCAGAAAGCATGCACCGATCACAATGGCAATCATGGATGTTTCACCGATTGTACCTGCCGTACGTCCGATTACCATATCAAATACATTCTCGCTTTCTCCTGCCTTTAAAGCGGCAAGCGGTGTTGCTCCCGTATAGGTATCACAATCAAAATTACACATGATGGAGGTATAAGAAATGAGCAGAAAACATCTTGCGCCAAGAGCGGGATTCATAAAATTCTGTCCCAAACCTCCGAAAAGCATTTTGACAACCAATATCGCAAACACACCACCCACAACACCAATCCACCAGGGTGCGGCCGGAGGCAGATTTAGTGCCAGCAAAAGACCTGTTACAACCGCAGAGAAATCTCCCACCGTCACCTTTTTATGTAATAATTTTTCAAACAAAAACTCTGTAAGTACCGTAGTTGCTACGGTTACACATACAAGCATAAGTGCATTTAATCCAAAATTATAAATACCAAATCCCATCGCCGGTAAGAGTGCAATTACTACGGCAATCATTATATTGCTTGTAGTAAGCTTTGACCTGATATGCGGATTAGATGACACTTTCATCAAATCACTCATTGCTGTTTCCTCCTACTTTTTCTTCTTGGCAAGCTGCATCTTACGCATAGATTTAATCACCTGGGTAAGAGGTCTCTTGGCCGGGCATATATAACTGCAACAGCCACATTCACAGCATTCCATTCCGTTATTTTTTACAAAGGCTTCTTCATCATAATGCTCTGCATAGTCTGCCAACCTGCTGGGAACCACTCTTCCCGGACAAACTTCTACGCATTTACCACAATTAATACATGCACTTGGTTCCATGGCAGAAACTTCATCCTTCGTCAGGCAAAGCAATGCTGAAGATGTTTTTGTAGCAGGAACATCTAAATCAAAAATACCAAATCCCATCATGGGACCACCGGAAACGATTTTCACGGCTTTCTTCTTAAAACCACCGGCTTCTTCTACCAGTTCATGGTAATTTGTACCAATTCTCACTTTAAAATTGCGCGGGTCTACAATAGCGTCTCCCGTAACAGTCACAATTCGATACATTAAAGGTTTTCCCTCTATCACGGCATTGTGAATGGCAATCACGGTATCGACATTGTTTACCACACACCCTGCATCTGCCGGTAACTGGGAGGAATTAATCGCTCTTCCTGTCGTGGCAAAAATCAAATGACGCTCAGAACCCTGCGGATATTTTGTTTTTAACGCTTTTACCGCAATTTTTGGTTCATCTTTGGTCAAATCTTTTAAGAGTTCAATACAATCCGGCTTATTATCCTCTACAGCCAAAATACCTCTGGCATTATCAAATAAACTCAAAGAAACCTTAAGTCCGCTAATCAGTTTTTCAGGCTCCTCTAACATTTTTCTGTAATCGGAAGTCAGATAAGGCTCACATTCCGCACAGTTTACAATCACATACTCAATCTTCTCCGGTTCTTTTGGGGAAAGTTTAATAAATGTGGGAAATCCTGCACCACCCATACCTACAATACCGGCTTCTTTAATCATATTAATTTTTTCTTCCCTGGTGAGTTCTTCAAAAGGCTTTACTTCCGGCCATTCTACTTCTTTATATTCACCATCGTTTTCAATGACAATACTCATTACATTGTCACCTGTCACTACACGCCTCGGCTCTACTGCCTTTACTGTTCCCGAAACGGTCGCATAAATAGGTGAAGAAACAAAGCCTGTGGCTTCTGCAATCTTCTGTCCTACAAGCACCCGATCCCCCTTAGCAACAATAGCGCTTGCCGGTGCCCCGATGTGCTGTGAGAGCGGATAAACCAAGTCGCCCTTGGGCAGAATCTCTTTAATCGGCTTATCCTTCGACAAGTCCTTACCGTCGTAGGGATGTATTCCTCCTACAAAAGTCAATTTTGCCATCTCAATCCTCCGTTGTATAAAAAATGCTAATCTTCTTATATAAATATACTATTTTTTTGTCGAAAATACTACTGCAAAATCTAAAAATGTGCTAAACTTAATTCAGAAATTCTGTTTTATATCATTCAGAATTCGCATTCAGGAGGTGTTCATGAAAACCGAAGAAATCATTTTAAATAATTTTACTCTGAATTATCCCTTAGAACGTTTGGCTCCTTTAAACGAAGTTCTTTTTATAGATATAGAAACAACCGGCTTTACAGCCGCAAAATCCCAATTATATTTAATAGGCTGTGCTTTTTATCACGAAGAGAATTGGCAGATTAAACAATGGTTTGCCCAATCTCCTGAAGAAGAACCTGAATTATTAAAGGCTTTTTTTACTTTTGCGGAAAAATTTTCTTATCTCATGCATTATAACGGCAATAATTTCGATTTGCCGTACTTAAAACAAAAAATAAAACAATATGACTTACCCTACAGTTTCAACAATTTCGAAGGCATTGATATTTACAGACGTATTTATCCATACAAAAACTTTTTAAAGCTTCCCAATTGTAAGCAGAAAACGATTGAATACTTCCTTAACATTTCACGCGAAGATACATTTACAGGCGGTGAATTAATCAATTTATATAATGATTACATCACCTCACATGATTACAACTTATATCATGCCCTGCTGTTACATAATACAGATGATATCAAAGGCATGTTGGAAATCCTGCCAATCTTGTCCTATTATGATTTATTTAACTGCAATATAAAAGCACGGAAGGTACAGGCAAATTACTACAATGACATACACGGCATCCCACGCAAAGAGCTTCTCATGAAAATCGTCTTTGCTTCTCCCCTTCCGGTATCTATTTCTGCAATGGCAAAAGGCTGCCATTTCAAAGGCGAAGGACATGAGGGAACATTAATCATTCCGATTTATGAAGAAGAAATGAAATATTACTATGCAAATTACAAAGATTATTATTATCTTCCTACAGAAGATGCCGCCATGCATAAATCCATTGCTTCTTTTGTTGACAAGGAATACCGCGAACAGGCAACAGCGTCTAACTGTTATACAAGGAAATTCTCTTCTTACCTGCCCCAGTGGGATGTGCTGGTAGAGCCGTTCTTTAAAAGGGAATATAAGACTAATGATTTATTTTTTGAACTTACGGATGAAATTAAGAAAGACAGGCAACTGTTTTCGGATTATGCAAGCCATGTGCTGAATATTATGGCGGTGCAGCCATAAGTAGACCTAATTACAATTGTGTCAATATATTGCATCTGAACCTTGGAGGAATATCTTATGAAAATTAAAAATATTACAATATTAACAATGGCTTTACTTATTGCAACAATGCTTGTTGGATGTTCTTCATCGGCAGAGCCTGTAAAAGAAACCAAGGAAGCGGAAACAACATCTGTTAAAGACGAATCACACAAAGAAACGGTAACAAAGGTAGCTTCGCCCACTCCTGATTCTACGCCCGAACCTACACCTGTAGCAACAAACGAATCCGGTGTAAATGAAAAAGTTGATATGGATTCTACATTACCCGGAATAGAGTGGATGAGTACTTTTGAGGGAATCATTAAAGAACCTAAATTTGTAGTCTTCAATGACCAAACTAATAAAAAGATAATCGCAGAAGAAGAACAAAAAATAAAATTTGAACCAGGCGATATATTGTGTATTTATAAACCTGACAACGCAGGAATATCGTATTATCATGCCGCAGGGGTAGTAACTACAACCATCTCACACACAAACTCATGTTTTGAACTTGTATGTGAAGGAGTTGAAGAGGAAACATGCATTCAGGCAGGAATTGTTTCGTCTGAATATGAAACATTGACAATTTCTATAATACTTATACCTTGACTAGCAAACTCAATTTGAACCGGTGGGAACTCCATATCCATCCGGTAGCTGTATTTTCACTGCAAACCCATTCTCTTATAAAAAGAGCTATCCTCCCGGATAGCTCTTTATCAACTCATACTCTCCACTTTTATATTACTTTTAACAAATATCTAAAACTTCACTTCTTTTCCTTGTTTTTTCCATTCCATAAATTCTGCTGTGGCTGCAAACATAACATCACCGGATGAGTTAATTGCCGTTTCCAAAGAATCCTGTACTACACCAATGATAAATCCTACTGCTACTGCCTGCATGGCTATGTCATTACCGATTCCAAATAAGGAACATGCCATGGGAATCAGAAGAAGGGAACCACCTGCCACGCCGGATGCACCACATGCACCGAGAGTCGCAATAACAGCCAAAATAAATGCTGTCGGAATATCTACGGAAATTCCCATAGTATTTGCAACTGTTAATGCCATTACCGTAATCGTTATTGCTGCGCCATCCATGTTAATGGTTGCGCCAAGGGGAATGGACACTGAATAGAAGTCTTTTTCCAGTCCAAGTTTCTCACATAAATTCATATTGATGGGAATGTTGGCTGCAGAACTTCTTGTAAAGAACGCGGTCAATCCGCTTTCCTTAAAGCACTTAAACACAAGTGGATACGGATTTCTTCTAAGGCATATAAATACAACCAACGGGTCAACCACTAATGCAACCACAAGCATACAACCCACTAATAGAAGTAACAGTTTTCCATACTCAGTAAAGATTTCTAATCCGTTAGTAGACACGGAAGAAAAAACAAGTCCAAAAATTCCGAAAGGTGCCAAATTAATAATCCAACGCACTGTCTGGGACACTGCATCCGAAAAATCAATGATTGTTTTCTTTGTATTTTCAGAGGCAAGCTGCTTCATTGCCAAACCAAAAATAACCGCCCATGTTAAAATGCCAATATAATTTCCGTTTGCAACAGCTGTAACCGGATTAGCAACCATATTATTTAACAGTGTATTAAGCACTTCCCCGATTCCGCCCGGTGCCGTGCTTTCTGTAGCATCTGCAAGCTGAATGGTAACCGGGAACAAAAAGCTTGCAATAACCGCTGTGAACGCAGCCAAGCAAGTACTCATCATATACAAAACAATTACTGTTCTGAATCGTTTTCCAACACCGCCTTTTGCATTGGCAACCGAACTAAGCACTAAGATAAAGACAAGTACAGGTGCGATTGCTTTCAGTGCTCCTACAAACACATTTCCAAACACAGAAATAACCGTTGCATCCGGTATCAGTATACCCAAAACAGTTCCGAGCACAAGTCCGATTAAAATTCTTATAATCAAACTGATAGAATTCCATTTTTTAATCACTTTACTCATTTGTACATCTCCTACATTTTTCTTTTTTAAAAGGGATATCCAAACAGGATATCCCTTTTCCATTGTAATAATTCACTATTTTACAGGTTTTTCATAGTAGAACGAATTTTTACGTTCATATCCCATATCTCTATGATTAATAATCTGCTCCGTACTTCCTATAAAAAGTACTCCCCCTGAGGCTAATGATGTATAAAATTTTCTGAACACATCATCCTTTGCTTCTTCAGTAAAATAGATGAGTACATTTCTACATACAATCATGTGATAGCCGGTAGCATAATTATTCTCAAGCAAATTATGCTCTTTAAACTCTACTCGCGACTTAATTTCATCAGATATCTGATAAGAAAGTCCAACCTTAGTAAAATATTTTTGTTTTAAATCTTTCGGCACAGCTGCAATACTCTTCTCACTGTAAAGTCCAACCTTTGCCTTGGCAATTACCTGTTTATCCAAATCTGTTGCTGTAATATGTATCATATTAAGCGGTATGTGTCTGGACAATGCCATAACCAATGAATAGGGTTCATCACCGGTCGAACATGCTGCACTCCAAATCTTTAAATTCTTACCGAATTTACCAATCAGTTCCGGAATTATCTGCTTGTCCATAAGATCCCATTGCTCGGGATTTCTGTAAAACTCTGACACATTAATGGTTAGATAAGTTACAAACTCTTCAAACATTGCACGGTCTGTCTTTAATGCTCCGACATAACCTTCATAGCCTTTGTAGCCATGCTTTGCTATCAAAGAATCAATCCTTCGTTTCATCTGACGCTCTTTATAAGCGTTTAAATCAATTTTGGTTAATTGAAAGATGGCTTCCTTAAACTTCTCGTAATCGTATGTCATACACAATCACCCGGACCTTTATTGTATTTTATTCTTCAGTTGTCGCCTCTGCAGCTGCTGTTTCTTCTGCAATTACTGCTTCGATATCAACGGATACTACATCTGCATCATCATCTTCTACCTTTTCCTGTGCAGGTGCTTCTTCCGGTTCGGGAGCAAACATTGCTTTTACACTTAAACTGATCTTCTTATCATCTTCGTTAAAGTCTACAACCTTAGCTGTTACTTCATCGCCAACTTTAAGTACATCAGCAGGCTTTTCGATATGATCTTTGGAAATCTGTGATACATGAAGTAATGCATCTACACCGGTTTCTAATTCAACAAATGCACCGAAATCTGTCATTCTTGCAACCTTACCGGTTACTACATTTCCTACTGCATATTTTGTTGTTGCATCCTTCCAGGGATTTGCATCTTCAAACTTAAGACTGAGTGCAATCTTAGTTCCTGTAATTTCTTTTACAAATACTTTAACTGCATCACCAACTTTAAATACTTTCTTGGGATTTTCAACACGTCCCCAAGACATTTCGGAAATATGAAGAAGTCCGTCTGCACCGCCGATATCGATAAATGCACCGAAATCTGTTACGTTCTTAACGGTACCTTCTACCACATCACCAACTTTGATGCTTTCAAGAAGCTTCTTCTGCATTTCTGCCTTCTCTGCAGAAAGGAGCTGTCTGCGGTCACCGATATATCTTCTTCTCTTAGGATTGTATTCACTGATTACAAACTGGATTTCCTGTCCTGCGTATTTGGATAAATCCTTTTCATATACGTCAGACACAAGGCTTGCAGGAATAAAGATTCTTACTTCATCCACAACAACACTTAATCCGCCATCAAGTACCTGAGATACTTTTGCTGTAAGCACTTCTTTATTGTTGAATGCTTCTTCAATTCTCTTATTACCTCTGTCAGCAGCAAGTCTCTTATAGGTTAAGAGAACCTGTCCTTCGCCGTCGTTTACCTTGAGAACTTTTACTTCCATGGTATCACCGGGCTTAGCTACTGTAGTTAAATCTACATTAGGTTCATTGGTATATTCGTTTCTTGTTAATATACCGTCTGACTTGTAGCCGATATTAAGAATGATTTCTTCAGGCTTAACATCAATGACTGTACCTTCTACTACCTCTCCTGTATGTATTGTCTTTAATGATTCTTCCAACATTTGTTCAAAAGTTAACTCTGACATAATTTTGAACCTCCTCAATAATATTGTTGGGGGTGGAAGCCCCCGCAGTAATTCCCACCAGAGAAGCAGTTTTAGGCAGATCTAAATGCAAATCTTCCAGTGTTTGTATAAAATATGTGGATGCACATTTCTCACTGCATATTTCATACAGCTTACGTGTATTCGAACTGTGCTTACCACCTATTATTATCATTGCGTCGACTTTAGCCGCTATCTCTCCGGCCTCTGTCTGTCTTTCTTCTGTTGCATTACAGATAGTATTTACAACATTAATATTGTAACCTTTTTTTTCAAAAATTTCAACTAATTCTTTAAATTTGTTGTAGTTAAATGTCGTTTGGGACACAACACAAACAGATTGTCTGTCAGGTACCGTAAATTTTTCTGCTTCTTCAACAGACTCAAGCACTGTTGCCGGGGTACATGACCACCCCTTAATCCCTTCCACCTCCGGATGTCCGGGATTGCCGATAATCACAATTTTACTCCCCTGCGCACTTTCTTTTTCGACAATTTTATGAATTCTTTTCACAAAAGGACAGGTCGCATCCACACACTCAAGCCCCTTTTCCTCTATTAAATCATATATTTTTTTCGACACACCGTGAGATCTGATAACCACGGTTCCTTCTGCAAGTGCCCTAAGCTCCTCTTCAGTTTCCAATACGGAAACGCCCTTTTCTTCCAAGTCTTTTACTACTTCTTCATTATGAATGATGGGGCCGTAAGTATATATCTTTTTACCGGAACCCGTTTGTTCATAAACCCGTTCCACGGCTCTTTTTACACCAAAACAAAATCCGGCACTTTTTGCAAGAATGACTTCCATCTAAATTCTCCCTGATCCCTAAATATAATTTTTCAACATAAATGCTACTTACTTACAAAGGCTCATAATCTTATCAGCCACTTCATCAATTGTCATATCGGATGAATCTATCAAGATTGCATCTTCTGCCTGGCGTAAAGGTGCAATCGGACGATTCATGTCCTGTTTATCACGTGCAATAATATCCTCTTCAATTTTTTGAATATCACAGGATTCTCCCTTTGCAGTAAGTTCATCATAACGGCGTTTTGCACGCACTGCTGCAGAGGCCGTTAAATATACTTTCACATCTGCCCCCGGCAACACACAGGTTCCGATATCTCTTCCGTCCATCACCACGTCAGCGGTATCTGCAAGTTCCTTTTGGAGTGCAGTAAGACGCTCTCTTACCTTAGGATTTTTACTGGTTACGGAAGCCATATTTCCCACTTCCTCTGTCCGGATTACACCATTTACATTGTTTCCGTTTAGCAATACTACCTGCTCACCGTTTTCATATCGGATGGTAATATCCGCACCCATACACTTTTCCGCAATCTTGTCTGCATCCTGCGGGTCAACTCCTTCAGAAAGCAGATAAAATGCCATAGCACGATACATGGCCCCTGTATCCACATAAATAAATCCTTTTTCTTTTGCCACTTTCTTCGCTATAGTGCTTTTTCCTGCTCCGGCAGGACCATCTATTGCTATCTGATAACTCATTAAAATTCCTTCTTTCTGTTTTAATTTTCTGCCGCCGATACCCCTGCCAGATAACCTGTAGACCACGCAATCTGTAAGTTGAATCCTCCGGTCACGGCATCCAAATCAAGAACCTCTCCTGCAAAATATAAGTTTTTCACCAATTTAGATTCCAAGGTAGATGGATTGACTTCTTTTACGTGTACGCCTCCTTGGGTAATAATCGCTTCTTTAAAGTCACGTGTCCCGGTAACATGCATGGTTAAATTTTTAAGTAAATCAACCAATCTTGCTCTTTCTTCTCTCGTAATTTCATTAACCTTCTTTTCCGGCAATATACCTGACAATTTCATAATAACCGGAACCATTTTGGCAGGTAGTAGTCCATCTAAACTGTTTTTAAACTGTTTATTCTTATTTTCCTCAAAATCACGAAGAATCCGCTTGTCAAGTTGCTGTGCCGTCAACGCCGGTTTTAAATCTATGAATAGCGTAACCGGTTGTCCTAAATATTTTTTCACATAATGGCTGCTTGCACTTAATATAAGTGGTCCACTTACGCCAAAATGAGTAAAAAGCATTTCCCCGAAGCCTTCATATATCCTCTTTTTGTCACTCTGCAAAAAAATCCCTACATTTTTCAGTGCAAGTCCTTGCATTGCCATGCACCAGGTTTCTTCAACAGTAAATGGAACCAGTGCCGGCTTTATCTCTTTAATGGAATGACCGGCATCTATCGCAAACCGGTAGCCATCACCGGTTGAGCCTGTTGCTTCATAGGATTTCCCTCCGGTAGCAATAATCACTTTATCCGCACACAATTTTTGCCCGTCTGAAAGGATGACTCCGACTACTTCTTTCCGCTCTTCTGTTTCCTCAAAAAGAAGTTCTTTTACCTTTGTGTGCAGACGTACATCTACTTTATTTTGTGTCATTTTTCGATTCAGTGCTGCAATCACATCCGAGGAATGATCTGAAACAGGAAAAATGCGTTCTCCCCGTTCTTCTTTACATTTACAACCCGCTTCCTCAAAAAAACGGATCACTGCCTGATTATCCAACTGGTAAAAAGCACTGTATAAAAATTTACCGTTGCTGATTACATGATCGAAAAACTTCTCTGTTTCACAGGCATTGGTAATATTACATCTTCCTTTTCCCGTAATAAAAACCTTTTTTCCGGTCTTTTCATTTTGCTCAAGTAAGGTTACCTTTGCACCATGCTCCGATGCAGCAATTGCCGCCATCATTCCGGCAGCGCCGGCACCTATTACAATTACGCTATTCATATATCCGAACGTTGCCTTCCTATGTTTTATACCTCTTCCTCTGTTTTCATAAGTGAATAATTCAGCATGGGATCTTCATCGATAAAATTAATCTCATCGTTTAAATAAACCTGATAATTATTCCATACTTCTTCCAATGTTTCCAGATTACGCTTTACATCCTCCGGCTTTTTTAAGCATAGTGCAACCACAAGTGCATTAATTACACTAAGCGGAGCAACCAATGAATCTACAATGGAAACCATATCACTTCTTGCAAGTAAGTTGCAGGACGAATATAAATTCATAGGGGAATGAATGCTGTCTGTAATCGTAATCACCTTTGCATTTCTGTCATTTGCAAACTCCATTGCCTTTAATGTACGCATGGAATATCTGGGAAAACTGATACCGATAATGGCATCCTTTTCACCGATACGAATCATCTGTTCAAACATTTCCGTCACGCTGGTGGTTTTTACCAACACAATATTTCCCCGAATCATATTTAAATAAAAATGCAGAAAATCTGCCAGAGGCTCACAGCTTCTTACCCCTACCAGATAAACCGTTTCTGCTTCCAATATAATATCTACCGCAGCTTCGAATGCCACCGCATCCAAATTAACGATGGTATCCTTAATTTTCTCAATATCTGCCGTTAATACGGAATTTAAAATTTCGGACTGTGTGCTTTTTCCATACTTTGCATCAATTTTTTCCACGGAATTCAACTTGTTTTTCACCCATTCTTCCAGTGCTTTCTGGAATTCCGGATATCCTTCATAGCCAAGCCCCGATGCAAAACGCACCACTGTGGATTCGCTGACTCCGACTGTCTCACCAAGCTTTGCCGCTGTCATGAAAACAGCCTGGTCATAATTATCAGAAATGTAAGCAGCAATCGCCTTATGCCCCTTACTCATCTTCATATATTTATCATTCATCCGCGTAATGATATCGTGCTGTTGTTCCATTTTATATTCCTTCCCAATTCACTCCGTAATACTTACCTATTTAAATGAATGATA
>JAZNAE010000092.1:0-1614 GCA_045586385.1 Lachnospiraceae bacterium
TATCCTGAAAATTCATTTTCAAATCTCCCCTTCCAAAATTTCAGCTAAGGTAGCAGAAAAATCATAATCCGCTCCCTTACATCATCTCCATTAAACAAATCACCGCATTCTATCTCATCATAGAATTCCAACTCGTCCACCATCATAAGATAGGAAATATAATCGTCTGACGGATAGTAAAAAAACAAAAGTGTTTCCCTCGGATTCTCATAATAAGATTCTATAATTCTTGCCCTCACTTCCCGAAGCAGTTCCACGGAAAATGGATTAAAAAAATAATATCTGTTCACTTCCATCGGCACTTTATACTCTTCTGCTCTTACTAATGCAAATTCTGTCTTTGCTCCCGAAACGGCAGTTTTACGATTCTCCAGCACAGCCTGATAAATCCGCTCATCATACTCAATTCCTATGGTCTTTGCTTTGGTCTGATAGGACAGGAAAAAATCAACACGACCTTTCCCACAGCCATAATCCAAAACCACATCTTTTTTACGGATAAGTCCGCTATTTGCCAAACGTTCCAATACCGAGTATGGTGTAGGTTCATATGGGTAACGATACTGGTCAGAATTTGAATCATCACGGCCGGTGGTTTTGATTTGTAAGAGTTTGTCCCAGGTGTTTTCGTTATTTGTCATGATTCCTTACACACATACACTTCTTCGTCTATGAATACTCCTTCCCCATCATTTATACGGATAACTCTAACATCATGTTCTTTTTCATACTCACAACACTTCTCTTCAAAATTATCAAATTTAGAAAGAAATCTATTATAATGTGGTAACACCTGAACCTCTGTTAATGAAAGGGCACTTAAATCTGTTAACCCTACAAAATTCATTTCCGGAGAATAACAGTTTACCAATTCAAGTGTGGGGCTAAAAACAAATGCCGCCGCGCTCCAACCGATTAACACTCTATTTTGCGCAATATCTCTTAATATCTCCTGCGCATTATTCTCTCTGATTGAGTGTAGCAAATAGTACGGATTTCCCCCAATAAATTCTACAACATCATAATCTGACAGTAAGATTGCAGGCTGTTTATCTAAATCAAAAACATCTACCTTCAAATCGAGAGATTCTAATTCCTTAATACATCTGGCAACATGATAATTGTTTTCCTTGTATTCATTATCGGCAGTAACTACCAATGCCGCAGTTTTGCAGGATTCTATTTTTTCTTTCATGCATGCCAATATTTTATTACTTGATAGTCCATTTGAACATAAAACAAGCATCTTTTCATCTCTCCCCTAATACTTTAGGCATATACAAAATAACCTATACCATTTTCTTACTCATAAATCCCTGCGCATCCGTAAAACCTAATTTTTCATACAATCCCTTGCCCTGCTCGGATGCATGGAGTCTTGCAAACTTACATCCTTCATTTTTCACTTCTTCCATAACCAATTCCAAAAGTTTGGTTGCTATGCCCTGTTTACGGTACTCGTTCCTCGTGTAGACATTCGTAATATAAGCAATTTCCCCTGTCGGATTGGTAAAACTTGGAGGATATTGAAAAAAGCATACCCCGGCTGTACCAATAATATAATCCTCTTCCAATGCAAGCCAGACTGCCAAAGTGTTATTGGCTATTCCGGTA
>JAZNAE010000093.1:0-29403 GCA_045586385.1 Lachnospiraceae bacterium
TCATACGCATATTGTTTTACCTACGAAAACATCAAATGGGGAACGCATTATTCCTATGACAGATGGTGTATACAAGTGTTTTGAGAGTGTTCTTAAGAAGCGTTATCTAAAAGGCGATATTGAGCCGGTGTGTTATGATGAAAAAGGAAATGCATATGAAGGATTCGTATTTCTTGCAACAAGAAGCAGAAAAACGATAGTGCGAAGTCATGTCGAAGAATATTTGCAAAATTGCATTAAGCGTTTTAATGCAGAAAATGTAGATAATCCAATTCGTAAATTTGAACCACATATCTGTAGACATACCTTTGCTACAAACATGCAGTATTTACCACCTAAAACATTACAGTACATATTAGGTCATGGCAACATATCCACAACAATGAATAATTATGTTGATGCAAAACCGAGTGACGAGCAGTTGACTCAAATGAATTCGATAGCCCATCAACTAATGGCTATTTAGTATAAATTTTAGTATACTAAATATTTGCTAAATATAATGTGTAATGAAATGTAAAATGACGGATAAAAAAGTAATGAAATGACAGTAGGAACTGTCAATAAATACAAAAAATAACTGGGAAATGCTTGATTTGAAAGGATTTGAATAGATGATAGCAATAATAGATTATGATGCCGGTAATATCAGAAGTGTGGAAAAGGCACTACAGGCATTAGGCGAAGATGTGATTGTAACCAGAGATAAAGAACAAATATTAAATGCTGACAGAGTGATTTTGCCGGGAGTGGGAGCTTTTGGTGATGCCATGGAAAAAATCAGAGGATATGAATTGGAGGATGTGATTAAAAAAGTAATTGCTAAAAAGACTCCATTTTTGGGAATTTGTCTCGGATTGCAGCTGATGTTTGAGGAAAGTGAAGAAAGTGCCGGTGTAAAAGGGCTTGGTATTTTAAAAGGAAAGATTGTGAGAATTCCAGATGCACCGGGACTTAAGGTGCCGCATATCGGATGGAATTCCTTGGCATATCCGAAGCAAGGAAGATTATATCAAGGGATACCTGAGAATTCTTATGTATATTTTGTACATTCCTATTATTTAAAAGCAGAAGAAGACGTAGTTGTAGCAACTACAGAGTATGGAACAGAAATTCACGCTTCTGTTGAGAAAGATAATGTGTTTGCATGTCAGTTCCATCCGGAGAAGAGTTCGGATGTTGGGCTTACCATTTTAAAAAATTTTATCAGTATAAAGAAAGAGGACTAGAAACGTGCATACAAAAAGAATTATTCCCTGCTTGGATGTCAACAACGGAAGAGTAGTAAAGGGGACAAATTTTGTCAATTTAAGAGATGCAGGAGATCCCATTGAGGTCGGCATCGAATATAATAAGGCCGGAGCAGACGAATTGGTTTTCTTAGATATTACGGCTTCTTCTGATGCGAGAGAGATTAAAGCAGAGCTTGTTCGAAAGGTGGCAGAAACCATATTTATACCTTTTACGGTAGGCGGTGGCATCAGAAGTGTTGATGACTTTAAAATGATTTTAAGAGAAGGTGCTGATAAGGTTGCGGTAAACTCTGCTGCAATTATGAATCCTACTTTAATCAGCGAAGCAGCAGATAAATTCGGAAGCCAGTGCGTGGTAGTAGCCATCGATGCCAAGCGAAGAGAGGACGGCGGCTGGAATATATTTAAAAACGGCGGTCGTGTGGATATGGGAATTGATGCCGTGGAATGGGCAATGAAGGCAGAAAAATTGGGAGCCGGTGAAATTTTACTTACCAGCATGGATTGTGATGGGACGAAAGCCGGATACGATATTGAACTGACCAAAATGGTATCTCAAAATGTTTCCATTCCGGTAATTGCATCAGGTGGTGCCGGTAATGAAGAACATTTCTATGAAGCACTTTCAGAGGGTGGTGCTGATGCTGCACTGGCAGCTTCTTTGTTCCATTATAAAGAATTGGAAATTAATAAAGTGAAAAGTTATTTGCGTGAAAAAGGAGTTTCCGTAAGACTGTAACGAAAGGTATCATATTATGGCGATGATAACGAATGACTGGCTGGATACGATTAAGGGAGAGTTTGCCAAGCCGTATTATAAAGAACTGTATCAATTTGTTACCAAGGAATATAATACACATGTGGTATATCCGCCGGCTGATGATATATTTAATGCATTTCATTTAACCCCTTTAAGTGAAGTGAAGGTGCTCATATTGGGACAGGATCCTTATCATAATGAACATCAGGCACATGGACTATGTTTTTCTGTATTACCGGATCAGCCGGAACTTCCGCCATCCTTACAAAATATATATAAAGAGCTGCAGGAAGATTTAGGCTGCTATATTCCCAACAACGGTTATTTGGAGAAATGGGCAAAACAGGGTGTGCTTATGTTAAATACTGTTCTGACAGTTCGGGCACATCAGGCAAATTCCCATCAGGGAAAGGGCTGGGAGCAATTTACGGATGCCATTATTCATGCTGTAAATGCACAGGACAGGCCGATTGTCTATTTGCTGTGGGGAAGACCTGCCCAGAGTAAAATTCCAATGCTTACAAATCCAAAGCATTTGATACTAAAAGCACCTCATCCAAGTCCCTTATCAGCATACAGAGGGTTCTTTGGTTGTAAACATTTTAGCCAAACCAATGCCTTTTTGCAGAAAAACGGAATTACACCAATTGATTGGCAGATTGAAAATCTGTAAATAGGAGAGAATTTTATAAAATAAGGTTGACAAAGTGTTATGATTTTATTATAGTGTTCCTAGAAAGAACTACTAAACAACATAACACTTTTTTGTTGTTTATTTTAATGACAGATGAGGATGTAATGGACGAAAATTTGATTTTAGAAAAATTAAATATGTTTGGAATGACCAGACAGGAAGCAGCTATTTATTTATGTTTGTTTCAGAATGGGGAATTGACAGGTTATGAAGTTGCTAAACAAACAGGTATATCCAGGTCTAATGTATATAGCGGTCTTTCGGCCCTTGCAGAGATGGGAGCTGCGTATGTTGCAGAGGGTAATACCAGTAAATATGTTGCAGTACCCATACAAGAATTTTGCGAAAATAAAATCCGTAGCCTGAATAAAGAAAAAGAATATTTAATTCAAAATATTCCGGATGTGAAAGAACAGGAAATCGGATATATAACAATTACGGGAAGCAGAAATATAGAAGATAAAATGATAAATATGATTAAAGAAGCGCAGCTTCGTATTTATTTGTCGGCTTCAGTTCCGCTTATCAATAAATTAGAAAATGAATTGCTTGCAGTAATTGAAAAGGGATATAAGTTGGTACTTATCACGGATGGCGAAATAAGAAGTGATGTTATAAGAAATGAAAGTATTTATTATCAGGGAAATAAGAAGGAAAACAGTGTCAGATTAATTATTGACTCAAAATATGCACTTACCGGAGAACTAAGCGGCAGAAAAGATGATACCTGTCTGTATACGGGGCAGGAGAATTTTATTAAAATATTTAAAGATGCACTTAGAAATGAGATGCAGCTGATTGAACTTACGAAGGGAGAATTAGAATGAATAAAGTACCGTTTGTAACAAAGGAAAAGGTGGAAGAAATTGTAACGAAATATCCCACTCCGTTCCATATTTATGATGAAAAAGGAATCAGGGAAAATGCAAAAGCAGTTAAGGAAGCATTTGCATGGAATCCCGGCTTTAAAGAATATTTTGCTGTAAAGGCTAACCCGAATCCTTGTCTGATTAAGATATTAAACGAATACGGATGCGGATGTGACTGTTCCTCTATGGCAGAGCTTACCTTAAGTAAGGTGATGGGAATTACCGGAAGCGACATTATGTTTTCTTCTAACGATACACCGGCTGAGGAATATGCATATGCAGCTGAGCTTGGTGCCATTATTAACTTAGATGATATTACACATATTGATTTTGTGGAAAATATTCTCGGGAAATTACCGGAGACTATGAGTTGCAGATTTAATCCCGGCGGAATCTTCCAAATGAGTAACGGTATTATGGATAATCCCGGTGATTCAAAATACGGCTTTACGACAGAGCAGATGTTTGAAGGGTACCGTATTTTAAAAGAAAAAGGAGTAAAGAACTTCGGTATACATGCATTTCTTGCAAGTAATACAGTTACGAATGAATATTATCCCATGCTTGCAAAGCAGCTTTTCGAATTGGCTGTTAAACTGGAAAAGGAAACAGGGGCAGATATTAAATTTATCAATCTTTCCGGTGGAGTAGGTATTCCCTACAGACCTGATCAGGACAGAAATGATATCAGGATCATAGGTGAAGGGGTGCGTAAAGTATATGAAGAAATTTTAGTGCCTGCCGGAATGGGAGATGTGGCAATTTATACAGAAATGGGACGTTTTATGATGGGACCTTATGGTCTGCTTGTGACGAAAGCAATTCATGAAAAACATACACATAAAGAATATATCGGTGTGGATGCCTGTGCGGTAAATCTCATGAGACCTGCCATGTATGGTGCTTATCATCATATTACGGTTCTTGGAAAAGAAGAAGAAGCTTGCGAATATATGTATGATGTGACCGGTTCGCTTTGTGAAAATAATGATAAATTTGCAATCGACAGAATGTTGCCTAAGATTGATAAAGGAGATTACCTGGTAATCCACGATGCCGGTGCCCATGGTTATGCGATGGGGTATAATTATAACGGTAAGTTGAAATCTGCAGAACTTCTTTTAAAGGAAGACGGAAGCGTAGAATTAATCAGAAGAGCAGAAAAATTAAGTGATTATTTTGCAACACTTGATTGTCTTCCCATATATAAGGAATTTAAATTTTAGGTCTTGTCAATAATGGCCGGATATGCTATTATAATATTCGGCTGTTAAAGCACATAAGTGCTTACAGAGGAGCAAAAGCCGGCGTGTCGGAATGGCAGACGAGGCAGACTCAAAATCTGTTGTGGGCAACCACGTGTGGGTTCAAGTCCCACCGCCGGCAGTGAAAGACCTAACAAATCATTGGTTTGTCAGGTCTTTTTTGTTTTTATTTTGAAGAATGAGAGGAGAATAAAAATGATAAGAGTCGGAATTTTAGGTTACGGCAATTTGGGTAAAGGAATTGAAAGTGCAATTACACAGAATCCGGACATGGAACTTAAGGCAGTGTTTACCAGAAGAAATCCTGAAAGCGTAACCATCAGAACAGCGGGTGTTCCTGTATATCACACAGATAAATTGACAGAAATGAAAGAAGAAATTGATGTACTTGTTCTTTGCGGCGGAAGTGCTACCGATTTACCGGAGCAGACACCGGCATATGCGAAGTATTTTAATGTGGTTGACAGTTTTGATACCCATGCAAGAATCCCGGAGCATTTTGATAATGTTGATAAAGCTGCGAAAGAAAGCGGTAAGACTGCAATTATTTCCGTTGGTTGGGATCCGGGTATGTTTTCGCTTAACCGTCTTTATGCCAATGCCATTTTACCGGAAGGAAAAGATTATACATTCTGGGGAAAAGGAGTAAGCCAGGGACATTCCGATGCCATAAGAAGAGTAGAGGGAGTAAAGAATGGCAAGCAATACACCATTCCCGTAGAGGCAGCATTAGATGCAGTAAGAAAGGGAGAAAACCCGGAACTGTCCACAAGAGAAAAACATACAAGAGAATGTTTTGTTGTGGCACAGGAAGGTGCTGATAAAGCAAAAATAGAAGCAGAAATTAAAAATATGCCTAACTATTTTGCGGATTATGATACTACGGTACATTTTATTTCCGAGGAGGAATTACAGAGAGAGCATAGCGGAATTCCTCATGGAGGATTTGTTCTTCGAAGCGGTGCTACCGGTATGAACAAGGAACACAAGCACTTAATTGAATATAGTCTGAAACTGGATTCAAATCCGGAGTTTACGGCATCTGTGATTACAGCATATGTAAGAGCTGCATATAGAATGAACAAGGAAGGAATGTCCGGATGCAAGACAGTATTTGATATTCCGCCGGCATATCTTTGCATGCAGTCAGGGGAGGAACTCAGAAAACATCTGTTGTAAGCGGGACATAGATAAGGAGGGGTTCTGTGAAAGAATATCGTGGCATAAGTGTGTCAAAGGGGATTGCAATAGGAAAAGCTTATTGCTATACCCAAAAGATATATAAAGCAGAAAAAAGAGCAATTATTGATATCGCGGGTGAGCTTGAACGACTGGAAGAGGCACTTCGGATTGCGAAAGAGCAGCTTGCAGATTTATATGAAGAATCATTAATAAGTGTTGGGGAGGTACATGCACTGATTTTTGATATTCATAAAATGATGCTGGAAGACGACGATTTTCTGGATATGATAAAGAAAGGAATCGTCGGAGGATGTAATGCAGAATTTGCTGTGTATGAAGCCGGAAATGCGTTTGAAGAAACTTTCCTGGCGATGGAAGATGAATATATGAGAGCCAGGGCAGTTGATGTCAAAGATATAGCGGGAAGGCTTCTTCATATATTGAAAGGGATCTCGGAAGAAGAAATGATAACCGATGAGCCTGTCATCCTATTTGCAGATGAATTATCACCAAGCGAAACTGTAAAAATTGATAAAAGCAAGGTACTTGCGTTTGTAACATCCAAAGGTACTGTAAATTCCCATGCGGCAATTTTGGCAAGAAGTATGAATATTCCTTCTGTTGTATGTAGTGAAATGAATATAACAGAATACTTTCAGGACAAAAAAGTTATTGTAGATGGTTATAGTGGTGAGGTGATTATAGAGCCGGATGAGAAATCGCTTTCAATGATTTCCGAAAAAATGAAATCCATGGAAGCACAGATACAATCGTTGCAGATGCTCATAGGAAAAGAAAATGAAACCCATGACGGTAGAAAAATCGATATTTATGCGAATATTGCAAGTGTAGAGGAGGCAGATGCGGCGATTGAAGCAGATGCCGGAGGAATCGGACTTTTCAGAAGCGAGTTCCTTTACTTGGGTAGAACCGAATTTCCTACGGAAGAAGAGCAATTTAACTGCTATAAGAATGTGGCCGCAAAGATGCAAGGTAAAAAAGTAATTATAAGAACACTGGATATCGGAGCGGATAAGAAAGCAGAATGCCTGAAACTGAAAGCGGAAGAAAATCCGGCATTAGGATATCGTGCCATTCGGATTTGTCTCGACAGGCCGGAAATTCTGATTACGCAGCTGCGTGCCATCTACAGGGCATCTGCTTACGGAAATGTTGCAGTGATGTTTCCGATGATAGTTTCGCTTGATGAAATGATTCAGATTAAGGAACTGGTCCGACATGTAAAGAGCGAACTTTCAAAGGAAGGATTTACAGTGGGCAATGTGGAAGTCGGAATCATGATAGAAACGCCTGCGGCAGCACTTATATCGGATGAACTTGCAAAAGAAGTAGACTTTTTCAGTATCGGAACGAATGATTTGACGCAGTATACACTGGCAATTGACCGTCAAAATGAGAAAATGCAACATTATTTTGAAACACCGCATCCGGCAGTGTTAAAGCTGATGGATATGACAGTGAAAAACGGTCACAAGCAAGGAATCCGCGTGGGAATATGCGGAGAACTTGCAGCAGATCCAATGCTGACACAGACATTCCTTGATATGAATGTGGATGAACTGAGTGTTTCTCCTGCAGAAGTATTACAGCTTCGAAAGGTTGTGAGAAGTCTGTGATAGCACTGTGCTAACAGGGAATATTGCAGATAAAATAAAAAAAGTGTTATAATACATGTTGGAAGAAGTATATGATACATACAAAGGTAATATTTCAAGAGCCAATGGGCTCTTGGGAAAATATAGTTTAAAGGAGAGCAAGAGATGAGAATAATCAAAGCAAAAGATTATGAAGACATGAGCAGAAAGGCTGCTAATATTATTGCGGCACAGATGATTATGAAGCCGGATTGTGTACTTGGACTGGCAACAGGTTCTACACCAATCGGAACATATGCACATCTTGTGGAAGCATATAAGAACGGAGACTTGGATTTTTCCACAGTAACATCCGTAAATCTGGATGAATATAAGGGCATTACCAGAGATAATGATCAGAGCTACTATTACTTTATGAATGACAATTTGTTCAGCAAGGTAAATATTAATAAAGAGCGTACTTTCTTACCGGACGGTATGGAAGCTGACAGCAAGAAAGCATGCGAAGAATATGACAAAATCATTGAACAGGTAGGCGGACAGGATTTACAGCTTTTAGGACTCGGACATAACGGACATATCGGCTTTAATGAACCCAGTGATGTGTTTAAAGCAGGAACACATTGTGTAGACCTTACAGAGTCAACCATCAAAGCAAACCAGCGTTTCTTTGCAAGCTATGATGATGTGCCGAAGCAGGCATATACGATGGGAATCAAAACAATCATGTCAGCAAAAAAGATTTTGGTGGTAGTAAGTGGCGCTGATAAGGCGGCTATCTTAAAAGAAGTAGTGGAAGGACCTATTACACCTAAGGTACAGGCATCCATTTTACAGCTTCATCCGGATGTTACAATCGTGGCTGATGAAGAGGCATTATCCATGTTATAGAGCGAGTGAAAAGAGGGGGAAATCCCTCTTTTCTTTATGCCTGTTTTGGTGTATATTTATTTAAGAAGTGTAATTAAAAAGAGGGATTTATAATGAACTGTAAAGAAGCGGAAAAAATGATTCCTCTTTTTTTAGAGGATGAGCTGGATACAGATGAACTGAAAGAGTTTAAGACACATATAGAAAATTGTGAAGACTGTAAAGAAGAGTTATCTATTCAGTTTTTGGTGACGGTCGGACTTGACAGACTGGAAAGCGGTGGTGCCTTTGACTTACAACGGGAATTGGTATCACGAATGGATAATGCGAATCATAAATTGCAGTTTGGGGAAAATATGCAATGGTTATTATATGTGTTAGAGGGGCTTGTGGGACTGGCACTTCTTATTTTGATTATCATGCTTTTTATTTTTTAAAGGGTCGGAGCGTAATATGAGTAAATTAGTGTTGATTGACGGACATAGTATTTTGAATAGGGCATTTTATGGGGTTCCGGACCTAAGTAACAGTGCGGGACTTCACACTAACGCAATATTCGGTTTTCTTAATATTTTATTTAAGATATTGGAAGAAGAAAAACCGGATTATCTTACGGTGGCTTTTGATGTAAAGGCACCGACTTTCCGTCATGAAATTTTCAAAGAATATAAGGGGACGAGAAATCCTATGCCGGATGAACTGCGTGAGCAGGTTCCTGTTATGAAGGAAGTTCTTTTAGCGATGGGTATTGTGATTATGGAAATGCCCGGATATGAGGCAGATGATATTCTCGGTACACTTGCAAAAAAAGCAGAGAAAGAAGGAATAGAGGTTTCACTGGTTTCCGGTGACCGTGATTTGTTGCAAATCGCTACAGATACCATCAAAATCAGAATTCCAAAAACAAAAGGTGGTAAGACGGAAATAGAGGACTATTATGCTAAGGATGTGGAAGAAAAGTATCAGGTAAATCCTGTGCAGTTTATAGATTTAAAAGCACTTATGGGGGATACTGCAGATAATATTCCCGGAGTCCCCAAGGTTGGTGAGAAGACTGCAACCCAGCTTATGGTTCAGTTTGGAAGTCTGGAAAATATCTATGCACATATAGACGAAGTAAGCAAGAAGTCTATTAAAGAATCGTTGCAAGAGAATAAAAGTCTGGCTGACTTAAGTAAGGTTCTTGCAACCATAAAAACAGACAGTCCTGTAGAACTTGATTATGAAAAGGCAAAGATTACAGATTTTTATACAGAGGAAGCCTATAAACTTTTCAAAAAGTTAGAATTTAAACATTTGCTTTCCAAATTCGAAAGCGGAATCTCAAATGATGAGATAACTTCAAAATTTATTACAGTTACTGATTTTTCAAAGGCGGATGCTTTCTTTGAAAAGGCAATAAAAGAAGATGACGATATAGGAATATATTTATTGCCGGATAAAGAGGGGGAAGGCTTACTCGGAGTTGCCTTATCTTTTGCAGATGATGCGTGTTGTTTCATTATGCAGGAGGGCTTTTTGACGTCAGCATACTTAGAAGATAAAGTAAAAATGATTGCCGGGAAGGCATCACTTTCCTGTGCAAATATAAAGGATTATTATGATTATTTACAAACAGATGATACGAATCGTTTCTTTGATGTGATTTTGGGTGCATATTTACTTAACCCGCTTAAAAATGATTATTCTGTTGAAGATATTGCCAATGAATATTTGGGACTTATGATTCCTGAACGTACCAGGCTTTTTGGGAAAATGCCGTTATGGCAGGCCGTGGAAGAAAAGTCAAATGAATTATCCCAGTATGCATGTTACATGGCTTATGTGAGCCGGAAAGCGATGCCGGTGCTTCGTGAGAAACTTGCACAGACCGGAATGCTTACGCTTATGAATGAGATAGAAATGCCCCTCACTTATGTGCTGTATGATATGAAAAAAGAAAGGGTCATAGTATTGTCGGAAGAGTTAAAAGAATACGGAGAAACTCTGGCAGAGAGAATTATTCAGTTAGAGAAAGAAATCTACGAAAAAGCCGGAACGGAATTTAATATTAATTCCCCGAAACAGCTTGGAGAAGTGCTTTTTGAGAAAATGCAGATTCCCGGTGGAAAAAAGACCAAGACCGGTTATTCTACAGCGGCTGATGTTCTGGAAAAACTTTCAGAGGAATATCCGATTGTTTCCGATATATTGGAATACAGAGGGCTTTCCAAACTGAAATCAACCTATGCAGACGGTCTGGCAACCTATATTGATGATGGAAACAGAATCCATTCGACATTTAATCAGACGATTACAGCGACCGGACGAATCAGTTCTACAGAACCGAATCTGCAGAATATTCCCATGAGGATGGAGCTTGGACGAAAAATACGTAAGGTTTTTGTGCCGAAAGAAGGATATCTGTTTACGGACGCGGACTATTCCCAGATTGAACTAAGAGTACTTGCCCATATGTCAGGCGATGAGCAATTAATCGAGGCATATCAAACAGATGCAGACATTCACAGAATTACAGCCTCAAAAGTTTTTAAGACACCTTTTGAAGAAGTGACAGATTTGCAAAGAAGAAATGCAAAGGCAGTAAATTTCGGTATTGTTTACGGGATTAGTTCCTTTGGGCTTAGTCAGGATCTTAGCATAACGAAGAAAGAAGCAGCTGCGTATATCGAACAATATTTTCATACCTATCCCGGCATTAAGCATTTTTTAGATGCATCGGTATCCGAAGCAAAAGAGAAGGGATATGTTGTTACCATGTTTGGCAGAAGAAGACCGGTGCCGGAGTTATCATCCAGCAATTTTATGATGCGGTCATTCGGCGAGCGTGTTGCCATGAACTCCCCAATTCAGGGAACTGCGGCAGACATTATTAAGATTGCCATGATACGTGTTTATAAGCGATTAAAAGAAGAGGGGCTTGCATCAAAATTAATTCTTCAGGTCCATGATGAACTTTTAATCGAAACAAAGATAGAGGAAAAGGAAAAAGTGGCCGTAATCCTGGCAGAAGAGATGAAAGGGGCTGCAGATTTAGCTGTCAGTCTTGAAATAGACCTTCATACGGGGGACAACTGGTACGAGGCAAAATAAGATGCGTATTATCGGAATTACGGGAGGCGTAGGAAGCGGCAAGTCTGCAGTCCTCTCATACATAGAAAAAAAATATAATTGTAAAGTAATTTTGGCAGATGAGGTGGCCCATATAGTAAAGGAGCCGGGAGAAAAATGTTATAAAAGGTTAGTTGAGCTGTTATCTGATAAGATTTTAGAGGATGACGGGACCATCAATAAAGCCAAGATGGCAGATAAGATATTCTCATCCGATGAATTGCTTGAAAAAGTAAATGCAATTATCCATCCTGCGGTAAAAGAATATATTGTGGCGGTAATTAATGAGGAAAAAGAGAAGGGAAATCTGGATTATCTTTTTATTGAAGCCGCTCTTTTGATTGAGGACGGATATATAGAAATTGTGGATGAAATGTGGTATATTTATGCTAGTGAAAAAGTGCGGAGAGAAAGACTGCAAACGACCCGTCATTATTCCGATGAAAAAATAGATGCCATTATGGAAAAACAGTTATCGGAAGAAGAATTTAAGAAACATTGCAAGGTTGTGATTGATAACGGAGGCAGCCTTGAAAATACATATCAGCAAATTGATAGGAAGTTGGGGGACGACTCGTGGCAAAAGGAAAAAAATATACAGGACAATTAGTGTTTGGGTTGGACATCGGGACCAGAAGCATCGTGGGAACGGTCGGTTATAAAGAGGGAGATAAGTTTATTGTTGTATCCCAAAGAGTAAAGGAACATGAAACCCGTGCTATGATAGATGGTCAGATTCACGATATTCAAGCAGTGGGTGAAACCATCAGAGACGTAAAAGAGCAATTGGAAAAAGCAATCGGAGGAAAATTATCCGATGTATGTATTGCTGCAGCGGGCCGTGTTCTTTGTACCGTAACCACGCATGTGGAATATCCTTACGGAAGTGATAAGGAAATCGACCAGGAGGATGTATACGCTCTTGTTTCTGCCGGTGTAGAGCAGGCTTATACAGAATTTCTGGAGGAACAAAAAAACCAGGAAGTGAAATTCTATTGCGTAGGGCATTCTGTTGTGCGTTTTTATTTGAACGGATATCCTATGGGAAACTTGGAAGGTCATAAGGCAAGAACCATTGGTGTGGATTTGATTGCAACATTCCTTCCGGAAGATGTTGTTGACGGTTTATATAAGGCAGTGGAAATTGCAGGTCTTAATGTAGCGAGTATGACGCTTGAGCCTATTGCGGCGATTCAGGTAGCTATTCCTGACAGATTCCGTATGCTGAACATTGCACTGATTGATGTGGGAGCAGGTACATCCGATATTTCCATTACAAACGACGGTTGTATTCTTGCTTATGGTATGATTCCTATTGCAGGTGATGCCCTTACAGAAGTGATAGCAAGACATTGTCTTGTAGATTTTGGTACGGCAGAAAAAATTAAACGCGATATTGGGGAAGGGGAAGAAGTTACTTTTGAAGATATTATGTTCCTTCCGCAAACCATGAAAAGCAGAGATGTGATTGCGGTAGCACAGCCGGTTATTAAAGATATGGCAAAGCAGGTCGCAGAAAAAATTAAAGAGTTAAACGGCGGTAAGTCCGTAAGTGCTGTATTTGTAGTAGGCGGTGGCGGAAAGATACCGGGATATACAGAAGCAATTGCAGAAGAATTGCAGATTGCCAAGGAGCGTGTAGCACTCCGTGGAGAAGAAGTGATGCAACAGATTGTATTTGAAGAAGAAATCCAGAAAGACAGTCTGCTTGTAACTCCCATTGGTATTTGTCTTAATTTCTATGAGCAAACCAATAATTTTATATTTGTGAGCTTTAACGACAAAAAAGTGAAAATATATGATAATAATAAACTGACTGTGGCAGATGCGGCTATGCAGGCAGGATTCCCTAATGACGGATTATTCCCCAAGAGAGGAAAAGCCCTTGAGTTTAAAGTGAACGGCAAGAGTAGAATTTCCAGAGGTGAAGTGGGTGAGGCGGCAATTATTCTGATTAACGGTGAGCCTGCAGGCATTTATTCCGAAATTCATGCAAATGATATTATCCGTGTGCTTGAATCGACAGCAGGAAGCGCAGGAAAATTAACAATTGGAGAATTGCCTGAAGCACGTGACAGTTTTATGGTAAATGTAAACGGTCAGAAGGTGAGTTTGCCTAAGTTTGCCAGCGTAAACGGACAATTACAGTCCAATTACTACGAAATTTGCGAAAACGATAAGATAGAAATGCTCAATTATTATACGGTGAAACAGTTGACTGAATTTATGGACGTGATGATTGATGCAAATACCAATTTATATGTAAACAACCAGTTGGCAGATTTAAATACGGCAGTATATGAAAACTTTACCGTGACTTGGACCTTGAAAGATGAAGAAGGGGAAAAGACTTATGATTCTTTGGTTGAAGATACGGAAGAAAAGATAACGGAAACTGTAGTAAATACGGAAGCCAAAGAGGAAAAAGTGACGACAAGCAGTGAAAGTGCAAATGCAGACGGAGAGCAGGCAGAAGAAAAACCGCCCGTTCCGGCAGAAAAGAAAGAGATTATTGTACTTGTAAACCGTGCACCTGTACGCCTTTCCGGAAAGAGTAATTATGTGTTTGTGGATGTTTTTGATAATATAGATTTTGATTTATCAAGACCCAAAGGAAAGAGTATTGTTACAACATTAAACGGGAGAACTGCACAGTATATGGAAACCATTATTGATGGTGACGTGATTGAAATATACTGGCAGGATTATTAAATAAAATAATAGAGGTGTATTATGAGATTATGCAGTATCGCCAGCGGAAGCAGCGGCAACTGTATTTATGCAGGTTCAGATTCCACACATATACTGGTGGATGTGGGAATCAGCGGCAAACGGACGGAAGCGGGCTTAAATGAACTGGATATATCCATGAAGGATATTGACGGAATATTTATTACCCATGAGCATGCAGACCATATTGCAGGGCTGGGTGTTCTTTCCAGAAAATATGAAATACCGGTTTATGCCACAAAAGGAACCATTGAAGCAATTAAACAATGTTCATCCGTCGGGAAAATACCGGATGACTTATTTTGTCCCATTTGTGCAGACGAAAAAATCATCATAAAAGATTTGGTTTGTAACCCAATGAGGATTTCCCATGATGCGGCTGAGCCGGTGGCATACCGTATCAGTCACGGGAAGAAAAAGGTTGCTATTGTAACAGACCTGGGTAATTATAATGATTATACGGTAGAATCATTAAGGGGAATGGATGCCCTGCTTTTAGAAGCAAATCATGATGTTAGAATGTTGCAGGTAGGCCCTTATCCGTATTATTTGAAACAACGAATATTGAGTGATAGAGGACATTTATCCAATGAGCGTGCAGGACAGCTGTTAAGCTGTCTTTTGCATGATAAATTGCAGGCTGTTGTTTTGGGACATTTAAGCAAGGAAAATAATCTGCCGGAACTTGCCTATGAAGCGGTAAGAGTGGAAGTGACTATGGCGACGGCAGAAGATAGCAGACCTATAAAGTTTAATGATATTCCCATGCAGGTAGCAAAAAGAAGCGAAAATTCACCAATAATTCATATTGCATAAAAACTGAGATTTCGCTATACTCAGTTAGGAAATTGAAAAGTAAGGAGACAGAACAATGAATAAGACAATTATTACAGTAGTCGGAAAAGATACGGTAGGAATTATTGCAAAGGTATGTACTTATCTTGCAGAGAGCCAAATTAATATTGAAGATATTTCCCAGACGATTGTACAGGGATATTTTAACATGATGATGGTGGTTGATACCAATAAATCTGAAAAGCATTTTGGAGAAATCTCTGAAGAGTTGCAGGCACTTGGTGAAGAAATAGGTGTGGTAATCAAGTGTCAAAAAGAAGAGATTTTTGATAAAATGCACAGAATTTAAGGTGGGAGAAGTATCATGATTAATTTATTTGAAGTAGTTGAAACCAATGAGATGATTGCCAAGGAAAATTTGGATGTCCGTACGATTACCCTTGGTATCAGTCTTCTTGATTGCATTGATTCTGATTTAGAAAGATTAAATAATAAAATATATAATAAGATATATGAAGCGGCAAAGGATCTTGTAGTAACAGGTGAGAAAATCTCAAGAGACTTCGGGATACCGATTGTAAACAAGAGAATTTCTGTAACACCTATTGCATTAATCGGCGGAGCAGCCTGCAAGAGTGTAGAGGATTTTGCATCCATTGCGAAGACTCTTGATAAAGTGGCACATGAGGTTGGTGTAAACTTTATAGGAGGGTATTCCGCATTGGTTTCAAAGGGAATGACGGCGGCGGATGAACTTTTAATCCGTTCTATTCCTTTGGCACTTTCCACTACAGAACGTGTATGTAGCTCTGTAAACTTAGGTTCTACCAAAACCGGTATCAATATGGATGCGGTAAAGCTTATGGGTGAAATTATCAAGGAAGCGGCGGAGTATACCAAAGAAGCAGATTCCCTTGGATGTGCAAAACTGGTAGTATTTTGTAATGCACCGGATGACAATCCCTTTATGGCAGGTGCCTTCCATGGAGTAACAGAATCTGATAAAATCATCAATGTGGGCGTTAGTGGTCCCGGTGTTGTTAAAACAGCGCTTAGCAAAGTCCGCGGAGAGAATTTTGAAGTGCTTTGTGAAACCATTAAGAAAACGGCGTTTAAGGTAACCAGAGTTGGGCAATTGGTTGCCCAGGAGGCATCCAGAAGACTTGGGGTTCCTTTCGGCATTGTAGATTTATCTCTTGCACCTACACCTGCAGTGGGTGATAGTGTGGCTGATATCTTATGTGAAATAGGCCTTGAGTATGCCGGTGCACCCGGAACGACAGCGGCCCTTGCACTATTAAATGACCAGGTAAAGAAGGGCGGTGTTATGGCATCATCTTACGTGGGTGGACTTAGCGGTGCATTTATTCCCGTCAGTGAAGACCAGGGAATGATAAATGCAGTAGAGGCAGGCGCCCTTACCTTAGAGAAATTAGAAGCAATGACATGTGTATGTTCAGTAGGGCTTGATATGATAGCTATTCCGGGAGATACGAAAGCTACCACTATTTCCGGTATTATAGCCGATGAAATGGCAATCGGTATGGTAAACCAGAAAACTACCGCAGTGAGAATTATTCCTGTAGTAGGAAAAGGAGTGGGAGAAACCGTAGAGTTTGGCGGACTTCTTGGTTATGCACCAATTATGCCTGTGAATCAGTTCTCCTGTGATGATTTTGTAAACCGCGGCGGAAGAATTCCGGCACCCATACACAGTTTTAAAAATTAAAATGAATATTAAGGAAAAACTAAGACAACTTACGTTGTATAGCCTCATATATAGTGCTATAATTTGTATGACATAACAAATTAAGCACAATATATGAGGTTTTTTATGAAAAAGAGGATGAAAAAAATAGTTACAGTTATGCTGGCGGGAGCAATGATTTTATCCCTTGCCGGTTGCGGAGGTGGCAACGCAGACAAGCCACAGGAAAGCAAAAAAGATTTTTACTATGTACCTGAGAATAGGAAATTGGATATTAACTCAAATTACATAGAAGGCGTAGTTGCAAAAGATGATCAGATTTATATGTATGGTAATTCATGGGATGAAGAGAGCGGAATCAGTGTAGGAACACTATATTGCTACGATTTAGTGAATGATACCATGAAAGAAATACCCTTTAAAACAGAAAATAATTTGTCCATCTATAGGATGTTTTTAAATGAAGCCGGCAATCTTATGATGATTGTGCAAAGGTATGAAGAAGTAACTTCTATGGAAAAAGTGGTTGATGTGGAAGTACCCGAAGAGTCGGACGAAACTGATATTGCACAGGATACAGATGGTGTGGAAGTTGTATCTGAAATAATTATAGGTGGAGATGACTTTTATGCGGATGCAGTAGAATTTCGTCAGTACATAGAAATGGTAGAAGTTTCGGTGGCAGATGGCTCTGTAATGAATAGTGTGGATATTACAGCTGTTTTTGAGAACAGTCAAGATTTCTATCCTCAATATGTTACTACTGACGCAAATGATAATATTTATATCAGTGATGGGAATTCGTGTATTTATGTAATAGATGCAAGCGGAAATAAGTTGGCAGAAATTACATTAGATGATTGGATAGACGGGATGTTCTCTTCGAAAGAAGGAACCACTTATATCAAGATGTGGGGCACAGAAGGTGAGGAGATTCGCCCGGTTGATCTTAATAATAAAAAAATCGGTGCCACTGTAGACACAAAGGGGCTGGTGGAACGCAGCAATCATTATAATCAGAGATATTATAAAGGAATTGAAAGTAGCCTTTTGGTCAGTGATTCAACAGGCCTATTTACATATGATTTTACAACTGATGCTGCAAATGACCTGTTTGAATGGCTTGACGTGGATATTAACAGTGACGATGTATATGAGGCGGGGCAGATGTCCGATGGAAGATATTGGGCGCTCCTACATGATTACATGGGTGAAGAAGCTGAATATTATATAGCAATTATGAAAAAAACACCGGCATCGGAAGTAGTAATCAAAGAAGAACTTGTATATGGAACAATATGGACAAGTCAAGAGATACGTAAGAATATCATTGATTTTAATAAAACAAGTGATAAATACCGTATCACGGTAAAAGAATATCAGACAGATGATTATACAAGCGGAATTGCTCAGTTTAACAATGATCTCGCCAGCGGTAATTGCCCGGATATTATTAATTTGAGTAACCTTGACTTTGCAAGATATGCAAGCAAAGGAGTATTTGAAGATTTATATCCATATATGGAAAAAGACGGAATTCAAAAAGATGATTATGTAGAAAACGTACTGAAAGCATATGAAATGAGCGGAAAGTTGTATGGTATCATACCACAGTTTTATATTCATTCTGCAGCAGTGAAATCTTCTATAGCAGGGGACAGGACCGGATGGACGGTGAAGGAAATGCTTGAAGTTGCCAAGGAGAGCGGTATTGAAAATATATTCCAATACGGTAGCCGCATGAGTGTATTCTATTACTGTATTTATAATAATATGGATGAATATATTGACTGGGAAACAGGAGAGTGCTTCTTTAACGGAGAAGATTTTATCAATGTTTTGGAATTTGCAGCACAGTTTCCCGAAGAGCCGGATTATTCGGATGAAGAAAGTATATCATTCAAGATACATGAAAACAAAGTGTTACTGTTAGAAACATCCGTAAGTTCTGTGCAGGAATATCAGATGATGAGTGGAATGTTTGGTGAAGAAATTACCTTTATCGGATACCCTAACAGTGAAGGAAAAGGGAATTTAATCCAGCCCACAAATGAGTGTATTGCCATAGCAGCGAAATCAGAAAAGAAAGAAGCAGCGTGGGAGTTTGTTAAAGGCTTTATGTCCGATGAATATCAGGATGGACTGGTTAGTGAACATGCAAACTGGGGATTTCCACTTAAAAAGTCCGCACTGGAAAAGCAGTTTGAAATGGATATGACACCAAGTTATTATGAAGACATGGATGGAAAACAGGTAGAAAGACCTAAGACATCATGGGGATATGATGATTTCCAGATTGACATTTATGCAGCCAAAAAGGAGGAAGTGGATGCAGTAAGGAAAGTGATTGCATCTGCTGAAAGGACGGCTACCTCCATTAACGAAGAACTGGCTACTATCATTACAGAAGAGACGGATGCATATTTTAAAGGGCAAAAGTCTGCGAAGGAAACAGCCGATATTATACAAAATAGAATTCAAATTTATGTAAATGAAAATTCATAAATAAGGTGGTAAAGAACCGGGAAAGAGAGTTTGAAAATGTGCTCATTTAAAAGAAAAAATTTAAATAAGCATAAAGGCGGAAAAAGGGTAAAGACAACAGTATCCAAACAAGGCAAAAGAGGGAAAGTAATCTCATGGGGATTTCTTTCCCCAAGCCTTTTGGGCGTACTGTTATTTTTCGTGTTGCCTTTTTTTGTGGTAATCTATTACTCCATGGTTGATAATCCAATCAATAATCAATTCGTGTTCTTTGAAAATTTTGTCCGGGTTTTTAATAACATGGCATTTAAGCAAGCAGCATATAATACCTTCCGTTTTTCCCTTGTGGCAGTACCCCTTGCGGTGATACTGTCTCTTTTACTTGCTATGATGCTTGACAGTAAGATTCCCTTCAGGAGTCAGTTCCGTACCTTTTTCTTAAGCCCTATGATGGTTCCTATTGCATCAGTTGTGCTGATTTGGCAGGTGTTATTTCATTACAATGGTATTGTGAATGATGCCCTCAGTATTTTTGGAACCGGAAAGACAGACTGGCTGAAATCGGCCCATGCCCAGATAGTGATTGTAATTTTGTTTTTGTGGAAGAACTTAGGATATAATATGATTCTTTTTATGGCAGCATTATCCAGTATTCCTAAAGATATTCTGGATGTGGCAGTGCTTGAAAGTGCAAGCTCAAGACAGATTTTTTGGCATATCAAGGTCAGATATATTTCTTCTACCATTTTATTTGTAACGATTATGTCACTAATTAATTCCTTTAAGGTTTTTAGAGAAATCTACCTGTTAACAGGAAATTACCCATATGATACAATATATATGATGCAACATTTTATGAATAATGCGTTTACGCAGCTTGATTATCAGAAATTGTCAGCGGCAGCAATTATGATGTCGATTGTAATGGTAATAATAATCGGTATCCTGTTCCTGGTCGAGAATTATTTCGGAAAGGATATGGAAGGATGAAGACAGATACAACGGTTTATAAAAAAAGAACAAAAAGAAAACGCCGCAGACTGTTTGTGAAAGTAATGATAGCAACCATGATTGCAGCTATATTTGCCACGCTGTTTCTAATGCCGATTATACTGACGATTACCAATTCTTTTATGTCTGCTTCGGAAATATCAGCCAATTACGGACAGGTATTTGCAAGCTCAGATACCGGAGGAAAAACTTTTATAGCAGAAAAGGTGAATTTGAAGTTTATTCCGGATATGGTGTCTTTCAGCCAGTATATTACGGTCTTACTTAAGAGCCCGGATTATTTGTTTAAATTTTGGAATTCCGTGATATTGGTGGTACCTATTGTGGCTTTCCAGATATTTGTTGCAGCAGGTGCATCATATGGTTTTACAAGATATCAGGGCAGAATCAAGGAAATGATATTTTTTATTTATATTATTTTGATGCTGATGCCTTATCAGGTAACCCTTGTGCCTAATTATCTGGTATCTGACTGGCTTCATATATTGGATACAAGGTGGGCCATATGGCTTCCCGGAGTATTTTCACCCTTTGCAGTGTTTTTGCTCACAAAATATATGAGACGTATTCCGGCAGCGATGATAGAAGCTGCCCAAATAGACGGTGCGGGCGAATGGCAGATTTTTAAGAGTATTTGTATGCCACTTTGCAAAAGTGCCATTACATCTATTGCGATTTTAATCTTTATTGATTATTGGAATATGGTGGAACAACCATTAATTTTGATGTCAGATGTGGAGATGCATCCTCTTTCTGTTTTTTTATCTAAGATTAACGAAGGAGAAGTGGGACTTGCATTTGCAGTTGCAACTATCTATATGGTGCCTCCACTTTTAATATTTTTATACGGAGAAGATTACCTGGTGGAGGGAATCACTTATCAGGGCGGAATAAAAGGTTAGGAAAGGAACATACGATGATGAATGAATTATCTTCAAAGAGAAGGGAATGGGTGAAAAATGCGGCAATTATCTTTTTGTCCGTCATGTTGGTGCTTACGTTCTTTTCTAATACAATTATGAATTATTCTTTGCCGGAAGTAGCCACTGCTTATGTGCAGCCGGGAACCATTACTGAAAAGGTCCGTGGAACCGGTAATGTGGAAGCTACTGACCCTTATAATGTTATGACTACGGAGTCCCGTGTGATAGCAAGTGTAGCAGTCACACAAGGTGATTTTGTGGAAAAGGATCAGGTAATTTATTATCTGGAAGAACAAGAGAGTGAAGAACTGGAAAATGCAAAAGAGGAATTGGAGGAATTAGAACTGGCATACATGAAAGGTTTGTTTGGCGGTGAAGTTTCTGCGGATGTCATTAACAAGGTGGCAAGCGGGAATGTCAGCAGTTTTGCAACCCTTCAGGCGAATGTGACAGATATGCAGACACGCCTTCAGGCCGCAGAGGACCGTGTGAAGGAATGTCAGGATGCATTAAATGCACTTAACTTACAAAGTTCTATCAGTACCAATGATGCCAGTGTAAGTACCATTCCGAATGAACTGGAAGCTGCGGATGCTACAACAGATTTAGCAAGTGCAAAAGAGGCATTTGAAAATAGAAAGGCGGAAAGAATTGCAGAACTGAATGCTGAAATTACTGAAATAAAGAAACAGATAGCGGATTTGGAAATTCTGATTGCTAATGGGGAAGGAACGATTGGAGACAGTACAGCATCTGATACGACAGATAGTTTGCAGAATGCAATTGATAATATAGATTTAACTACAAGACTGAACACGTTAAATACGAGTGTATCGGCAACCTTCACATCTCCGGAAGCAGCTTATGAATGGAGCAAGAATGTAGACTGGTCAAGCCTTTCAGATGACGGTCAACTGGCATTGCAGGACTTTTTGGCCGTATATGCAGATTATCAGAGCAATAAAGAAGCATTAAGCCAAGTGACAGGCATTGTTAGTAATCAAGAAAGCTTGAATAACAAAAAGACGCAATTGGAAAAACTTGAAAGTAAACTGGCAGAAGTAAATGCCATTACGGTATCTTCCAGTGACAGTGTTCAGGATGCACAGGAACGGTTAGATACAGCAAATCAGAATATTAAAGAAATCACAAGTGCCAATAAGCAATCCTCTGTTGCCTATCAAAATAAGATATTAAATGCAGAAGCGGCACTGAAAAATGCACAGGCTGTTTACGATTTATTAAAAGAAGAACAGGCAACCTTGGCGGCGGATATCAATGCAGAACTTGATTTGTCCAAAACCAATAAAGATATTGCGGAAAAGAAGGAAGAAATTGCAAAGCTGGAAGAAAAGGCAATGGGTGCAACCATCAAAGCACCGGTGAGCGGTACGGTCACATCCCTTGCTTATGTGGCAGGAGAAACCACCAAGCCGGACCAGACCGCAGCAATTATCCAGATGGAAGGAAAAGGCTTTACTGTAAGCTTTGCAGTCACCAATGAACAGGCAAAAAAAGTAAAAGTCGGTGATATGGCAGAACTGCAAAATGCTTGGTATTACGAGGATGTCCAGGCAATTTTATCAGCAGTCAAACCGGACCCTGAAAGTGCCGGACAGAAAAAGTTGTTGGTATTTGATGTGAGCGGAAGCAGTATTACAGCCGGTCAGGCACTGAATTTATCCGTAGGACAAAGAAGCGCAGAATATGAACTTGTGGTGCCAAACAGTGCAATCAGAGAAGACAGCAACGGTAAGTTTATTTTGATTGTGGAGTCTAAGAGTAGTCCCTTGGGTAACCGTTATATAGCTACAAGAGTGGATGTAGAGGTACAGGCATCTGATGATAACAATACTGCAATTTCAGCAGGATTATATGGTTATGAATATGTGATAACCACATCCACCAAGCCCATAGAGGCAGGGATGCAGGTACGATTAAACGAAGCATAACAGAAAGGATGGTAAAGTCATAGTGGCAAAAATAATTGATTTTTGGAATCATTTATCCATAAGACAAAAAATATTGTCACTGATGACAATCATCTGTCTGATTATTTATATCATGATTACTTCAATCAGTAATCATATGATTGCAGGATTAAGTGACCAGCAAGCAGCTAAACGCTGGGATAAAGATAACCGCTCCGCACAGGTAAGTGTTTTTGCTGTCGGCGATGTTACCATTGATGAGCTTAAAATCAAAAATTTTCGGATGCAGCTTGAAGCAGCCCTAAAGGAAGCAGCAATCACAGCAGACAATGCGAATGGAAGGCTGTATGTTGATGCCTATAGTTCACAAGGGGAAGTTACCATAATCGGATCCCAATCTAATTTTGATACAAAAGCAATTGGAATTGGCGGAGACTTCTTTTTGTTTCATCCGGTGAAATTGATTGATGGCAGCTATTTTTCGGGAAATGATTTGATGAAGGATTTTATTCTTCTTGACGAAGATGCTGCATGGCGTCTTTTTGGATCAAACGATATTGCAGGTATGAGTGTCACCATCGGTGGAATTCCTCATTATATAGCCGGAGTATATGAAAAAGAAGAAGGACGTTTTCAGAAAGCGGCAGGATTGGATGAAAGCGTTGTGTTTTTATCCCATGAAAGCCTGTCACAATATGGAAAAGGTGACAGTATCAGTACATACGAACTGATAGCACCCAATCCTATTAAAAACTTTGTTTTTAATACTGTAAAAGAGAAATTTGGACTGAAAGAAAATGAAATGATAGTGGTAGAGAATTCGTACAGATATTCATGGGAATCAATCATACCGGTACTTTTTGACTTCGGCATCCGGTCTATGCAAAATACAGAAGTAAGGTTTCCTTATTGGGAAAATATTGCAAGGGGATATGAGGATGTGAGGGCATTACTTTTCATGTTTCAAGTTATTTTCCTGATGATTCCAATGGTGATAATTTGTGTATTTTTCATGGTTAAGGGGAGAAAATTTATGCGTTCTGCAGGAGGATTTATAAAGAAAAAAATAAGTGTAATGAGTTTCATTTTATTTTGTGCCATTCTTTTAAGCGGATGTGCTACAGATAAAGGGACAGAAACGTCAGCGGCATCATCCAAGGATTATGTATATCGTGTGGAAGAACTGCAGTTAGAGGAAAGTGGTGAGCAGCAAGGAAAAAGTTTGCTGAAAAAAGGTGACAAGTTATATATGTATAGTTATAACTGGGGGAATGGGGAACCGGATGCACCCTGGATAGACTTTTGGACCTTAAATGCAGACGGAACAGTAAAAGAAAAGACGAAGTTCCCTATTGGCGAAAATGGAAGTCTGAATTCCTTGTGTCCTGATGGAAAAGGAAACATTTATGCTATTAAATATATTTATCCCATGGAACCGGATGAAAACGGAATGTACATAGAGACATATTTCTTGCAGAAAATGACGGAGCAGGGTGAAGTGCTTTTTAGCATTGAATTAAATTCCATGCCGGAATTAGAAGTGATTAATTCACAGGATTATTTTTATACCGGAGATATGATTTATTCGGGTGGTTTCCTATATATCAACATTATGGATCAATATGTAAAGTTTGATGAGAATGGAAACTTTGTAAAAATTATGGAAACCGGCGGCGAAAATGGGCTTCAAGGCGGCACACTGTTTGCTTTGGAAAATGGAAAAACGGTAGTACTTACCTATGAAGATACAGGTTGCTATGTTGCTTATGTTGATTTAGAAAGCGGTACAACAGAAAAGAAGGCGAAGTTGCCGGGAACCTCCTATGAATATTCGGTATATGTAGGATATGGATATGATTTATATCTGGTAAATTCTTACGGGGTATATGGATATAACGTAGGAGATGAAGATAAAACACAGATTATGAATTATATAGATTCCGATATGGGTATCTATAGTGTGTTTAATGTGGTGCCGATTAATGAGACATCTTTTTTTGCAACCTATGATGATATGGAATCGGGAGATATATTAATTGGTAAATTCTCGAAAGTAAGTCCTGAAGATGTAAAAGATAAGGTGAATTTAACGTTAGCATGTGCAGGTCTTAATTGGGATGTAAGAACTGCTATTGTGAAATTTAATAAGAATAATGAAAGGTATCGTATTAGGATTGAAGATTATTCTTCCTTATATGGATCGGAAACTGACTATATGGCAGGAATCAACCGTTTGAATGCTGATATTGTGGCAGGAAAAGTGCCGGATATTTTACTTATTAACTCAGGAATGCCGGTTGACAGTTATATTGCAAAAGGCTTGTTTGAAGATTTGAAACCATATATTGAAGCAGATACGGAAATTGACTATAACAGCCTTATGCCGAATATTTTAGAAGCATATTCAGTAGATGGAAAATTGTATCAGTTAATCCCTTCCTATATGATTAGAACATTGGTCGCTAAGGCATCCGATGTAGGAGATGAAAAAGGCTGGACAATTGAAGAAGCAAAGAAAGTTCTTGAGAAAAAGCCGGACGGAACAGAATTTTTGACAAATACAACAAGAGATAATGTGTTAAATAATTGTATTGCGACGGGAGATGAATTTATTGACTGGAAAACAGGCAAGTGTAATTTTGACTCTGAGGCGTTTATATCCCTTCTTGAATTTGCAAAGGAGTTTCCGGAATCCTATGATGAGTCCGTCTATAATGAAGACTATTGGATGAATTATGAGTACATGTGGAGAGAAGGAAAGGTAATTTGTCAGGAAGTATATTTATATGATTTCCGGAATTATAATTATATCGAAAAGGGAACATTTGGCGAAGAGATTACTATGATTGGTTATCCCATGGCAGAGGGAGACGGGGCTTGTATTGTGCCCGATATGCAGCTTGCCATGTCAGCAAAGTCCAAGAATAAAGATGGTGCCTATGCATTTTTAAGATACTTTTTAACGGACGAATATCAAAGTGAAATTAGTTTTGGGCTTCCCCTTAGCATGAACCGGCTGGAGGCTATGGCAGAAGAAGCAACAAAAGTCCGTACCTATGAAGATGAAAGCGGGAATAGTGTAGAGACACCGGAATATTTTTATATGAATGATATTGAGATAGAGATACCTCCGATGACACCGGAGGAAGCAAATGAATTAAAAGAAAATATATGTGGTGTTACCGACGTATATTCATATAATGAGAATTTGAACAAAATTATTGAAGACGAGACTGCGGCATATTTTGCCGGGCAGAAGAGTGCGCAGGATGTTGCTTCTATTATCCAAAGCAGGGTTCAGATCTATGTAAACGAAAACAGATAAATAGTTTTTTCTCTTTACAAAACGGGGGAATACGGATGAAAAAAACGAATGCGAAAGCAAGTTTATACAGAAAACTTCTGGTAATGACCTTGGTACCGTTATTTTTATTGGCTATGGTGATTATGTCATTTAGTGCACACAGATTTTCAGAAGCATTAAATGAAGAAGTGAAAAAAGGGTTGCAGGATTTAAATGCAACCTTTCTTACTATGTATGATTATTTATATCCCGGTGAATATTCGGTCTTGGAGATTGAAAATGAAATATATATGCTCAAGGGAGAACATCAGATTAACGGAGATTTTTCCGTGATTGACAGAATGAAGGAAAGTACCGGTGTAGATATTACATTATTTTATCAAGATGCAAGGGTGATTACCACATTATGTGATAATAGTGGAAACAGAATTATCGGAACGAAGGTAAATGCCGTAGTGACACGGGATGTAATCGGTGGAGGAGAAGCGGTATTTTACCCCAGTGTGAATATAAACGGGACTGAATTTTTTGCTTATTATGCACCGCTTAAGAATGCAGACGGAAGTGTAGTAGGGATGCTGTTTGCGGGAAAGCCGGCAATAGAGGTATACCAAAGTGTGAGAGAATCGATTATGCCGATGATTATAATTGGCTTGATTGCAATGCTCCTTGCAGGTTTTATTACGCTTCGTTTTACCAAAGAATTAATTGCAGGAATGAAAAAAATAGAACTCTTTCTTAAGAAGGTTGCAAAGGGGAATTTGCGAGATGAACTGGATTACGATGTTTTAAAGAGAGATGATGAACTGGGAGAAATGGGAAAGAATGCTGTTCATATGCAGAAAGCATTGATTGAGCAGGTAGAAAAAGATGCCCTTACCGGATTATATAACAGAAGATACAGTGAAAAGAAAATGGCAGATATTTATAAAAGAGGAATTTCTTTTTCGCTTGTACTTTGTGATGTGGATTTTTTTAAAAAAGTAAATGATACATATGGACATGAATGTGGTGATTTAGTGCTTCAAGAAGTGTCAGCAATCTTAAAACGAACCATGAGAGGGAAAGGATATGCGGCCAGATGGGGCGGGGAAGAGTTCCTGCTTGTGTTTGAAGAATATAAGAAAGAACAGGCTGTCATGGTACTTGAAGGTATTATGGAGGAGGTCAGAAACATCAGAATTGAGTATAAAGAATACGTTGTTTCAGTTACTATGACATTCGGTGTCTGCCAAGGTACATCAGAGAATCTTGATGTGTTACTAAAAGAAGCAGATGATAAATTATACTACGGAAAGCAAAACGGAAGAAATCAAATAGTAGAATAGCAAGATAAAATGCCCATAATTCAACAATTAGGAAGCAAAATTGACAATTAGGAAGAATTGCTTGTATAAAAAAGAGAAAAGACATACGCTATAATCAATAGGAAAATAGTATGTATTTTCTGAAACGCGTTGACAATGACAAAGACATAAATGTAATATATAATAAGCGGGACTTTTAATATTAATGGAGGGGGAAAATTATGGAAGAACGTAGAGAAATAAACCGTGTTGATTATGCGGTAAAAAGCGTTATAGTTACATGTGATACTTATGAAAAGTTTATAGTGGATGCGCTTAACGTTAGTCCTCTCGGAATGGGACTGATTGCTCCGGCAGATACACCGATGCTGGAAGGAAGACAGATAATTATTGTTGCAGACACATTGATTATGTATGCAGATGTGTTAAGACAGGAAAAGATGGAAGACGGACAATTTCAGATAGGAATTCAGGCAAGAAAATTCACACCTGATGTACTGCAGTATTTGTTCGACCATATTGCAGAATAGAGAGAACTCAATATTATTTTTACATACATTATCAAAAGTAAAAAATACAATTATTATTGAAAAAGGGAGAAGGCAATGAAAAATAATACTTTGAAAGCAATGGGGATAGCAATCGGTGCTGCACTGAGCCTTATGTATGCAACAGGCATTGAAGTGCAAGCAGAAGAGAGTACTGATACTACTCCTGAAATTGATGAGGATAAGAGTACAATTGCAACTGATGCTGAAGTTGTTGGCACACCAACAGTTGAGTATAAGGAAAATGAAGATGGTTCAACCACAACCACGACCACTACTGAATATGATGATGGTTCACAGAAGATTGAGACAGTTGATCAGTTTGTTTCCGATCCCAATCAATATACTGATATTATTGAGTTTACACCCGATCCAGATGACGATGACGACGATGATGATGCTGCTCAATATGAACAAGATGGTTATGTACATATAAAGACAGAAACAACAACAGAAGTGGGACCTGAGACAGAAGAAAAAGTGGTTGACAAAGAAGCTTGGACAGAGACTATAGAGCATCCTGAAGAGTCTCATATGGAAAAGGTGGTAGATAAAGAGGCCTGGACAGAAACTATTGAACATGCTGCAGAGACGCATGAAGAACAGGTGATTGATCAAGAAGCATGGACAGAGATTATTCATCATGACGCAATAACGCATGAGGAAATTGTTGAAGGAGAGATTATCACAGTAGTAGATAAGGAGGCTTGGGATGAAGAAGTATATCATGAAGCCACCTATAAGACTATTACAGTAACAGATAAAGAAGCCTGGACAGAGACCATAGAGCATCCTGAAGAGTCTCATATGGAAAAGGTAGTAGATAAGGGGGCTTGGACAGAGACTATAGAACATCCTGAAGAGTTTCATATGGAAAAGGAGGTAGATAAAGAGGCCTGGACAGAAACTATTGAACATGCTGCAGAGACGCATGAAGAACAGGTGATTGATCAAGAAGCATGGACAGAGATTATTCATCATGATGCAATAACGCATGAGGAAATTGTTGAAGGAGAGATTATCACAGTAGTAGATAAGGAGG
>JAZNAE010000094.1:0-3917 GCA_045586385.1 Lachnospiraceae bacterium
CAAATCATAACGGTCCGGTTGCGGATTCAGGAATTCCTTTACAAAAGAGTGGGTAGCTGATACAGGGGTTCCGCCCGAAGTATAGCCTTTCAAAATCTTCTTGAAGCGTTTTGCTTCTTTTTTATTCTTAAACAACCTCATCGTACCTCCTGTAACGTATTCCCGTCGTATCGAATTCTACGAATTTGACCGTATTGTGTCGGAATTTCATCCCCTAATGTATATAAAATCATCATGGCATGACAAGAAACAATTACCTTGTCATAAGAAAGATACTTGTCAAACACCCGGAGTACTCGTTCCTTGACAGTATCCGGATGTTCCCACTTGCGAAAACGATTCCACTTCCTGTGATTAAATTGCCATAAAAGAATCTTTTCACGCAACTTCGCCCTAACGGAATGGGTTTTATCCAGCTGCCATTCATACAAGCCATGCTCCACCTTTACATCCAGCCCTAATTCCTTGGACATCATACAGGCCCCTTGCATACACCTTGTAAAAGGAGAAGATAAAATAATCTGTGCCTTCTCCTCCTTTAACACCTCAATAGTCTCCTGTATCTGACTGATCCCCTGTTCTGTAAGAGGTGCGAAATTTTTTGCCACGGCAATACCGGCCCAATCTTCTACTACACTGTAATCCGGTTCTCCGTGCCGTACCATAATAAATTCTGTCATACCATTCACCTGCAACTTTCCGGTCGGCGTATAACTAAAACCGAATACGCCTTCCTTCCCCACCAAATTATAAATCCTAATTGTCTACTTATAAATCTACGCTAGCTACTCTTAACAGATTGGAATTTATTACTTCGCCTTTTGAAAATGTCTATATGACAATACACCAATAGGTAGGAAATATACACACCACCCTAATAGCGCAATAGTTCCGCCGTTTCCTGCGTCTCCGCTTGCCATACTTGTGAACACTCCTGTCATCGGCATAATAAAACAGCCGATAAAAAAAACACCGTGTACCATCATTAGATATTTCAACCACTTGTCCTCTTTTGAATTTGGCTTAATAGAAAGCCCAATAAAAAATGTGGAAAGAGCCATCATTCCATAACCAAGTAAGTCATAATTGAACAGCAGACCGCCACGCTGAAAATCCAATATGCGAATGGCTTGTTCGTTCAAATCATCTAATCTGACACTCGTTGTCTGTGCGAAATATACAAAAAAAATCAATACCGCATAGACACCGGCAATTGTGACACCAACATTGGCAGAAACACGCCTCTCCTCGCAACTTTCATGTTGAAATCCCACTGCCATCATGATGTATCCCAAAGGCAAAAACATACACACGAAGTATGAACCGAATGGAAAATCAACAACCATACATACAGCAAAAAGGAAAACCGTGATTGTAACAATTACTGCACCGATCTTTGGAATTACTCTGTTCATTATTTCTCCTCCATAATTACAAAAAACAGTCGCGGAAAATCAAAGATTACTTTCCCGTTTTTCTGCAACGGATAATTTTTCTTAATCTCCTCCATAAAATCCTTCTTAAATTCATCCCTCATGGAATCATCAATCTGAGAAAGATAGGGTCTTAAGCCGGTTCCCTCGTACCAAGTCCAAAGCGCCTCATGGGATGGAAGCACATGATGATATGTAGTTGTCCAGATATCAAATTCATCAGACAAGGCAGAAATCACATTAAAGTAATCTTCAACAGTGCCCATAACATAATTTCTCTGCTGTTTGAAAACGGTTTTCCACTTTTCACTAGTAACCACTTTATGAATCAAATGGTGAATCGGCTCATCAAAATTGCACGGAATCTGAATCGCCATAATTCCGTTATCATTCAAAAGCTTATAAAGATTTTTGATGGTCTTAAACTGATCCGGGAGCCACTGAAGGCAGGCATTTGAAAAAATCAAATCGAATTTTTTACCGGTTTTCTCCGTAAACTCATCTGCATCCCACTGTTCAAATGTGATATCCGGGTAATCCTTCTTTGCTCGTTCTATCATATCCGCAGAAAAATCAATTCCCAATATCTCTGCCTCCGGAAATACACTCTTTATCACCGCAGAACTGTTTCCCGGACCGCATCCCACATCAAGAGCCGACGACACCGTCCGCCCTTCCACGCGTCTGACCAAATCAATGGCCGGCTGCGTTCTTTCTTTTTCAAACTTCAAATACGTTTCAGAATCCCACTTATTCTCCATTGATGAACCCTCCGTTCTATATTCCTCTTTATTATAATAAATTTAAATTCAGTCCGTCACTTCAGGGTCACCGATTTCTTCATTTCCTAAATAAACTTTATATTCCTTTCCTTCATACAGATTCATGATTTGTCTGCGCAGTTTCGACGGGTACAAAGGGGTCGTATTTAATGTCTTGATATCAAGCCAGTCGTACCCCACTTGGTTTGTATCACTTTGCAGAATGGCGTCTTCGAGTTCTCCCTTGTACTCACATAAAAACACAAGGTCAACCCGATGAAAATCTTCGCCGTGTAAGCCCTCTATCACAAACACCAGTTCTTTAACCTCAACCTGTAATCCCAGTTCTTCCGCTACTTCTCTGCAAGCCGCCTCTGGGAGAAGTTCTTCTACATCCTGACCACCACCGGGCATAATATACCACTCTTCTTTCCCGTCGCTGATTTTAATTGCCAGCATCTTATCCTCTTTTATAATCAACGCTTTTGCAGCATTTCTTACGGTTCGTTCCATGATTCATCCTCCTGTCGACAATACAATTTGACCCTTTTGCTGTTCCCAAACACACCCCTCATTCGACCTATAACAGTTTCTCAAAAATCTGATTCGCACATTCCAAAGCGGTCATACTATGCGTATCTACCGTCAGATCATACCCTTCTTTAGGAAACAAATAGGTATACGACGATTCGGCGGAACCCAAACATCTGTCTTTTCGTTCTTGCTCTCTTTTTTGCAAAACCTCCAATGGGCATGTTACATGTACCAACCATAAATGATGGTGACGCAACTTCTCCGTTAATTGGTTAAAGATTCGCTGGCTGGTAATCACATGATCAATAATCACGCCTTGATTCTCCTCAAGAGCTTGCAATACACTTTCACAGATAGCATCTGAAATTTCAAACACATCATCTTCGTATATTACATCTTCCGTTGTCATTTTAAGAAAATCATCAATCGATACGATTTCATATCTTTCATTTCTTTTATCCATTATTAAAACTTGTAACGCTTTTGCCAACGTAGATTTTCCGCTGCTGGAAGAACCGTTAAGCAATATGATATATTTTTCCATTGTTTTTGCTCCGTTTAATTCAAAGTTTATGTCCCTATAAATTGGATTTTGTAGTTCTGTCACACTCTGCGCACTCTAACATTCACAAATCTCTCTTAGAAAGCTTTCAGGAATCAGCATATTGTCACCACCTACTCCCAGCTCAATTCCATCCTCACTTTTTCCGTGAAAATCACTTCCACCGGTCATAAATAAGTTGTATTGCTTAGCATAATTTTGTAATTTACGAGAACAAAATGCATCTTGCGAAGGATGTATGCACTCTATTGCATCCAACCCTTCTCTCTTTAATGTACTTACCAAGCTTTCTGTTTCTTCATCATTCAATCTATATTCTGCCGGATGAGCCAACGATACGATTCCGCCTGCCTCATGTATTTTTTGTGCTACCACTGAAAAAGGATGATTATTATATTCAACAAAAGCAGCCCCTCCCTTATGAAGGTATACGGCAAGTGCTTCTTTCACCGTTTCCGCATACCCCTTCTGAACCAAAACTTTTGCAAAGTTTAATCTGGTTATTATGCTTTTATCTGATTCCATATTCAAATCCGCATACGATAGTTCGATACCGATAGATTGAAGTGCATGAAGTATCTGTTTGTTATGTTCGTAACGTAATACCTTCAGTTCCTCCATATAATT
>JAZNAE010000095.1:0-65295 GCA_045586385.1 Lachnospiraceae bacterium
GAAGTAGATATCTACGGAGCACTCAGCGAGTTCATCGGTACAGCAGTAAGTGATGATATCGTAACATTACTTGATATCAACAACTCTGTTCCTGCTGATATGTACGAAGAATCCATTAAGGGCAAATTTGATTATACACATAAAGATACATTCATGGGATTCCACTGCGGAAATACCAACTCCAAGAAGCTTAGCTTCTGCAACATGAAGTATCAGATGATTATGGCTAGAAACCTTCCTGAAGAAGTTACTCAGGGTACACTGGAAGGTGACATCGTTCCCGGCGATATCACATTCTTCCGTCTGCAGTCTACAGCAGATGCTAAGCTTCGTGCTTACATTGCACACGGCGAAGTTCTTCCTGTAGCAACTAAGTCATTCGGTGCAATCGGTGTATTTGCTATTCCTGAAATGGGAAGATTCTACCGTCACGTATTAATCGAAGGCAACTATCCTCACCATGGTGCTGTTGCATTCGGACATTTCGGAAAGGCTCTTTACGAAGTATTCAAGTACGTTGGTGTTGAATTTGAAGAAATCGGATTCAATCAGCCTAAGGGAATGCTTTACAAATCCGAAAATCCTTTTGCATAAGTAAAAGTGATAACAGTTTAACGTAAACATATGATGAAAGTGGCCCGGAATTATCCGGGTCACTTTTGCATATAATAATTAGTTTAAAAGAAGAGTTTTGTACTTTTTTTGTAAAAAAACATTCTATTCTTTTATAAGTAATGTGAGTATACTCATACTTGATTTATATATTATGTTCAGATGGAAATGATAATCATTGATAGCATTGTCAGAGGAGGAAAAGGATGGCAGGAAGTACCATAAAGGACATGACGGTCGGTTCTCCGATGAAGCTTATTTTAGGCTTTTCCGTGCCGCTTCTTTTTGGTTTTTTATTTCAACAATTTTATAGTGTGGTAGATACCGTCATAGTAGGACAATTTCTGGGGGTAAATGCACTTGCGGCTGTTGGTGCGACCGGTTCCATCAACTTTCTGATTCTTGGTTTTTGTATGGGAATCTGTAACGGTTTTGCAATACCGGTGGCTCAGAAATTCGGAGCAAAGGATTATTCAATGATGAGACGGTTTGTAGCGAATAGTGTATGGCTTTCTGCTTTTTTTGCCGTGGTGATTACAGTTGTGGTATCCCTTATGTGTAAAAATATTTTGCAGTGGATGAATACACCGGAAGATATTTTTCAGGATGCCTACATCTATATTTTGATTATTTTTCTGGGAATTCCGGCTACCTTTTTATACAATATTTTATCAGGTATTATCCGTTCTTTGGGAGACAGTAAAACACCTCTTGTTTTTCTTGTGATCTCTTCTTTTTTGAATATTGCGCTGGATCTTTTATGTATTTTGGTATTTCGCATGGGCGTGGCAGGTGCAGCTGTAGCTACAGTGGTTTCCCAGTTGATATCAGGTCTTCTTTGCTTTTTCTATGTAGTAAAGAAGTTTGAAATCCTTCATGTAACAAAAGAAGAGTGGGCTGTGAATGCTGACCACATGAAATTTCTATGCAGTATGGGAATTCCGATGGGATTACAGTATTCGATTACTGCCATCGGTTCCGTTATTTTGCAGACTGCAGTGAACGGACTTGGTTCTGTGGCGGTGGCATCGGTGACGGCTTCTAACAAAGTCAGCATGTTCTTTTGCTGTCCTTTTGATGCACTTGGTTCCACGATGGCTACCTACGGTGGGCAAAATGTAGGTGCAGGTAAATTGGATCGGTTAGGGAAAGGCTTAAAGGCATCCGGGCTCCTTGGATGTATTTATTCAGTGTTGGCATTTGGTGTGTTATACTTTATCGGAGATAATTTAATTGCTTTATTTGTAGATGCAGGTGAGCTTGAGATATTAACCAATGCAAGAATGATGCTTTTATTCAGCGTAGCCTTTTACATTCCCCTTGCCTATGTAAATATTGTAAGGTTCTTAATTCAGGGAATGGGCTTTAGCACATTTGCAATTCTTGCCGGTGTTTTTGAGATGATAGCAAGAGCGGGTGCAGGCTTGTTCTTGGTGCCGGTATTCGGATTTGTGGGCGTATGTCTTGCCAGTCCCCTGGCATGGATACTTGCGGATGCGTTTTTATTTCCGGCATATACCCATGTGCGCAGGAAACTGGAAAAAATCCTATCTGTCAATCAATAAGTTTGTTGACCTTGCGGTCGTAAGTTAAGATGCCGTTTACTTCTTCTTCTATATCGGAAAGCTGTGTGTATACGGCACCTGAAAGTCCCTGTTTTTGTAACGGAAGCAGGGATTTATTTATAAGTTCATGAAATGCTGTTTTTAGTTCCGCCTGTGAGTCATAGCGTTTGTATCCGAAGATGCGGTCTACACTGGAGTGGCCTTTAATATAGCAGGCATAGCCGCCATATTCAGAAAGGAATAATGCACGTTTATTCCACTTTTTGGTATTGACCTTTAAGGGACGGAAGTAATTGTGCTCACTGATAAAATCGCCGCAGCCCTGGTCAAACCATCCGCTGGCTGAATCGATTAAGCGTGTAGGGTCCTTTTCGTGAATTAAGTCAGTGATGCGTTCACTGTCAAATTGGCCCCACCCTTCATTAAACGGACACCAGATAGCGATACAGGGGAAGAAGGAGAGTGCGTCAATGGTTTCCAGACACTCTTTTTCCCAACCGGCTCTTGCTTTTTCATCCTTTCGTGATAACAGGTGATAATTGCTATCTTTCAAAAGGTGGGTGAGTTTAGGGAGCAGGGTAGGAAAATAGCTGATGATTGGCATACTGTAAGCAGAGCCGCCGTTCACCATATCCTGACAGACTATCATACCTAAGCGGTCGCAATGATAGTACCAACGTGCACATTCTACTTTGATGTGTTTCCTTATCATATTAAATCCAAGGTTTTTCATTGCTGTAATATCATAAATGAGCGCTTCGTCGGAAGGGGCAGTATATAAGCCATCCGGCCAATAGCCCTGGTCTAATACACCATGCAAAAAGTAAGGTTTATGATTTAAACAAAAAACCGGAGCTTCCATGCCTGATTCCAGTCCCTTTTTTTCTAAGGAAAAAAGACGCATGGCAAAATAGCTTGTGATGCGGTCTTCGCCAAAGCATATTTCTAAATCGTACAGTTCCGGTGACTTAGGGCTCCAAGGGTGAAAGTCTTCGTCAGCTAGGGTGAAACTTACAGATGCGGTTATATCTGTATTTTTTTTACTTGGTTCATAGGGAAAAGAGAACGTTTGCATACATAGTTCTTTTCCGGAAAAGTAGGCTGATACGGATAAACCGGTTACCGGCTCATCCTGTAGTATAGCAAGGTTCATGAGAAGCGTGACCTTCTTTGTATCATAATCAGTTTGAACCTGTATGTTTTTGATATGACAGGGAGATACCCATTCCATCCAGACTGTTTGCCAGATACCGCTTTGGGCAGTATAGAAAATGCCACCGCGTTTTAAGGTTTGTTTCCCTCTTGCATGACTTTTGCATTCCGTAAAATCCTGTACGCGAACAGTAAGAACATTGTTTTCGGGAAGGAGGCAAGAAGTTATGTCAACCTCGAAAGGAGTATACCCACCCTCGTGAGTGATGATGGCACGATTGTTGATATAGACCGTAGCAATATAGTCAATAGCTCCAAAATGTAGAATTAACCGCTTTCCGCTCTCAAGAAGTGAGCTGTCTATGGGAAGATATCTGCGATACCACAAATATTCTTCCGGTTTTAATTGGCGGCCAACACCGGATAGGGAAGCTTCAGGAGAAAAGGGGACAAGAATATCTCCCTGATAGTTGGTAGGAGCAGTGTCTGAACCTGTTATGGCATAGTGCCAGGTGCCATTTAGATTGATATAAGAATCTCTGACCAACTGCGGACGGGGATATTCAGGCAGAACGTTTTCTCTATCTAAATTTTCACCGAATACAGTGGTAAGGGGATACAACTTATCTTCTTCGTGGGACCGGATAATACTTTTATAAGCATCGCGTATATTCATAAGGACCTCCTTGTGTTTATCCTATTTATAGTTTATCATAATCGTGTAAATTAATCATAAAAACAAGTAAATTTTTGGATAAGGAAAACTGCGAAAGAGGATGCTATGGAATCAAACGATTTTATGAAAAAGAGATTTCTGGAGCTTGCAAATAAAGCATACAGTCATAACATTTATACATTTACAGGTTTTTTGGGGCTTTCTGAAATGGCTGATTTTTATGAGATGGAAAGAGAGGTTTCTTTCATAAAATGGGACATTTCCGGCGGTTATCAGGATTGCGAACGTGTTATGATACGTTTTGGAAGTAAGGAGCAGTTTGGATATGAAGAAGATTTTCCCATTGTTTGTCTTAAAATAAAACCGTTGGTGCAAAAATTTGCGGATAAACTTTCCCATAGGGATTTTCTTGGAGCACTGATGAACTTGGGAATAGAAAGGGATACTTTAGGAGATATTGTTCTAAAAGAAAATGAAGGGTTCTTATTCTGTACAGAGACAATTGCACCATATATTTGTGAGAATTTAACAAGAATTAAACATACATCGGTGTTGTGTGAGATAACAAATGAACTGCCGACAAAAGCGGAAGAGGATGCGCAGGAAATGAAGCTACAGGTATCTTCTGTTCGCATTGACGGGATGGTTTCCAAGGTGTATCATTTTTCAAGGGGAGAAAGTGTGGAATATTTCCGCCAAAAGAAGGTATTTGTAAATGGACGGCTCTGTGAAAACAACAGTTACAGTCTGAAGGAAGGTGATGTTGTGACGGTGCGGGGCTATGGGAAATTTGTTTTTGACCAAAGTCTGGGACTCAGTAAAAAAGGAAAAATAAACATAGCAGTTAAATGCTATGGAAAGAAATAGAGGAGATGGGCATGTTATTGTTAGAACAGATGGTAGTTCTTTTCCTTTTGATGGGAATTGGTTTCTATTGTTATAAAAAAGGAATGATCACTGATGAAAGCAGCAAAAAACTTTCTGCAATCGTAGTGAATATTGCAAATCCGGCAATGGTGCTTACAGGATGTATGGGTGATTCCAAAATAAAGGGACAGGAACTGCTGCAGGTGGCATTCGTTATCGTATTGATTTATGTAGTGCTTTTAGGTCTTGCACGGGTGGTACCGCATATTTTACGGGTGCCTGAAAAGAGCGTGGGGACGTATGGTGCAATGACTGTTTTTTCTAATATCGGATTTATGGGATTTCCTGTTATTTCCGCACTGTACGGACGGGAAGCACTGCTGTATGCTTCTCTGTTTACGATTCCATATAATGTACTTATCTATACCTATGGGGTATCAGCCATGGCTACAGACGAGCGTGCAAAGAAAGGAACTTTTTCCTTAAGCAGGGTTTTCAATGCCGGTGTGATTGCATGTATCATTACAATCATAGTATATTTATTACAGCTTCCGGTGCCTGCGTTTGTAGAAACCACAGTTACTCATTTAAGTAATTTGACTGCACCCTTAAGTATGATGGTGATAGGTGCTTCACTTGCTACCATCAATATAAAAAGATTGTTTATGGATGCAAAACTACTTATGTTTTCTGCCATAAAACTCATCATTATTCCCATTATTGGGGTGCTGATCATCAGACAGTTTGTGGCAAATGATATTATTTGCGGTGTTTGTATGGTCATGCTGGCAACTCCCGTGGGAAGTATGACAGCGATGCTTGCACAGCAGTATGACGGAGATTATGAAATGGCGTCTAAGGGAGTGGCACTTACTACGGTGCTTTCCGTTGCGACGATGCCATTTGTGGCAATGTTGGTAGGATGAATGTGCCAACCTTCCCCCGGCATAGACTGTAGTAACAGTCATGTCGGGGGATTTTTGAAAAAATACGGGGAATACATAGAAAAGTTGAAAACTATAAAGCTTTTAATTTGTTCGAAGTATTTGTGGATAAATCCACTATTTTGTTGTATGATAATATCAGTTATCAGTAATAGAAATATTTGTTTGTCTTAAGGCAGGAAATGTGATGAATATTAAGGATAGTAAGGAACTTGAGTTTGCAATATTTTGTATTGAAAATGTTGCGAGTTTTCTGGGAAGAGATGCAGGGAAAGTATATAAGCTACTGACAGAAGAGAGCGATATTTTGAATTCCTATATTGTTCCGGAATATGAAATGCTTCATACACAGAGTAAGGAATATATAGTGAATGATATTATTGAGTTTATGAAGGAGAGTGAGGTAATAGAATGATTTTGTATCATGGTTCTTACTTGAAAATATCAAAACCTGACTTAATACATTCCAGAGATAATGTGGATTTTGGACGAGGTTTTTATACTACCCCCATTTATGAACAGGCAGAAAAATGGTGCGGAAAGTTTAAGAGGCGTGGCAAAGAAGGGGTTATTTCACGCTACCTCTTTGATGAGGAAAAATTGCAAAATTTGAAGGTAATAAGATTCGATTCATATTCCGAAGAATGGCTTGAGTTTATTTTGAATTGTCGAAGAGGCGACGATACTACGGATTATGATGTTGTAATTGGCGGTGTGGCGAATGATAAAGTATTTAACACAGTAGAACTGTTTTTTGAAGGATTAATTGATAAGAACGAAGCAATCAGCCGTTTGCGCTATGAGAAGCCAAATTTACAAGTATGCTTAAGGACGGAAAAAGCCTTGGAGAGTTTGAGGTTTGAAGGGAGTGAAGTACTGTGAATGCCAATCCCATTTTGCTACAAAAAAAATATGCCCGTGTTGTGGAATTGTTTGCAGAAGAGAATTATTTGACATTAGATGATGCACTTGCTTTTTTTTACAAGTCCAAAGTATATGAGCTTATGCGGGAAGGAAGTTCAGATATGCACTGTATGAGTGAACAGTATTTATCGAAAGATCTATCAGAGGAGTATGAAAGAGAAAGCAGAATGTAATGCTTTTTTTAGACAAAATATTGCATGTGACAAACTATCCCTCACATAAACTGTAATAACAGTTATGTGAGGGTTTTTTGCATGAAAAGATATAGAGAATACATAGACCGGATTAAAAATATTAGGCTTTTTCCTAAAAAACAGGAAGTCCAAAGTGGTGAAGAATATGCGAAACAACGTATGATAACAGGCCTTAAATATGGTGTGTTTGCGCTGACAGCATTTGCAGTGCTCAGAGGAGTTCTTGTGACAGTAGGCAGTAGCGTGACCGTAAGCAACAGTGTAAATGGTAAAGAACTACCTATTTATTGCGTGGAATGCGAAGAACCGAAAATTGCCCTTACCTTTGATGCAGCTTGGGGGAATGAAGACACGTCGCAGATCTTGGAGATTTTAAAGAAACATGATGTGAAGGTTACGTTTTTTATGACAGGCGGCTGGGTAGAAAATTATCCGGAGGATGTAAGGGCCATTTTGGCAGCAGGGCATGATTTGGGGAATCACAGTGAAAATCATAAAAATATGAGCCAGCTCTCTAATGAAGAGAAAAAAGAAGAATTGATGAAGGTTCATGAAAAAGTGAGGGAACTCACAGGATATGAAATGTTTTTGTTCAGACCGCCTTACGGGGATTATGATAATGCAGTGGTGAAGACAGCCAAGGAGTGTGGGTATTACACGATTCAGTGGGATGTGGATTCCCTAGACTGGAAGGATTACGGTGTAGATTCTATTGTAAAAACCGTGTGCGGGCATAAGCATCTTGGTAATGGAACCATCATACTTTGCCATAACGGAGCAAAGTACACCGCACAGGCACTGGATACAATGATTACTACATTAAAGGAAAAAGGATATACTTTTGTGCCGGTATCGGAGTTGATTTACAAGGATGGTTATCATATGAATCATGAAGGCAGGCAGATAAAGAATTAGAGTGTGTCAAATACTATTAAGCAATCGAAATAAGTGTCATTTATATGAAGAGAAGCATATTACATGATAAAAAAGGATGTTAATAGAAGATTGCGATGAATAGGATGAATTTTTTTAATAATAATTATCGTTATAATAATGATTCTTGTAATGATAATCAAACAGATTCGTGTTGTGATGAAAAAACAATTGTTCCGACGATGCAATATGCCCACCAGGACCTAGAGGCCCGCAAGGCCCGGCAGGTCCTCAAGGACCGCAAGGTCAGACAGGAGAGGCAGGAGCACAAGGTCCTCAAGGTCCGGCAGGTTTTCGAGGTCCGGCAGGAGAGACAGGAGCACGAGGCCCGCAAGGCCCGATAGGACCTCGTGGTCTTACAGGGGAGAGAGGAGCACAGGGCCCCATAGGTCCGGCAGGTCCTCAAGGTCCGACAGGCGGAGTATTGAATTTTGCAGATTTCTATGCATTGATGCCGCCTGATAATGCCGCAACTGTTGCGCACGGTACGGATGTTAGTTTTCCCCGAGATGGAGCTAACAGTGGAACAGATATCGTACGGACCGGCCCCGGTTCATTTAATCTGGCCCAGATAGGAACTTATCAAGTATTCTTCCAGGTGGGTGTAACGGAAGCAGGACAGTTAATGTTGACATTAAATGATGAAGATTTAGAGTACACGGTAGTTGGCCGTGCAACAGGAGCTTCGCAGATCATAGGTATGGCAATCGTATCAACAACTGTTATTAATTCCATTTTAACTGTTAGAAACCCTGCGGGTAATGCAGCAGCACTTGGTATTACACCGGTAACAGGAGGATCCAGGTCTGTTTCAGCGCATCTTGTTATTATTCAAATTCAGTAATAGCTTTATGTGGGAATGAGGTGGATGGCTGACAATGAAAACAATAATTGCATTAGATGCGGGACACGGTTATCACACAGCGGGAAAACGTTGTATGAAAAAATTAGATCCGGACCAGACCAGAGAGTGGTATTTGAATGATCGCATTATGGATTTGGTAGAAGATCAGTTGCGGGATTATGATTGTACAGTGCTTCGGGTAGGTGATACCACCGGAAGAAAGGATATTGCATTATCGGCCAGAGTAAAGGCAGCTAATGTGGCAAAGAGCGTCATTTATCTTTCTATGCATCATAATGCCGGGTTGTCCGGCCGCAGGGGCGGGGGGACTATCATTTTCCACTATGCCAATAATGCTGTAAGGAATGAGCAGGCAAAGCGGTTGTACAATCAGATTGTATCAAGAACAGGTTTAGTAGGGAATCGTGCACAGACTGTTATTAAAAAAAATTTTATGTTTTAAAGCATAGCGATATGCCGGCATTTCTTGTGGAAAATGGTTTTATGGATTCACCTGATGATGTACCAGTAATCTTATCTTTGGAACATGCAGAAAAGACTGCCCAGGGAGTTGCAGCTTTTCTGATAGAAGAAATTTCTTTGAAAGCTAAAAATGCCCAAAATGATTCCACAACACAAGAAAAAGTATATTATCCGGCTTATAAAGGAGCTGATACTACGTTATCAATTGCCTTGGAAACACTGGGAATTGACTATAGTTATGAGTTCCGAAAAAAGATTGCAATTCCCAATCATATTAGCGGTTACCGCGGTACAGCCGCACAAAATACTCATATGTATAATTTGCTTGTGGCAGGTTTACTAAAAAGAATATAGCAGATATAATTTTTTATATTCATACTTTGATTCCTGTATAGGAAATATATTTAATACCCAAGAAAGATTTTAATCCGAACGTAATTATATCATCATATTTTAGACGAAAAGGGGGAAGGAGAACTTCACCCTCTTTTGTTTTTACACCGTGGTATCTCTGTTTGGTTTTAAAGAAATCGGCATGTTTTTCATCAATAAGATGAACATGAAGTTCTGTGATCTCAAAATCAGAGTTATTGATCGTGACTTCCTCAACAACAATAATATTTTTCTTCTTTTTATTCATATATTCCACTAATTTCGGTTCATAAGTAAATTCCATAATAACTCGTCTCCTTTTATGCTCGTTGCAAAGTAAAAATAAAGCAATTATGTATTATTATAGCACAGCATGCTTTATGGCTGCATTGTTTTTTGTGAAAGATTCGTGTATCATGTTAGCAGAAGGCATGAGAGGATTTGAAATGGAAGAGAAAAAAGAGCATGTGATGCAACAAGAAGAAGTACATAAAAGACGTGTGCGATATAAAGGTACCCATCCCAGAAAATATAGTGAAAAGTATAAGGAGCATAATCCCGAAAAATATCAGGATACTATAGAAAAGGTGATAGGAAAGGGCAGCACTCCCGCAGGAATGCACATTTCTATCTGTGTGCAGGAAATATTGGATTTTTTGCAGATTGAGCCGGGAATGAAAGGCCTGGATGCAACCTTAGGCTATGGCGGACACAGCCGGAGAATGCTGGAGTGTTTAGAAGGACAAGGTCATTTGTACGGTTTGGATGTTGATCCCATAGAGATTGTAAAGACAAAGGAGCGCCTAAATAACCTTGGATATGGCGATGATATTTTTACTGCCATTAACCAAAATTTTGCCCATATTGACGAGGTGGCAAAAGAACATGGAACTTTTAATTTTCTGTTGGCAGATTTAGGTGTTTCATCCATGCAGATTGATAATCCGGAAAGGGGATTTTCTTATAAAAATGAAGGTCCCCTTGATTTGCGGTTAAATCCAAGAGCAGGAATTTCAGCAGCAGAAAGACTTAAGGAAGTTACAACGGATGAACTTGAGTGGATGCTGATTGATAATGCTGATGAGCCTTATGCAAAAGAAATTGCCAGAAAAATTATTGAGAAGAGAAGAAAAGGAAAAGCTGTTGAGACTACTACACAGCTTGCAGCTATTATAGAGGAAGCACTTTCCTTTATTCCTGAGAAGGAAAGAAGAGATGCAGTGAAAAAATGCTGTGCCAGAGTATTTCAGGCGTTACGGATTGATGTAAACAGCGAATTTGAAGTGTTGGATGCTTTTTTACAGAAACTGCCGGATGTGATGGCACCGGGAGGCCGTATTGCCATTTTAACTTTTCATTCGGGGGAGGACAGGCTTGTGAAAAAGGCTTTTAAAGAAATGGAAAGAGAAGGAATTTATAGTGAGATAGCAACAGATGTTATCAGACCATCCGCACAGGAATGTGCCAGAAACCCGAGAGCCCGCTCCACAAAAATGCGCTGGGCAATAAAAAAATGAAAATATAATGTATAGAAATAAGGACGCTTATAGTTGAAGAGTGTGTGTATTTGCAGTATAATATATTATATATAATATGTATGGGCGGAAAAACAGGAGGTATTTTTATGAAGACAAAAGATAAAGTTTCATTAATTCATTCTATTAAGACCAAAATGAATTTGTTGGTATTTGTATCTATTATGAGTGTGGTAGCGATTATACTGATAATTGTAATTCCGCAAATAGAAGAAAATATGCGAAGCACAACACAAAGTTATATGAAGGATGTCACTTTGGTTGCAGGTGCAAGTATAGACAGAGAGATGGAAATGCTGGGGGAAGAGGTAGCACTTACACCGGAGGAATTGGACTTGCTGGTAGGAGACGTGACGATTAAAGGAATGTCTTCCAGTTATGCATATGTTGTTTCTGCAGATGGCACTATGCTCTACCATCCGACACCTGAAAAGATAGGTCAACCGGTTGAAAATGCAGCAGTTACAGAATTGGTAAATCAACTTGCAAAGGGAAATGTTCCGCAACCTGACCTAATTGAGTATTTGTTTAAAGGTGTCATGAAGTATGCTGCTTATTACATAGGTGAAGGTGCATCTTATATTTTGGTAATTACAGCGGATGAAAGTGAAGTGTTTGCTGACATGCAAACGATTATTGGCAGCAGTATTATTGGTGCGGTAGTGACAGCGATTATATTAGTGGCATTGGCATTGTTTATATCTATTTTGATAACGAAACCAATTGAAAATACCACAGCACTTGTTAAGAAAATTGCAGAGTTGGATTTCAGAAAGACGGAACTGCAGGAAAAGGTCATCAAGAGAAAAGACGAAAGCGGTGTTATGGCGCGTGCTGTAGGAGAATTAAGAGAAGTGCTTGTGACAGTCATTGCAAAAATAGTGGAACAAAGTGGTGAATTAAATACCACAGCAAATTTGATGAATGAAAATGCATTGAAAGCGAGTGATGCTGTTAAACAGGTGGAAAAAGCAATAGATGAAATTGCAGAAGGTGCTTCTTCACAGGCAGCAGATACCCAGACTGCGACAGAAAATGTTATTGTTATGGGTAATATGATTGAAGAGACGAATGGCGAAGTAGAGAAACTCCGTGCCAATGCAAGAGAGATGCGCGATGCAGGAGAAATTGCAGTAGGAAAGTTAAATGAATTAAGTGCTGTAAATCAAAAAACCAAAGATGCAATACAGCTGATTTATGAACAGACTAATGTAACAAATGATTCCGTGAACGAAATTGAAAAAGCAGTTAACATTATTACAGATATTGCTGAGGAAACAAACTTACTTTCCTTAAACGCATCCATTGAAGCAGCACGAGCAGGCGAACAGGGAAGAGGTTTTGCAGTTGTAGCGGCACAGATTCAAAAATTGGCAGAGCAGTCCAATGAATCTGCAAGCCAGATTAAGAAGATTATTGATGCTTTAATGCAGGAATCTCAGAAATCTGTAGAGACAATGGAAGAAGTAAAAGAGGTTGTTGAAAGGCAGGATGAAAATGTTCAAAGTACCAGTGATGCATTCATGAATGTAAAACAGGGTATTGACAGTTCCATTGATGGAATCAGAACGATTGCCAGCAGAACACAGCAACTGGATGAAGCAAGAGTGAAAGTGGTTGATGTTGTACAGAATTTGACAGCCATTGCAGAAGAGAACGCAGCAAGTACAGAGGAAACATCAGCACTTGCAGTAGAAGTAAGTTCTATTATGGGTTCTGTGGCAGAACGTACAGAAGATTTACACGGCATTGCAAATGAACTGGATGAAAGCATGAAGCGATTTACGATAGAATAATTTTTGACAGAGTCTGGAAGGAAGAATCGTACAATGGAACGTTGGGATATTTATGACAGCAATAAGCAGAGAACAGGTCGTACTATGAAGCGTAATGACTGGTGTCTTAAGGATGGCGAATATCATTTGACGGTTCTTGGTGTAGTAGTAAGGCCAGATGGGAAATTTCTAATCACACAGCGTGTCATGACGAAATCATGGGCACCCGGCTGGTGGGAGGTTTCCGGCGGCGGTGTGATGGCCGGCGAAGACTCCGCAGATGCAGTGAAAAGAGAAGTGCTTGAGGAAACCGGATTGGATGTATCAAATTGCGAAGGCGGTTATCTGTTCAGTTATCAAAGAGAAAATCCCGGTGAGGGTGATAATTATTTTGTAGATATTTATCGCTTTGTAATGGATTTTGATGAGAGCGATGTAAAGATTCAGAAAGAAGAGGCAGCAGGCTTTAAACTGGCAACAGCAGAGGAAATTAAAGAACTGGCGGAGCAGGGCATTTTTCTTCACTATGACAGTATTAAGCAAGTGTTTGAGTTATAGGAGAAAAAGGTGGCAAGAAAGTTAATTTATTAAAATTTGGGCAGACGTATGTCTGCCCTTTTGCGTTATAGCAGTTCTATTTTTAAAAAGGTTTTCTTTCCTATTTTGAGAACGTCTCCGGTATGAATCGGAGCATCCAAAACAGTGATCTTTTCCCGGTTGAGAGATACGCCGCCTTGAGTAACCAGGCGTCTGAATTCGCTACCGCTTCTGACAATTTCTTTTTGAATAAGTGGTGCGATAATATCCTGTAAGATTTTTGCTTCCATAGGTACGGGTAGTATAGGAATGTCTTCCGGTATACCCTTATTAGTAAAGGCCTGTTTGAAAAATTTTTCAGCAAGTAAAGTGTTTTCTTCTGAATGATATAGAGCTGTAATGGTCTGTGCCAATAATAGCTTTATGTCTCTGGGGTTACATCCGTCTGCCAGTTTTTCTTTTATGGCATCAAGTTCATCGGGAAGAATGTCAGTGGCCAGTTCAAAGTAGCGGACAATCAGGTTATCAGGCACTTCCATCACTTTTTTAAACATGACGTTGGCTTCTTCTTTTACACCAATGTAATTGCCGAGGCTTTTACTCATTTTTTCGATACCGTCAAGACCTTCCAGGATAGGCATGAAAAGTGCAGCCTGGGGTTCGAATCCATAATCTTTTTGCAGGGAACGTCCCATTAGGATGTTGAAGGTCTGGTCGGTGCCGCCCAGTTCAAGGTCAGCTGAAATTTCCACGGAATCGTATGCCTGCATCAGTGGGTAAAAGAATTCGTGTAGACCGATAGGCACCTGATTGGTAAAACGGTTTTGGAAGTCGTCACGCTCTAACATACGGGCTACGGTAATGGTGGAAGCAAGCTTCAAAATATCTTCCATAGTTAAAAGCTCCAGCCATTCACCGTTGTAGCGGACCTGCGTCTTTTTTCGATCAAGGATGTGAAAAATTTGTTCCTGGTAGGTAAGTGCATTGGTCAATACTTCTTCGCTGCTGAGTGCTTTTCTGCCTTTTGATTTACCGGTGGGGTCTCCGATTCTGGCAGTAAAATCACCGATAATAATGATGATTTGATGCCCCAAATCCTGTAATTGTTTCAACTTGCGAAGGGGTACTGCATGACCCAGATGGATATCCGGCGCACTGGGATCCATTCCGAATTTTACGTTTAAGGGCTTTCCTGTAGATAGGGAGTGCTCCAATTTGCACCTAAGATCCTCTTCGCCGATTAGGCTTTCCGCACCTTTCAAAATGATGCGCATTTGTCTGTTTACTTCCTGTTTCATGTTACTTTCATTGGTTGTCATATGTTTTCCTCCTGTTCTGATCAAGAAAAACAAAAAACTCCCGTCCTTCAATAGGACGAGAGTATATTCTCGCGATACCACCTAAAGTTTATAAACAGTTCACACTGTTTACCTCTTCGAGTACGACCAATTTATTTTTAATGGTTTATACTCTAGCACGTTAACGGGTGCAGGAACCGTCGCAGCCTACCGGACATAAGTCTTTTGGTACGAAGCTCAAAGATGTATTCACATAAAGCTTCCCATGTGCCTCTCATCAACCGGCAACTTTCTGTATGTTTCCCTTTATGTTACTTCTTCTTATCATTGCTTTTCTTAATCAATCAACTATTTATTTACTTGCAATTATAATTAGCAAAAAGAAGAATGTCAAATATTTTTTTTGGCATACTCAAAAATAGGAGGTTTTGTTTCATTTTATTAATGAAAAGTTGTGAAAAGTGTGGTATTATCAACAGTGTATCGTGAAGTATACATGAAAGAAGGTATTACAAAGTGAGAAATCGCAAAACAATGAAAATATTTATTGTAGGTGGGGGAAATATCGGGCGTGCGCTTGCCAGACAGCTTGTACACGACGGTTATGAATTAACGGTAATCGACAGAGATGAATCGGTGATAGTCAGTCTCGGAAATTCCATGGATATTATATGTTTGCAGGGAAATGGTGCCTCTTGTGCAACGCTCCAAGAGATGAATGTTTCCGCAGCAGATATTTTTATTTCCGTGACGAATTCGGATGAAATGAACATTTTGAGCTGTCTGACAGCGCATATGTTAGGGGCAAAACATACAATTGCAAGAATCAGGGATGTGGATTATGCAAGGCAATATCGTTTTTACAGAGATAAAATGGGTATTTCCATGATTATCAACCCGGAGCTTGCTACAGCAATGGAAATTTACCGTTTGCTCCGTTTTCCGCTTGCTACCAGAGTGGAGGTTTTTGCAAAGGGCAGAGCAGAGCTTGTAGAAATGATGATAGAAGAGGATAGTCCTCTGAATGATAAAACATTGATAGAAATCAGCCAGAATATGGGGATTAATCTGTTGATTTGTGCGGTAGTCCGCGATGAAGAAGCCTTCGTACCGAAAGGGGATACGGTGATCCATGCCGGAGATGTTCTCTATATGACAGGTGCGGTACAGGAGTTCCGTAAAGCGTTTAAGAAACTGAATTTGCCCATTAAACCGATGAAATCTATTATGATTGCAGGCGGAGGAATCATCTCTTATTATCTGGCAGAAATTTTGTTACAGCACGGAACAAAGGTAACTTTGGTAGAACAGAATGAAGAAGAGGCTGCTCTAATTGCAGAGAAGCTGGATGGTGTAAACGTAATCTGTGATGATGCGCTTGCTTATTTTGACAATATGTCACAGTCTGATATTGCCCACACAGATGCATTTATCACGCTTACGGAAAATGATGAATATAATCTGGTGGCAGCAATGTATGCTGAATCAAAGGATATCAGCAAAGTAGTATCAAGGGTTAAGATGAAGTCAAGACTTCATGTACTTCCTGACGACAGCAAGGTATGTATTGTTTCAAGGGAAGATGTTGCGACAGACCGTATTTTGGGATACAGCCGTTCGCTTTTAAATGCGGAAGATAATGATGCAGTAGAATCCTTGTACCGGTTGATGGACGGAAAAATTGAATTTATTGAATTCAGAGTAGATGAAAATGATAAGAATTTGGAGATTCCGCTTAAAAATCTGACAATGAAGAGAAATATGCTAATCGGATGCATTATCAGAGATGCTAAAATCCTGATTCCCAGAGGTGATGATGTAATTAAAGCAGGAGATACTGTTTTGGTGGCGACGATCAATAGTCAGATTGCGAGATTGGAAGATATATTTAGTGCATAGATATTAGGTAAACAGAATGAATAAACGAAAAATTATAAGCTTTATCGGTAAAATTATTTTAATAGAAGCCGTGCTGATGATTCCGGCCCTGCTGGTGGCGTTTATTTATGGTGACGGTGATGCATCTGCATTTCTTACTACCATAATTCCCTGCGCAATTATTGGATTTTTGCTCTCAAGGGTAAAACAGTCAGAAGAGAGAATGAGCAGCAGAGATGGATATTTTATTGTAGCTACGGCATGGATTGTAATATCCGTAATCGGTGCAATCCCACTTTATTTGGGTGGTGGATTTCCCACTTATATCAATGCCTTGTTTGAGATGGTATCCGGTTTTACCACCACAGGGGCATCTGTTTTGGCAGAGCCGGCAGACTTAGGGCACGGAATTATTTTTTGGAGAAGCTTTTCCCATTGGATTGGCGGCATGGGGGTGCTTGTATTTGTACTTATGGTAATGCCAATGGAAAATGACAATTCCATGCATTTGGTACGTGCAGAAGTGCCGGGTCCCACAGCAGGCAAACTGGTGCCGAGAATGCGTACTACGTCTATGATTCTTTATGGCATTTATACTGCGATGACAGTGATTCTTATCGTGCTATTATGGGTGGGTGGCATGCCTGCTTTTGATAGTTTTTGTATTGCTTTCGGTACGGCCGGAACCGGTGGTTTTGCTGTAAATGCAGCCGGTATCGGTGGATACGCAAGTGCTTATATAGAGATTGTAATTGGTATCTTCATGTTACTATTCGGTATTAATTTTAATTTATATCATTTGCTCTTATTAGGTAAAGTGAAAGAGATTTTGAAGTCTGAGGAAGCAAGAGTATATTTGGGAATTGTAACAGTTTCAGTAGTAGCAATTGCACTTAACATTATGAGTCAGGCAGAAAATATTGGAAAAGCGTTCAGAGATGCTTTTTTTCAGGTTGCCAGTATTATTACAACTACCGGCTTTGCCACGGTAGATTACATTTATTGGCCGGAATTTTCCAAACACATATTACTTCTATTGATGGTAATCGGTGCTTGTGCCGGTTCCACCGGTGGAGGTATGAAGGTTTCCCGTGTGATTATTTTGGTAAAATCATTGTTTGTGGAAATCAGGCAGATTATTGCACCGAAAGCGGTAGTGAACGTGAGATTGGATAAAAAGACAGTAGGGAAACAGACTTTGAATTCTACCAAGGTGTATTTGGCGGCATATGTGCTTTTGATATGCGTGTTTACAGTGTTGCTATCGCTGGACGGAAAGGATTTGACGACAAACTTTTCTGCAGTTATGGCATGCTTTAACAATATTGGTCCGGGACTTGGTTTGGTAGGGCCGGCAGCAAACTATAGCGTGTATTCTGATCCGGCACAGCTTTTGTTATCGGTGGCAATGCTTACCGGAAGATTGGAAATTTTTCCGATGTTTTTGCTGTTTGCAAAGTCCGCGCATGAATAAATAGGAAAGATATGATTGATAATGTGAAAAAGCCCTTGTTCCGGTTTGGAACAAGGGCTTATCTTTTTGAAATATAGTAAGAAACCCAACGAAACAGAGGAAAGGGCGAGGAAGTTGGTATGAATTGGAGCAAGTAACCCAACGAGATGGAGAAACGAGTGGAAAAGTTGGTATAAATCGGAGCGAGGAATCCAACGACACAGAAGAAAGAGTGAGAGGAGTTGGTATCAGTGAAAGAAAATATCCCAACGAGGAGGAGAAAGAACAAGAAAAATTGGTATAGATGAGGAGAAACATACCAACGAGATGGAGAAAAAGCGAGAGAAGTTGGTTGTAAAAGCGAGAAACACCTTCAACGAGGCAAAGAGAAGAGTAAAAGTTGCTTTGGGGCAATATAAAAGGGGTATGCCGATTGAATCGGTATACCCCTTTGCGTGTATCATTCACTGTCTGATAGAATTAATACTTCATCGCCTCTTCTTCGCCGTTCATAACACGGAGTGCACCCTGTACAAGTGCAAGAAGTTCATCTTCACCGGGATATACAGTGAAAGGAGCAATAAAGCCTGCACGTTCCTGCATTCTATCAACTACGTCTTTGTTGTATGCAATACCACCGGTTACGATAATCTGGTCTACTTTACCGTTTAATACGCAGGCCATGGAACCCATGTCTTTTGTTACCTGAAGGATAAATGCTTCGCGGATTTCAGCAGCCTTTTCATTGCCTTCAGCAATCATCTTGCCTACTTCGCGCATATCGTTGGTGCCAAGGTAAGCATTAAAGCCGCCGCCACCTACGATTTTCTTATATACTTCTTTTTCAGTATACTCGCCGGAGAAACACATTTTAATCAGTGCACCGGCAGGTACGGCACCTGCTCTTTCAGGAGAGAAAGCTCCGTCACCGTCAAGTGCGTTAAATACGTCAATGATACGTCCCTTTTCATGAGCACCTACGGAAACACCGCCGCCCATATGAACAACGATTAAGTTAAGTGATTCATAAGGAACACCTTTTTCTTTTGCGTAGCGTTTCGCAACTGCCTTCTGGTTCAGTGCGTGGAATACACTGGTACGGGGCATTTCGGGAACACCTGAGTATCTTGCGATAGGCATAAGCTCGTCAACAACAACGGGATCAACGATATAGGAAGGTGCGCCGATAGCATCACCGATTTCTCTTGCAAGGATACCGCCTAAGTTGGAAGCGTGCTGTCCCTGTCTGCCAATCTTTAAATCGTTAAGTAAATCGTCACTTACTGCATAGGTACCGCCGGGGATGGGTTTAAGCATACCGCCGCGTCCTACGATAACCTGTAAGGAGTTGATATCGAAGTCTTTCTTCGCAAGCAAGTCAAGAATAATCTGCTTGCGGAAATCCTTCTGGTCTACGATAGAAGCGTACTGTGCGATTTCTTCCGTAGAATGACGAAGGGTTTCTTCGAATAATAAGGTTTCATCTTCAAACACACCGATTTTGGTGGAAGTGGAACCGGGATTGATAATCAAACTCTTAATAGACATTTGTTCTTTCCTCCTGTTCAATAAATGAAATTTGTTATGCGTTTGCCTTTTTCATCTCTTCTGCAACAACAGCAGCAAGAGCAATTGAGTTTACTTTTGTTTCAAAAGTATCGGAACGGGAGGTTAAGATAACGGGAACTTTGGTTCCTGTTAAGATACAGCCGTTCTTAACACCGGGAACTGTATGTACCAATGCCTTGTAAACAAGGTTTCCTGCATGAATGTCAGGGAAAAGAAGGACATCAGCATCGCCCTGGATCTTTCGGTCAGTTGCTCCTTTGTGAAGGGCAGCTTCAGGGTCGATAGCAAGGTCTAAGGAAAGAGGACCGTCAACGATACAACCGGTAATCTGACCTTCTGCATTCATCTTGGTAAGTTCTGCAGCTTCCACGGTAGCAGGCATTTTGGGGTTAACAACTTCTACAGCAGCAAGAGGTGCTACCTTAGGAGTATCTACACCGCAAGCCTTACACACGGGAACTGTATTTTCGATAATACTTACTTTATCTTCTAATGTAGGGTAAGTCATAAATGCAACATCGGTTAAAAATAAAAGCTGAGGGGTACCGGGGATGTCAAATACGGCTACATGGGAAAGAGGGCTTCCGGTACGAAGACCAACTTCCTTGTCAAGAACACTCTTTAAGAAGTTCTTGGTGTCAACAAGTCCTTTCATGTACATATCTGCCTTGCCGTCGTGTGCAAGCTTTACAGCGGTAAGGGATGCCTGAATCATATCGGGCTCATGGATAATTTCAAAGCCGGATACATCAATACCCAGGGAGTCAGCAATTTCTTTAATCTTAGCTTCATCACCTACTAAAATTGCATTTGCAATGTTTCTTTCCTTGGCAGCCTGGACTGCTTCAAGGACAGCGGAATCCTGTGCAACTGCAACAGCTACAGTCTTCATTCCGCATTCGCTGATTTTTGAAATAATGTCATCAAATCCTTTGCTCATTTGTCTTTACCTCTTATTTTTGATATTTGTTAAATTTATAACGCAACTACCATCATACCATATTTATGGGTAAATATCAATCTATTTCATGAATACAAAGGACTCAAGTTCCATCATGGGACGATTGTGGAAACGTTCGCAGTCCCAGCCGTTTGCAAGGCTTTCAGCAATGAGATAAACGGCATGACGTCCGGTTACGTTTTCAATCTTTGCTTTGTATACGCCATCATCAAGTCCGATGATGCATTCACCGATTTCTTTTCCGTTTTCAAAGTCATCTAATACAATTTTTATTTTGCAAGGGCTGCCAAAACCTCTTACCTTTGCAGCAAATTGCATGGTCTTACTTCCGAAATCTTCACCAAAGTCATAATATTTATAACCCATTACAGTGCCGGATTTAATGCCGGTAATGCAACGCTCAAATTCATTATGTTCTATGATATAAGCACCGTTTGTTAAAACACAGGCGATGTCTGCGGGGGTTTGCTTATAGGGATTTAAAGATTCTTCAAATCCAAGGGATGTTGCTTCTACCTGAGGAATTGTACCGTCTTCCAAAATCTCAATTTTTTCTACGCAGCCTCTTCTGGAGAAGATGGAATCATTTGTCATGCGGTGATAGAAGATGTACCACTGTCCTTTAATGCAGCAGATAGAACCATGGTTGTTTCCGCCGGGATAATTGTCACCGCTGTCAATAATATTGCCACGGAAGGTAAAGGGGCCTGTGGGTGAATCGGAAGTTGCATAGGCAAGGTTACTACAATGCATGGGTGAATAAATCAAATAGTAGGTATCACCCACTTTTCTGGGAGAACATGCCTCGAAAAACTGCCAAGGCTCATCACCCTTGGGGATGATATCTGTCTGGAAGGTTCCGTCAAGCACTTCGTACATATTGTCAGCGTTCAGCTCTGCCATATAGGATTTTAAGAATCCACAATAAATATATGCCTTACCATCATCATCTACAAGTACGCCCGGGTCAACGAAAATACCATCGTCAAAGCCCTCTGTTCCGTCAGGCATGGGATACTTATACTGGCTCAGTAAGGTAAAAGGACCTTCAGGCTTGTCGCTGACTGCTACACAGCCTTTCGTTTCCTGTATGTATGCGTATAAATAGTAACGGCCGTCTTTTTCTACAACGTCGGGAGCAAAGAGTCTTCCATTTGTCCAATCAACATCAGCTTTGCGGTCTTCGCCGTCTGTGGTACGGAAAATATCACCGTGGCACTTCCAGTTGTTTAAATCATCTACGGAAGCAGACCATACCATTAATTTTGTATCGCAAAAAGCATAGGAACCTGCACTGTCATGTGAACCATAAATATATACTCTGTCGCCAAAAACACGGGGTTCTCCGTCAGGGATGTACTCCCAAAGGGGTAAATAAGGATTTGCCATAATAATTTCCTCCTAATAATCAATTTAGTAAAACGTTTTATTGTATGCTTTAATATTAATCTTTTTTTGCTTTTTTTCAAGCCTTTAGGAAGAAGAAAATAATAAAATTTGCGGAAGCAAAAAATGATACGGTAAAAGACAAGTTTTGAGCAATCATTAGTGAAGGAATGAGTAGTCGAAGGGGAGGTGTAAGTGATATAATATAAATAATTATGTTTTATTCACACTAGATGAAGGAGAGTATTTTTCATGGAAAAGAGAAAATTAGAAAAATTGGGAATTGAAACTTCATTACTTGGATTTGGTTGTATGCGTTTTCCTGTTACAAAAGAGGGGAAAATTGATGAAGCAGAAGCTGAGAAAATGATTGATAAGGCTATTGCCGCAGGGGTGAATTACATTGATACTGCTTACCCGTACCACAATGGGGAAAGTGAACCTTTTGTAGGGAGGGTGCTTAAGAAGTATCCGAGAGAATCCTTTTACTTGGCGACGAAATTGCCTGTTTGGATGGTGGAAACCAAAGAAGACATTGAAAGAATTTTTGCAGAGCAGCTTGAGCGTTTGCAGACAGATTACATAGACTTTTATCTGCTTCATGCCATGGATGCGGACAGAATCCGTAAAATGCGGGAAGTAGGATATTTGGAAGTGCTCGAAAAATTACGTAGTGAAGGAAAAATAAAATACATTGGCTTTTCTTTCCATGACAGCTATGAAGTATTTGAAGATATTTTAAATGAAAGAGACTGGGATTTCTGTCAGATACAGTTAAATTACATGGATGCAGAGGAACAGGCCGGATTAAGAGGATATGCATTGGCAGCAGAGAGAGGAATTCCGGTAGTGGTAATGGAACCGATTAAGGGTGGCTCTTTAGCTTCTTTTGCAGAAGATATCACAGGTATGTTCAAGGATATGGATAAGGAAGCATCTGTTGCATCATTTGCCCTTCGCTGGGTAGGAAGTCTTCCGGGAGTAAAGGTGATTTTAAGCGGTATGTCATCCATGGAACAGGTAGAGGACAATTTAAAGACCTTTATCAGCTTTAAGGCTTTATCAGAAGAAGAGAAGAATACAATTGATAAAGTAGTGGAAGTATTAAACAGCCGTGTTCAGAATGGCTGTACCGGTTGTCGTTATTGCATGCCTTGTCCCGCAGAGGTAGATATTCCCGGATGTTTCAGTGCATGGAATACTTATCATATGTACCAGAATTACAATGTGGTAAGCTGGAAATGGGAAACGGATATGGGAGATAAAAAGCAGGCGAAAAATTGTATTAAATGCGGTAAGTGTGAAGCGGCTTGTCCTCAGAAAATTTCCATTAGGGAAGACCTTGAAAAAGTACAGAAGGATTTGGATGAGAGAAAGTTTGTGCTGTAATTGAGGTGAAAGTAAATGGCGAAGTGGCTTGATAATGCGGTTTTTTATGAAATATATCCACAGTCTTTTATGGATTCTAATGCTGATGGTATCGGTGATTTTCAGGGAATCATTTCAAAACTGGATTATATTAGGGAATTGGGCTGTAATGCATTGTGGATAAATCCATGTTTCAAATCCCCCTTTGGGGATGCAGGGTATGATGTGGAAGACTACTATACCATTGCACCCAGATACGGAACCAACGAAGATGCAAAGAAGTTGTTCGAAGAAGTACATAAGCGTGGGATGCATATACTGCTTGATTTAGTACCGGGACATACTTCTGTAGAGCATAAATGGTTTAAGGAATCCATGAAGCCGGAGAAAAATGAATATAGTGACAGATATATATGGACAGATAATGTTTGGGAAGCACCGGAAAATATGGGCAGCCTTCGGGGAATTTCCGATAGGGACGGTTCCTGCGCCCTGAATTTCTTTTCCTCCCAACCGGCACTTAACTATGGTTATTATAAGATTACAAGATCCTGGCAGATGTCTCCTGAAGACGAAGGTCCGAGAGCTACCTTAGAAGAGATGAAAAATGTTATGCGTTTCTGGCTTACTATGGGTTGCGACGGTTTTCGTGTGGATATGGCCGGTTCTCTCGTAAAGCAGGATCAAGAAGGAAAAGGTACCATTGCACTTTGGCAGAAAGTAAGAAAATTTTTGGATGAAGAGTTTCCCCAGGCAGCACTGGTTTCTGAATGGGGTGAACCTGATAAGGCATTACAGGGTGGCTTTCATATGGATTTTCTGCTTCACTTTGGACCATCCCATTACAACGATTTGTTCCGATGTGAGCATCCTTACTTTAACAAAGAAGGCAAGGGGGATATTTCAGCCTTTGTTGAAAAGTATATAGAAAACTACAAGAAGTCAGAGAAAAAGGGTCTTATCTGTATTCCTTCCGGCAACCATGATATGGATAGACTTGCACGAACACTGGATGAAGATGAGATGAAGATTGCATTTGCCTTTCTTTTATCCATGCCGGGAGCCCCCTTTATTTATTACGGTGATGAAATCGGTATGCGTCATGTGGAAAATCTGATTTCCGTAGAAGGCGGTTATAACCGTACCGGTGCCCGCAGTCCCATGCAGTGGGATGGCGGCGTGAACGCAGGTTTTAGCATGGCGTCTAAAGAAAAATTATACATTAAACAGGACGAAAGTGCGGACAGACCGACTGTAGAGAATCAGCAAGCGGATGATAATTCCTTATATCATGAAATCAGGAAATTGATTGCAATCAGACAGGCGCATAAGGCGTTGCAGAGTAAGGGAGAGATAACCTTTGTTTATGCACAGAAGGACAGTTATCCATTTGCCTATGTGAGAAGCACAGAGGATGAAAAGATTCTGGTGGTGCTTAATCCGTCAGATAGGGAAGTGAAGTTTGCAAGTGATTTAGAGCCGGTGGAAGTTATTTATTCTTTTGGAGGAGAAGCAAGGGTTGCTGATGGCAAAGTTTGTATGCCTGCGTGTAGCGCGAGCTTTTTAAAAGTGTAAAGTATATTTCAAATTTTAATAATGATTTATATGAGAAGCAGCAAAAAATGTATCAATAGCATTGTTTGTTGCTTCTTGTTATAATTAGAAATACTTAGTAAACAAGGGAGGATGGGTGATATGAAAGATATTACAATGAGACCTGTCGGATATGTAAAGAATTCAGTAGAAAGCAGAAAAGATGTTTCTTGGGGAGAAGATTTTTCAGATATTATACTAAATGAAGAATATCATGGTGGGCTAAAGGGCTTAGATGGCTTTTCTCATGTGATTATTCTGTATTATTTGGATAAGGCTAAGTTCGAAAGAGAAAAACATTTACAAAGAAGACCGCAAAATCGTGAGGATATGCCACTGGTAGGTATTTTTTCGCAGAGGGGAAAAGACAGACCAAACCAAATTGGAATGACTTCTGTACAGATTGTTTCCGTTTTGGACGAAAAAATGACGGTAAAAGGGTTAGATGCTATTGACGGGACTCCGATTTTAGATATTAAACCATACTATCCGATGTATGATAAGAAAGATGCGAAGGTACCGGAGTGGGTAGAGAGACTGATGGAGCATTATTTTTAGATGAAATAGTATTTGAAAGATAGGGAGAAATATGGAGATTATAAAAGCGGAGAAAGAGAATGCAGAAGTAGTGGGACAAATTCACTCCAAAGCATGGAAACAGACTTACACGGATGTTTTTCCATCGGAATATTTAACCGAGGATACTCCGAAAAAAAGAGCACAGGAATTTCTGGACACGTGCACTAATGAAAATGTTTTATTTTTTTTGATATGTGAAGACGAGAAGGCGATAGGAATTGCCAAATTAGAGGAAGATGTTGATAGTGTGGAGATTGTAAGCCTTTATATCTTGGAAGAATATCGGAATAATGGATTTGGAAAGCAAATGTTAGCATACATAAATAGTTTGTGGAAAACAAAAGACATACGGCTGTGGGTGCTAAAAGATAATTTGAAGGCAAGAAATTTTTATGAAAAGAATGGTTTTGTAAGTACAGGTTTTGAGAGAACGATTTGGCGAGGTAATACGTATGAGCAGTTACAATATGAATATTCACACGGAAAAATATGACAAAAAATATCAGGAAGCAATGATTGATTTTTTGAGACAATGCCTTCCGGAATCCGGACGTGGACTTGATATAAACGGACGACACCAATTCTACCGGGACATTGAAAATTGTTTTGAAGCATTTTGGTGTCTGCTTGATGGAGATGAAGTCATCGGAACGGTTGGGGTTAAAAAATTTGATGAAAAGAGTTGCGAACTCAAGTCGCTCTATCTTTATGAGAGGTACCATGGAAAAGGGTTCGGAAGAAACTTGATTACAAAAGCATTAGACTTTGCGAAAGAGAGCGGATATGAAGAAATGTATCTTGACTCTTTATCTACAAGTAAAAAAGCACTTGCCTTATATCGTAAGGTTGGATTTCTGGAAACAGAAAGATATAATCAAAACGAAAGGTCAGATGTGTTTATGGTAAAAATTCTTTAAAAGATGCATCCTTGACAGAATAATTATTTTGTATTATATTTTCCTTAGAAACATTAACAAAGAATTAAGAGGATTTTTATGATTAGCATTGTAGATGCGAGGAAATCAACGAACTAAACAGTTGTTAGGACAAACAAGGGAGCAGGAGCTTATCCTGCGGTGCTTTTTGTGTGTCCGTTTATCTGCCTTATGAAATGCTTATCATACTCTTTATAGGTTTGTTAAAGAATAAAACGTTTATTTGAGCATAGCAGCATGGCTATGCTCTTTTTACTTCATAGGAAATTCCTATGAAATAAAGACCACAGAAGTAGGCTACCCATTAGGGCGGATATTTCTGTGGTTTTTTGTTTTCCTCATAAGAATAACAGTAACCATATGATTAGCGGAAAGTGACCGATGAGGAAACGGAAAAGGAGTAAACATGACAAACAAAAATGAAATAAATAAAAACAAAATATATAAAACAATTCAATCAATTACAAAAGAATATATGCAGGAGAGCCTAGAGTTTATTGAGCGTGTATTTACCGATCACTATAGTAAAGAGGAAGGAAAAGAAGTGCAGGCGCTAGTAGAAGAAATCCGTAGCAAAAAGTATTATTTGCCGGAATTGGAACTCATTGCACTGGACGAAGACAACCATGTAATCGGATATGTAATGTTTTCAAGATTTCATTTAAACGGTAACTATGAAGAGGAGTTGCTGCTTCTGACACCCGCAGCGGTTGAAACCAGGTTGCAAAGACAGCATATTTCAAAAGATATGATTGAATTTGGTTTTCAAAAGGCAAAAGAAATGGGATTCAAAGCTGTACTTGTAGAGGGTGACCCGGCCAATTATCATGCACGAGGTTTTGAAACTGCTGCAAATCACGGAATTGTGCCGGGAAAAACAGTTCACTTGCCTCATATCAATTGTCTGATGGTAAAGGAATTGGTACAGGGTGGCCTGGATGAGATACAAGGGACACTTGAATATGATTACTACGAAGTATTGTAGTTGGAATAAAGATAGGAGAAACGTAGAAATGAGCAAGAAAGAGTATTTTTATGAAACACCTTCGGCAAAAATGCTGGAGTTTGACAAAATAATAGAACAGCTTTCAGATTTTGCAGTTACGGGAAATGCAAAGGAGAAAATAAAAGAATTGCAGCCGAGTTTATCGGAAGTAGAGGTTAAGAGCCTGCTTCGTGGAACGAGCGAGGCAAAAGTTATGTTGGAAAAATGCGGTGATGTGCCGCTGGCTCTTGCAGATGAAGTAACTGAGTTTGTGGAGATGGCAGAGAAAGGTGTTTGCCTTACGCCGGATCAGCTTCAAAAAGCCGCAAATAATCTGACTGCAATCAAAAGACTGAAGGACTATTTGTGCCGCGGCAAGGCATACGATATCGGCCTGCCTTATTATGAAGAGAATCTGGATTCTATGGAAGAAATCAGAACAGAAATCAATGACAAAATACGGGGTGGCAGGGTAGATGATTATGCTTCCAAACTACTAAAATCCCTTCGTGAAGGAATAGACCGCACAGAAAGTAAGATGCGTGAAAAAGCAGATGCAACCATCAGAGCGAATAAAGAGTGTATGGCAGATAGCTTTAGTACCATCAGAAACGGGCATATTTGTATTCCGGTAAAGAAAGAGTACAAATTTAAAATAAGCGGCTCGGTGATTGATAAGTCATCTACCGGAAATACATTGTTTATAGAGCCGGTGGCAGTGGCAAAGCTCTATGAAGAATTACAGGAGATGAGAATTGACGAGGAGAACGAAGAGAGAAGAATTCTGTATACTTTGTCAGGTTTACTTTCGGACAAAGCAGAAGTGATATACCGCAATCATGCCACGGTGGAAAAACTGGATTTTATATTTGCCAAGGGAAAACTCAGTATGCATTATGACGGCATAGAGCCGCAGATAAATACACAGCGCTACATTCATCTTACGGACGGCAGACATCCGCTTATGGATAAAAATGTGAATATACCGCTTCAATTTGAAATCGGGGACGGTATAAACGGCATCATTATTACAGGACCCAACACGGGTGGAAAAACTGTGGCGATTAAGACGGTAGCACTGAATTGTCTGCTTGCGCAGTGCGGACTTCATGTGGCGGCACAGCAAGCAGAAATCTGTATGAATAATGTCATTTTGTGTGATATCGGCGATGGGCAGAATTTATCAGAGAATCTTTCTACGTTCTCAGCACATATAAAGAATGTTCTCTCTGTTTTGCAGAAAGCAGACGAGGAAAGCCTTGTGGTTATGGATGAACTCGGTTCCGGTACGGACCCGGCGGAAGGAATGGGAATTGCCGTTGCCATCTTGAAGGAACTTAAAAAATGCGGATGCCTTTATCTGGTGACAACGCATTATCCGGAAATAAAGGCATATGCGCAACAGGAAGAAGGCGTGGTAAATGCTCGAATGACTTTTGATAAAGAGAGCTTAAGGCCATTATATCAATTAATTATCGGTGAAGCGGGAGAGAGCTGTGCTTTTTATATTGCGAAGAAGTTAGGAATGCCCTCTTCGATGTTAAAAGAAGCAGCGCACTATGCATACGGAAATATCAATGCAGACACTATGGAATTGTTTTTGGAAGAAAAGGAGAAAGAGCCGGAAAAAGAAAGAAATCGTCATATTAGAAAGCAAAAAACAAAAGAAGTTCAGAATCTTGCTGATAAATTTAAACGTGGTGACAGTGTCATGATTTATCCTGACAGAAAAATAGGGATTGTTTGCGAGCCGATTAATGAAAAGGGAGTGTTACGCGTACAACTGAAGGATAAGAAGATATATATTAATCACAAGAGAGTAAAATTGCATGTGGCAGCTGAGGAATTGTATCCGGAAGATTATGATTTCTCCATTATTTTCGATACTGTTGAGGTAAGAAAAACAAGACATGATATGGAGCGGAAATTTGTGGATGGTATGCTGACAATAGAAGAATAGTGTATTGGAAGAAGGAACTGCCCGAATAACAACGGGCAGTTCTTGCATAAGAGAAAAAATTACAGGCGCCGTATTTCCCCGCAGGCAATGCGTGTTCCGGAGTCACCTGCCGGCTGGCTTTTAAAATCATCGGTTCCGGAATGTATGATGACAGATTTGCCGATGATATCATCGATGCTAAAGCGTTTGTCATAGAAGGAAGACCAAGCGTAACCTTGATTGGAAAGAAGGGGCGGTAAGTCTCCTGCGTGGTCCGGATGAGGTGCGTTTTCAGGATTGTAGTGTCCGCCGGCACTGTCAAAATTGCCGCTGCAACTTCCGAATTCGTGAATGTGTAAAGCATAGAAATCGGAAGAATCCGGCGTTTCAACATTGGGGAGGCCGAAGACTTCAGCTTCTATCAAAACGCCGCCGGTTGAGGTTTGATAAAATTTTACAAGACCGCTGATTTGAGGATTGGCAGCGTTTCCGGTTACCCATGCCATTGCATTTGGGCGATTATACGCAAGTTCACTTACAAACGATATCCTGGGAGTTATTTCATATTTGGGCATAATATTTTCCTATTATATTCTTATTTATTTTATTCTATTTTTTATAGCGAAAATGTGTGCAGAAAATGTTGGCCGGTTTGCCTGCGGCAAAAGGGTATGGTAGAATGCATATGGAAAGGAATACAAAAGAGGGAATATGATATGGCAGATATAAAGAACATGACAGAGGGAAAGCCGGGCAAGTTGATTTTTCATTTTGCACTGTCACTGATGATTGGAAATGTATTTCAACAGTTATATACTTTTGCAGATACCATGATTGTAGGCAGGTGCCTTGGCGTAGATGCACTGGCGGCACTTGGGGCCACAGAATGGCTGACGTTTATGATGTTTGGCTGTGTGCAGGGCATAACCCAGGGATTTTCCATCAGTATTTCCCGGATGTTTGGAAGTAAGGATATGCAAGGGCTTAAGAAAAGAATTGCCCAGGGTATATATTTAAGTGTGATTCTTACAATCGTTTTGACGGTGGCAGGACTTTTGGCATGCAGGCCGTTACTATTGCTTTTAAACACCCCTGAGGATATTATAGGGTATTCGGTTTCTTATTTGGGAATTCTCTACGGTGGAGTAGCAGCGTCTGTTTTTTATAATCTGCTTGCAGCTATTTTGCGTGCTGTGGGAGACAGTAAAACACCTTTAAAGGCAGTGACCATAGCTTCCGGTTGTAATATTGTGCTGGATGTTCTGTTCGTAGTGATTTTCAAATGGGGAATAGAAGGGGCAGCGTGGGCAACGGTGCTTGCACAGTTATTATCCGCTTTGTATTGTTTGAAGGTGCTATGCGGAGAGGGCACATTAAAACCGGATAAAGTCAGTTATCATTTGGACTATGTGTGTATGAAAGAAATGCTAATCATGGGACTTCCCATGGGGGCACAAAATATTATTACGGCTATTGGTGGAGTGATTGTGCAGTCAGTGATTAACGGATTTGGGATTTTGTTTATCGCCGGATTTACCGCTGCGAACAAGTTGTACGGTCTTTTGGAAATTGCGGCATCTTCGTACGGATATGCAGTGGCTTCTTATACGGGACAAAATATGGGAGCCGGATTGACTAAGCGTATCAGGAGAGGGCTTAGGGAATCCTGTATATTGGGAGTGGTGACAGCGTATATGATGTCGGCGATAATGGTTTTTCTGGGAAAACCGATTTTAAGATGTTTTGTTACCGGCGACGAGGGATTAATTACACAGACGGTAACCGTCGGATATGAGTTTCTTGTGATTTTGGCGGTGTTCTTCCCGCTTTTATACATATTGTATATTATCCGTTCATGCATTCAGGGAATGGGAAATGCATTACTTCCTATGATTTCAAGTATGGTACAGCTCTTCATGAGAGTATTGTGTGCCCTGTTGTTGACAAGAGTAATCGGCCGCCATGGTGTTTTCTGGGGAGAAATCTTTGCATGGATAGGGGCGGATTTGTTGCTGTTTGCGACGTACCACTATATGATGCAAAAGAGAAATAATGGTGAGAAATAAGAATTGGGATACCGGTATTGCGCGTGTTTGGATGAAATTGTCGGAGAGGATTTATTTCTTGTAAAACAGTGAGGAATATGCTAAAATTTTGTCATAGATTCTGTGAATTTCAAAGAGATATTGTAGGAAGGGGTAACAATGGGATTTTTAGACAATCTTTTGAAAAAAGAAGCAAGAAAAATTATTTCCGGTGTAATGGATAGTGTGGTTGATAATGTGCTGGACGGAGCAAAAGGTGCCGTAAATCAGAGCGGACTTGGTAGTGCTGTACAGAAGACAATGCAGCCCTCTATGAACCGTGCTACTCAAGCTGTAGAAATTATAGGGGATGAGTCTTCCTGTATGGGAGAAGCATCAGTTGTAAAAGAGCGTATTGAAAAATGTCTTGCAAAAGATTTTGCGGGATGCACGATTCGGGATGATATTTCCAGTGCAGAAATCGGAGTAGCTGATCTTGGATGGACCTATACATATGGTATTTATCGTGATGAACAGCCGGTAGCCATGATTAATTTATTGGTTGGCAAGAACGAATATTGCAGAAAAGCGGTATTACAATCCAAGGATGCCTGTAGAAATGCCGGAATCGGTTATGTACATTTCCTTATGCATATGCCGAACAGAATGGAATATATTTCCACGAAGTTAAAACAGATTATTTCAGCATAAAAAATCTATTTGAATAATTAATTTTGGAAAGAAGAGAGAAATGCAATTTTTGTTGCGCCCGTTTAGGATGAAGCATACTCCGCTACCAATTGGTGTTTTGCGGGCAACAGGAGTGTGTAAAGTCTGGTGGTCATAAGCACGGCTTTATGACTTTCAAAGCTGTTTCTCTCTTTTTTTATTTCTAAAAAACATGGTGAGGAATTATGGTAAAACAGATTTCGCAAGTTGCCGCCTCAGAAGAGCATTGGTGGGAATTTATAAATTATAAAATGGAAAAACAGCATTTGTCCGGTCGGGAAGAAAGCAAACTGCGGGAATTTGTAGAGCAGAAAGCATATATTCCGTTAAGTAAAGATTTTGCTGAAAACCGTTTTCCAAAGCAACTTCCTAAAAAGAAGGTTGTAAATAAAATCGGAACAAAGAAAAAGAGAATTGTATATTCTTTTGAAGGAGAGGAAGGAATTTTTCTTAAATTTATTTCCTTTCATTTTTTTCAATATGATGAAATGTTTTCAAAGAATTGTTATGCTTTCAGAAGGGGTTTTGGTGTAAGAGAAGCGATTTTACGTTTGCGGACTGATGAGAGGGTAAATGATAGTTATTGTCTGAAAGTAGATATCAGCAATTATTTTAATTCCATTGATACAGGCAAATTGATAGAAATGCTTTCCTTTTTGAGGGAAAAGGATGAAGCATTATATTTGATGTTGAAAAAAATCCTGAAAAATAAGAGTGTTGAGGAGACCGGAAAAGTAATCGAGGAAGAACATGGTGCCATGGCGGGTACATCGTTTTCCCCGTTTTTGGCCAATCTGTATCTGAAAGAAGTAGATGCTTTTTTTGAAAGAGAAGGTGTGCTATATTTCAGATATTCTGATGACATTCTTCTTTTTGCAGAAACGAAGGAAGAATTGGACTTTAGAAAAAAACAGTTGTATGACATGATACATGACCTTGGCCTTTCCATTAACCCGGATAAAGAAAATATTTATGCGCCCGGTGACAGGATTGAGTTTTTAGGCTTTTCTTATTGTGACGGTCAGATTGATTTGTCGGAAACCACAATTAAAAAGATGAAAGATAAGATTAAGCGAAAAGCGCAGGCACTTCGCCGTTGGCAGAATAAAAAAGGATTGGAAGGGGAAAAGGCAGCAATCGGATTTATCCGGGCTATGAATCAAAAGTTTTATGGAAGTAGAAGTGGCGAAAGCAATGAAGATGATTTTACTTGGAACAGATGGTTTTTCCCTAATCTGACTACAGACGCAGGACTTAAGGAAATTGATGCCTATATGCAGCAGTATATACGCTATGCAGTTACGGGAAGACATTACAAAGGTAATTACAAGATTAAATATGAGAAAATGAAAGAATGGGGATACCGCAGTCTGGTACACGAGTATTATGCGTGGAAGAAACGATAGATATAGTGACAATAAATTTGAAAGTAAGAGGTATGGGAAATGTTAGCATTTGAATGTGATTATTTGGAAGGTGCACATGAAAGAATATTGCAGCGTCTTGTAGAAACAAATTATGAAAAAGCACCCGGATACAGTAGCGATCAATATTGCGAGAGTGCAATAGAAAAAATCAGACAAGCATGCAAGTGTCCGGAAGCAGAAGTTTATTTTTTGGTGGGCGGAACACAGACAAACGCAATCGTCATTGATGCCATGCTTCAAAAATATGAAGGTGTAATCGCTGCAGAAACGGGACATGTAAATGTGCATGAGGCGGGAGCGATTGAACATAGCGGACACAAGGTTATGACACTTCCGTCACATCATGGGAAGATAGATGCGGCTGAGCTGGCTGCTTATTTGGAAGGATTTTGGAATGATCCAAGTCACGATCACATGGTGTTCCCGGGCATGGTTTATATTTCATATCCTACGGAATACGGAACCCTTTACAGTAAAAAAGAATTGGAAGAAATAAGACAGGTGTGTCAGAAATATAAAATTCCGCTTTATATGGATGGTGCCAGACTGGGATATGGCCTTATGAGTAAAGAATGTGACTTGACTCTTCCGGTCATGGCAGAGCTGTGTGATGTGTTTTATATCGGTGGGACTAAAGTGGGAGCACTTTGCGGTGAGGCAGCGGTGTTCACAAAGAAAAATATGCCTAAGCATTTCATGACTATGGTAAAACAGAAAGGAGCCATGCTTGCGAAAGGCAGACTGCTGGGAATTCAGTTTGATACATTATTTACGGATAATCTTTATTTTGAGATTTCGGCACATGCAATTGATATGGCAGAGAAACTAAAAGCAGGTTTTAAAGAGAGAGGATATTCTTTTTATTTGGATTCATCCACCAATCAACAGTTTATCATTTTGTCAAATGAGGAAATTGAAAGGCTTCAGGACAAGGTCAGCTTTGAATTTTGGGGACCTGCAGATGAGGGGCGCAAAATCGTGCGCTTTGCTACAGGCTGGGCAACCCGGGAAGAAGATATCGATGCGTTAATGAACATTTTAGATGATAATATAAAATTTGGATAAAAAAGTGTGTAGGAGAAAGAATATGATTTCATTAATTGTGGCTTTTGCAAAAAAACGTGTGATTGGAAATAAAGGTTGTATTCCGTGGAAGATAAAAGGTGAACAGAAGCGCTTTAAGGAACTGACAACAGGAAATGTGGTAATTATGGGAAGACGTTCTTATGAGGAAATCGGTAGACCTCTGCCAAACAGGACCACCATTGTTGTGTCCGGGACTAAGAATTTTGACGGAGAGAATTGCTATACGGCAAAATCATTGACGGAGGCAATCGAGCTGGCAGGCGATAAGGATGTCTATATTTCCGGTGGTGCAAGATTATATGAGGAAGCGTTGCCTTTGGTAGAAAAAATGTACATTACGGAAATTGACCTTGAGATAGAGGGGGATACTTATTTCCCTGCATTTAAGGAAGAGGAATTTGTGAAGGAAATAAATGAGAGGTTTGATGGGGAGATTCCCTATACTTATGTGACGTATACGAGGAGATAAATTAGAATAGAGAGATTCCCAATATGAATGGTGAATATTTTTACATGAATATATGGTGATATGCGATGATGGCAGATAGAAAAGCGAAATCAAGGGTGTTCTATCTGCCTAAATTTTGCTTATATGAGAAAAGACGTCAGATAGGAATGAGGTTATCAGAGATTCTCGATGCTTATTTTGACCTTTTCAAAGCTATTTGATTAGTTTTAAATAGGTTTTGAGCAGATAGCAAGTTTTGTTTTGAAGCTTCTCGATGAAGCAGGTTCGTTTCTTGTTGTATCTGTGGCGTATAGAATGGTTGAAAAGGAAGAATATATACGTTGAAAATGATACGCTTTCTGTGCAGAGAAGGAATAAATCTTGGGGCAAGGATATTTATTAGTTAGTAATTAGCGGGTTCTTCTCGATATATTGCTCCATAATGGCAGCCGCCATTCCCACAAGCTCCGCACAAGGGCGCTTTTGATAATAAGCATCTGTCCGTTTTTCAGGGATGTGAGAATCTTTTCCTTCGCCAAGGCCTAAAAGCTGCTTACAAACGATAGAACCGTTTCTTTCTTCAAATTCTTTTGCAAGAAGTTGAATTCTTTCGTAGTGTTTTGTTTTCCCTTCATAATCTTTGGCATCATCATAGCCGTAGAGGAGCCCTGCGACCATAAACATGCCGGAAACAGCCCCGCAAACTTCACGGAGACGTCCCATACCGCCACCGAAAGAAGAACTCAGTTTAAGGGCAGTTTTCCTATCTATATCATATTGATCTTCAAATGCAAGAAATACCGATTGAGAGCAATTGTATCCTTCTTTAAATAATTTCATTGCTTTTTTTGCATAACTGCTTTTTTCTATACAAATTTCCATGGTAAGTAACCTCTTTTCATTTGCTGCTTATTATGATAGCACAAACGAAAAACTTTGCCTATTATTTTTACGGCAAGGAGTCTTTTTCTTGTGTTTTTACAGGTTAAATGGCATAATAACAAGAGGAAATCCAAAGGGAGAGGTTGAAGATGTATTTATCAGAATATTGTGATGTGAAGTACGAAGAAGATTATAATGTAGTTTTGGTTAAATGGAAAAAGTTTTGTTGCAGGGAAGATTATCGAAAACCCTTGGAATATGCACTGGAAATTATTGAACAATACAAATGTGATTATGTGGCAGATACACGAAGCGGTTTCGAAAATATACCGGAAGACACCAAGTGGGTTGCAGATTATTTTATGCCGGAGGCTGTTAGACGTGGCTGTAAGTGTATTTACTTTATTATTGATGAGGGGAATTCATTGAAAGAAGAGCTGGAAGGTCAGGCGGCGGATTCGGGAAGTATTATTCAATTTAAATATGTGCATGGCGTAGATGAAATGGAAAGGGAGATATAGATATGGATTGTATTTTTTGTAAAGTAGTAAGCGGTGAGAGACCTTGTATGAAGGTATATGAAGATGAACATACCATGGTGTTTATGTCAAAGCATAAAGATGTGGACGGGCACATGATCGCAATGACTAAAAAGCATGTGGAAAATATTATGGACTGCGATGAAGATACGCTTGCGAAATTGATGGCTACGGTAAAAAAAGTTTCAAATCATTGTGTAGATAACTGTGGCTTTAGTGGAATTAATTTAATCGGAACCAATGGAAAAAGTGCGGACCAGACTGTTCCTCATTTTCATTTACATATCGTACCCAGAAAAGAGAATGATGGTGTAGAAGCATGGCCCAATTTATGCGGTGCAAAGGATGAAATAGAAACCGTATATGAACAGATAAAAATGATTTAGAGAAATACCGGAACGGAGAAAACTATGAAGGACAATCATTTATCCATTACCATGCTTGGTACAGGGAACGCAACAGTAACAAAATGCTATAATACCTGCTTTGTTTTACAGGAAAAGGAGGATTATTTTTTGGTGGATGCAGGTGGAGGAAATCAGATTCTTCGTATATTGGAAGAAAAAGGAATTTGCTTAAACCGAATTCATGATATGTTTGTGACACATTCCCATTCCGATCATATTCTGGGTGTAGTTTGGATTATCAGGGTTATCGGACAGATGATGCGGAAAAAAGAGTATGAGGGAGAACTTCGAATCTATGCACCTTTACAAGTGATAGACGATTTGTGTTCCATTTGCAAGATTGTATTAATGACAAAAGTAACGGACTATTTTGGAAACAGAATACAGCTAATAGGACTTAAAGATGGTGATGAGCATACGATCCTTGGAAGAAGAGTAACTTTTTTCGATATTAAATCTACTAAGCTTTTGCAATATGCATTTGAAATAAAAGAAGAAAATTTATTATTCTGCGGGGATGAACCTTTAAAGGAAGAACTTTATGCAAAAGGAAAAGATGTAAAATATATGTTTCATGAAGCCTTTTGTTTAGACTCCGAGTGTGATAAGTTCAAACCTCATGAAAAGCATCACAGTACTGTGAAGGATGCCTGTTTGTTGTCAGAAGAACTTAAGGTACAGAATTTGATTTTGATGCACACAGAGGACAGTCACATTCAGGAGAGAAAGAAATTGTATACGGAAGAAGGGGAAAGATTCTTCTCGGGAAATTTGTTTGTGCCGGATGACGGAGAAAGTATTTTGATAAATTAGAGGTGATTTTTGAAATGGTACTTTTGGTAGTTGATACGCAGAAACTAATTACAAATGACAGTTTGTATGAGTTTGCGCTTTTTGAGATGCGTGTGAAAGAACTGATTAAGCAGGCACGCAACAATGGAATTGAAGTGATCTTTGTCAGACATGATGATGGAGAGGGAAGGCCGTTATCAAAAGGAAATGATGGTTTTGAAATTTACGATGGTTTTCGTCCCATGGATGGGGAACTTGTTTTTGACAAGACAGTAAACAGTTCCTTTAAAGGAACCGGACTTTTGGAATATTTGAGAGAAAAAGAAGAAGATAAAATTATGGTAGTGGGGCTTCAGAGCGATTACTGTATTGATGCTACTATCAAGTGTGGGTTTGAGCATGGTTTCCAAATGATTGTTCCGGCAAATACAAACAGTACATTTGACAATCAGTTTATGTCAGCAGAAGAAACTTATCATTATTATAATGAATTTATGTGGAACAATAGATATGCACAGTGCATAGAATATGAAAAAGCACTTGAAATGATGGAAAGTTGAAAGATACCACATGGGAAGCACTTTGCGTGTGTGAATGAATGTGCAAATGAACATGTGAGTGAGTATAAAGAATATAAAATGGGTCTATACAGAAAAAGTTTTTTTAGGGTCCAATTGGGGCCATAAGATGTTTGGAAATGGACCCTGGCAAGTAGAAAAAGTGTATAGGTCCAAATGTTGACCGACTACATTCAATAAACAGTATTTTTTTGTCGGCAGTCCGCTTTCACGGCAAAAGATTTTTTTTACTATTGACATCTTTGAAGGGCAGTGCTATAAAATATTACATAAAACCATTGAAGAAGAGTGAGTACTTCAAACTTACTTTATCACAGAGAGCCGCAGTTGGTGGGAAGCGGTATAGAGGGTATGAAGGAATGGGCTTCTGAGGGCGAGTCGAAACTGCTTATGCAGTAGTAGATGAGACGGAGAGGATACTCCGTTAACAAATCAAGCATATGATGGTATGCGATGAGCGGATGTATGATTACATCAAGCCGGGTGGCACCGCAGGAGACTTTATACTCCTGTCCCAGCAGTAACTGGGACAGGAGTTTTTTATGTTTAAAATTCCTGTTCCGACAGATTATCAATTGTAGCGCAAAAAGCGCAGAATGGAGGAACCACCATGAGTGAAAAGAAAATCCCTTACAAAATTTATCTGGAAGAACACGAGATGCCAAAGCAGTGGTATAATGTCCGTGCTGACATGAAAAATAAGCCGGCTCCACTTTTAAATCCACAGACACGAAAACCTATGACCTACGATGAACTTCGCACAGTATTTTGCGATGAACTTTGCAGGCAGGAACTTGATGATACTACAGCATATTTTGATATTCCGGAGGAAATCCGGGATTTCTATAAAATGTATCGTCCTTCACCTTTGGTACGCGCATATTGTTTGGAAGAAAAATTGCAGACGCCGGCAAAGATATACTATAAGTTTGAAGGCAACAATACCAGCGGAAGCCATAAGCTTAATTCAGCCATTGCCCAGGCTTATTATGCAAAGAAGCAGGGCCTTAAAGGCGTGACTACAGAAACCGGAGCAGGCCAGTGGGGTACAGCCCTTTCCATGGCTTGTGCTTATCTTGACTTGGATTGTCAGGTATATATGGTGAAATGTTCGTATGAACAGAAGCCTTTCCGCCGTGAAGTGATGAGAACCTATGGTGCAAATGTGACCCCCTCTCCTTCCATGACAACAGCAATCGGACGTAAAATTAATGAAGAGTTTCCGGGAACAAACGGAAGTCTTGGCTGTGCCATTTCAGAAGCGGTGGAAGCAGCGTGTGCGCAGGAAGGTTACCGCTACGTCCTTGGCTCTGTGCTTACACAAGTTCTTCTTCATCAGTCCGTGATCGGTCTTGAAACAAAGACTGCTATGGATAAATACGGCATTAAGCCGGATGTAATTATCGGCTGTGCAGGCGGCGGTTCTAATCTTGGCGGACTTATTTCTCCTTTCATGGGTGAGAAACTCCGCGGAGAAGCAGATTATGAGTTTATTGCGGTGGAGCCTGCAACCTGCCCTTCCCTTACAAGAGGCAAATATGTATACGATTACTGTGATACCGGAAAGGTTTGTCCTCTGGCGAAAATGTATACCTTGGGAAGCGGATATATGCCTGCAGCAACGCACGCAGGCGGCCTGCGTTATCACGGCATGAGTTCCGTGCTTTCCCAGTTATATGATGACGGTTACATGAAAGCAGTCAGTGTACATCAGACAGAAGTATTTAAGGCGGCACAGGAATTTGCCAGAGTGGAAGGTATTCTGCCTGCACCGGAAAGTTCCCATGCCATCAAGGTGGCTATTGACGAAGCACTTAAATGTAAAGAAACCGGTGAAGAAAAGACGATTCTTTTCGGTCTTACAGGTACGGGATACTTTGATATGGTTGCTTACGGCAGATACAATGATGGCGAAATGGTTGATTACATTCCCGGTGACGAAGAAATCCTGAAAGGATTAGCAGGAATCCCTAAATTTCCCGGAAATGAATTCTAGTTGGGAATTTTAGGAAGTTTTAACATTTCGTTAATATTTGAATAGTTGAATAAAAACTGCAAATCTGTTACAATAAGGTTTGCGGTTTTTTGTTTTATAAAACATTAAAAAATGTACCGCGTATGACATGGAGTTTCCAATCGGAAGCCCTTTGCCGAACACAGTGAGGTTAAAGTATGAATTTAATTCAAAAAGTTTTTGGAACACATAGCGAAAGAGAATTAAAAAGAATAGAAAGTACCGTACAGGCAATAGAAGACCTTCGTCCTGTCATGATGGCTCTATCCGATGAGGAACTGAAGGGAAAAACAGAAGAGTTTAAGAAAAGACTTTCCGAAGGAGAGACCTTGGATGATATCTTGCCGGAGGCATATGCAACAGTAAGAGAAGCAGCAAAGAGAGTTCTTAATATGGAACATTACCGTGTGCAGCTCATTGGTGGTATTATTCTTCATCAGGGACGAATTGCGGAGATGAGAACCGGTGAAGGTAAAACTTTGGTGTCTACGCTTCCTGCATATTTAAATGCTTTAGAAGGAAAAGGTGTACATGTTGTTACCGTCAATGACTATCTGGCGAAGCGTGACGCTGAGTGGATGGGAGAGGTTCACAAATTCCTTGGACTTTCTGTGGGTGTTGTCCTAAACAGCATGAAACCGGAGGAGAGAAGAGAAGCTTATAATTGTGACATTACTTATGTTACTAACAATGAACTTGGTTTTGATTATCTCCGTGATAATATGGTAATTTATAAAGCACAGCTTGTGCTTCGTGATTTGCACTATGCCATCATCGATGAAGTGGACTCCGTGTTAATCGATGAAGCCAGAACACCGCTTATTATTTCCGGACAGAGCGGCAAATCAACCAAACTTTATGAAGTATGTGATATTCTTGCCAGACAGATGAAACGTGGACAGGATATGCAGGACTTGACCAAAATGGATCTTATCATGGGCATTGAGCGTGAAGAGACCGGAGATTTTATCGTTAACGAAAAGGATAAAATCGTAAATCTGACTGCGCAGGGTGTAACGAAGGTAGAAAATTTCTTCCAGATTGAAAACCTTGCAGATCCTGAAAATATTGAAATCCAGCATAACATGATTCTGGCACTGCGTGCACATAATTTAATGTTCCGCGATCAGGACTATGTGGTGAAAGATGATCAGGTTATGATTGTTGATGAATTTACCGGACGTATTATGCCGGGACGTCGTTATTCTGACGGACTTCATCAGGCGATCGAAGCAAAAGAGCATGTAAAAGTGAAGAGAGAAAGTAAGACCCTTGCAACCATTACTTTCCAGAACTTCTTTAATAAATTTGCAAAGAAGGCAGGTATGACCGGTACAGCCCTTACGGAAGAAAAGGAATTCCGTGATATTTATGGAATGGACGTTATTGAAATTCCTACCAACAGACCGGTAGCCAGAATTGATCAGCAGGATGCTGTATATAAGACCAGAAAAGAAAAATTATATGCGATTGTAGAATCTGTAAAAGAAGCTCATGCAAAGGGACAGCCTGTTTTGGTAGGCACCATTACCATTGAAGCCTCTGAAGAACTCAGCAGAATGCTCGCAAAGCAGGGAGTTCCCCATAAGGTTTTGAATGCGAAGTTCCACGAGCTGGAAGCAGAAATTGTTGCGGATGCAGGTATTCACGGTGCTGTTACCATTGCTACCAATATGGCGGGCCGTGGTACGGATATTAAGCTTGATGAGGAGGCAAAGGCAGCAGGTGGACTTAAGATTATCGGTACTGAGCGTCATGAATCCAGACGTATAGACAATCAGCTCCGTGGACGTTCCGGTCGTCAAGGTGATCCCGGTGAATCTAAGTTCTATATTTCACTGGAAGATGACCTTATGAGACTATTCGGTTCCGAAAGATTAATCAGCATGTTTAATGCACTGGGCATTCCGGAGAACCAGGAAATTGAACACAAAGCACTTACCAATGCTATTGAAAATGCACAGAAAAAGATAGAAAGCAATAACTTTGGTGTCAGAAAGAATCTTCTTGAGTATGATCAGGTTATGAATGAACAGAGAGAAATCATCTATGAGGAGAGACGTCGTGTCCTTGACGGCGAAAGTATGAGAGATGCCATCTACAAGATGATTACGGACATTACGGAGAACAGTGTGGATATTTCCATCGGTGATGATACAGATATTGATGAGTGGGATTTGGATGAACTCAATACACTTCTTCTTCCTACAGTTCCATTAAAACCTTTGAACAGAGGACGCGTGGCAACACCTAAGAAGAATGCCCTTAAGCAGCAGCTTAAAGAAGAAGCAGTGAAACTTTATGAAGCCAAGGAAGCGGAATTCCCGGATGCAGAAGCTATCAGAGAGTTAGAGCGTGTCATTTTACTGAAGGTAATTGACCGTAAGTGGATGGACCACATTGATGATATGGATCAGCTCCGTCAGGGCGTAGGATTACAGGCATACGGACAAAGAGACCCCCTTGTTGAATATAAGATGACCGGTTATGATATGTTTGATGAAATGACACAAAATATCAAAGAAGAAACTGTCCGGTTGTTATTCCATGTCCGTGTAGAACAAAAGGTTGAGCGTGAGCAGGTTGCAAAGGTAACAGGAACAAACAAAGATGATTCACTGGCCAAGGCACCTGTTAAGAGAGAGGCAGCGAAGGTTTATCCCAACGATCCCTGTCCTTGCGGCAGTGGAAAGAAATATAAACAGTGCTGCGGACGCAAGTAAAGTATATCGTATAAAAGAGTAAAAACAGAAAGAGGTGAACGTTAAGTGGTTGAATTAGATCAGATGAAATCTGAACTTTTTGCTTATGAAACCCCTTTGGCGGAAGTGAGGGATTCACTTTGACTTAGACAGTAAGTCAAAGAAAATCGAAGAGTTGGAAAGAGAGATGGAGGCTCCCGGTTTTTGGGATGATCCTGATGTTTCCAATCAGAAAATGAAAGAACTGAAAAATTTAAAAGATACTGTAGATACCATGACCGGATTGTGTACCCAGTATGAGGATATCGAAACTCTTATTGAAATGGGATACGAGGAAGAAGATGCCGGATTGGTAGAGGATATCCGCAAGGAACTGGATGAATTTATTTCTACCTTTGAGGATATCAGAATAGGTACTCTTTTGTCGGGAGAATATGATAATAATAACGCTATTTTAAAGCTGAATGCAGGCGCCGGTGGAACGGAGAGCTGCGACTGGTGCAGCATGCTTTACCGTATGTATACCAGATGGGCGGAACGCAAGGGTTTTTCCGTAGAAGTACTGGACTATCTGGATGGCGATGAAGCCGGAATTAAGTCTGTTACATTTCAGGTGAACGGAATCAATGCCTATGGTTATTTGAAATCAGAAAAGGGTGTGCATCGTCTGGTGCGTATTTCCCCTTTTAATGCCCAGGGAAAGCGACAGACTTCTTTTGTATCCTTGGATGTGATGCCGGATATTGAAGAGGATGTGGATATTGAAATCAATAATGATGACCTTAGAATTGACACTTACCGAAGCAGCGGTGCCGGAGGTCAGCACATTAATAAGACGTCCTCTGCAATCCGTATTACACATCTCCCTACAGGAATTGTGGTACAGTGCCAAAATGAGCGTTCCCAGTTCCAGAATAAGGATAAGGCAATGCAGATGCTGAAAGCAAAGCTGTATATGTTGCAGAAGGAAGCCAATGCAGAGAAGCTTTCCGATATCAGGGGAGAAGTAAAGGAAATCGGTTGGGGAAACCAGATCCGTTCCTATGTAATGCAGCCTTATACAATGGTGAAGGACCATCGTACAGATGCGGAAACAGGAAATGTAGATGCGGTCATGGATGGTGCAATCGATACATTTATTAATGCGTATTTAAAATGGATAAACAAAAAGCCGGAACAGGATTAACTGTTCCGGTTTCTCTTTTTTATTAAGTCTAAATAGAAGTTTGCCTGGACTGCTTCCATATAAGGAAGTATCCATAGATACGTAACGCAACAGCTACAAAAGCCTAAAAGTAATAACGGAATGAAGGATAATTCAATGTAAAACAACCGCCCGCGGTTTCCTTTCATGATTTTATAACTTTGCATAAGAATTTCTTTGGGAGTATAATTCGGAAAATCATGCATTAGATAAAAACTTGCAGCAAAAGTTAAAGAGAAAATAACATTAGCTGCTGTGGTTACAATCATGAGAATGACGTATATCAGCATTAAGTAGGGGTTTTCCGGATGCTGCAAGAGCATGGGAGTCATTAGATTTGGAAAGGAACATATAACTGCTACCAATGCAAATACAATTTGTACCCTTGCAATTTTCTCGGCATTAGAACCGAAACCGCAGAATAAGTCATTTACTGTAACTGGCTGATTGCAAGCTATTTTTAAGTAAATATAAGCTTCTCCGTAAACAAAAAGTCCGCCGAAGAGACTCAAAAGAATGTTTACAAGTAAATAAATGATATTTCCTATAAGTGTGGTAGTATCAATAAACATACTGACCATAAAGGATGTAAAAAGGATGCAACCCATGTGAATAGCATAGGCTGCAACCACGATTCCGTATTTTCCAAGTAATTGTCCTTTGGCCAGAGATTTTAAACTGGCAGAGGAAAGATGTTCGTTCATGTTAAAATGCTCCTGTCAATGTTATCAGATAGCTAAATCCATATTCATACCAACCAGGGAAGCAGCATCTGCCTGCTTTCTGTTTTTTTGATACGGATTTTCCTCATTACTGTATTTAATGCGTGTGGCAGTGGTTCCGCCGGCCACATAACTGCGTCCGCATTCGGGACAAATGGCAGTTTTTAAGGTGACGGTGGCAGCAAGAACTTTGCCGTTATTCTGTGCGGCTTTTTTGTAGGCATTGCTCACATGTTCTTGCTCATGGGCGCGCACTTTAGTAGCGGAAGCTTCCGGAGAAATATGTGCGGCTGATTTAAATGAAACCATTTCATCAGAACCGTCCTGATATTTGCGGTTGTTACAGGTCTCGCATTCTGCCGGAGAAGATTTGCGCCCGGGAGCAACTTCGGTAGACGCACCGGGATTCTTTACCACGGCATCTGAAGCAGAGGTGGGCATAATACCTGTACTGTATGCATATGGGGTGGCAAAACCGGCAACTGCGTTTACCATAGAAGCTCCTTTCTACCGAAGCATATCGGCATATTCTTCCATCATATCTTCAAAAGAGTACCCAAACATTTCTTCAGCCGACTGTCCATACATCATTTCGCATGTGGCATCGTACTGGGCGCCGATTTCTGTTAATATTTCAGGGTTACTTATCAGTAATGCAAAAGAGGAGATAAACATAGCAACGGTCATGCAAAGTCCTGCAAGTCCGCTGATAAGACCTACTTTTGCCTGCGTGAGCATTTTCTTTCCATACCCCTTGGATAAAAGGGCAAATACAACAGATAATCCTGCAAAGAAAAGAGGCAGGAAAACGGTTGCTGTCGTAAAAACTGAGCCGACTCCGAAAATCAAAGAGGTGAGAGCCATTTTGTTTCCGGGATTATGAAAAGAAGCATTATATTCATTTTGTGACTGATTTTCCATAATATCCTGCTTTCTAAACATAGTTTTTCTAATTATATTTTATCACGATAAAAGATAGATTACAATTTTTATTGGAAAAAACTATGAAATCAACTATAATAAGAGAGGCGAAGGCCATAGAATATAGTAAAGGATTAAAACGATGGATATTATACTCAAATTAAAAGAAGAACTTAGTGTAGAAAAATGGCAGGTGGAAGCTGCGGTGAAATTAATTGATGAAGGAAATACCATTCCTTTTATTTCCCGTTACCGTAAGGAAGTAACAGGCTCCTTAAACGATGAACAGCTTCGTAACCTTCATGAAAGACTGACCTATCTTCGTAACCTGGAAGAAAAGAAAGAACAGGTTATTGCCACAATTGAAGAGCAGGGCAAGATGACGGATGAGTTGAAAGCAAAGATTCTTGCAGCAGAGACTCTGGTTGTAGTAGAAGACCTGTACCGTCCTTACAGACCTAAGAGAAAGACAAGGGCAAGTGTTGCTAAGGAAAAGGGGCTCGAACCTCTTGCTGAGTTTATTTTAAAACAGGATACAGACAAGCCTCTTTTGGAAGAAGCGGCTAATTATATCAATGAAGAAAAAGAAGTAAAGGATGCGAAGGAAGCTCTTCAAGGGGCAGCGGATATTATTGCCGAAAGCATTTCCGATGAGGCAGACTACCGCATATATATCAGGGATATCACTACACAGGAAGGTACATTAACCAGCACGGCCAAAGACGAAAAAGAACAAAGTGTATATGAAATGTATTATGCCTATGAAGAGGCTATTAAAAAAGTGGCAGGACACAGAGTGCTTGCACTGAACCGTGGAGAAAATGAAAAGTTTTTAACGGTTAAGATAGTGGCGCCCAAAGAGAGAATTTTACAGTTCCTTGCTAAGAAAACAATTGTTTCGGAAAATGAATATACAACTCCTTTCCTTAAGGAAGTAATTGAAGATGCCTATGACAGATTGATTGCCCCTGCCATTGAAAGGGAAATCAGAAATGAGCTGACTGAAAAGGCAGAGGATGGCGCTATTTCTGTATTTGGAAAGAACTTAGAGCAGCTTCTCATGCAACCTCCTATTGCCGGCAAAGTAGTGCTTGGCTGGGACCCGGCATTTAGAACCGGTTGTAAACTTGCGGTTGTGGATGCCACAGGTAAGGTTCTTGATACCAAGGTGATTTATCCTACAGCCCCTCAGAATAAAGTGGCGGAAGCAAAGGCGGAGCTGAAAAAAATGATTGCTAAGTATGGCATTTCTTTAATCAGCGTAGGAAACGGTACTGCCTCCAGAGAATCTGAACAGGTAATTGTAGAACTGATTAAAGAATTAAACACACCGGTGCAGTATGTGATTGTAAACGAAGCGGGTGCATCTGTTTACTCAGCAAGTAAACTTGCTACGGAAGAGTTTCCTAACTTTGACGTGGGACAAAGAAGTGCGGCATCCATTGCAAGAAGATTGCAGGATCCCCTTGCAGAGCTTGTTAAGATTGATCCCAAATCCATCGGTGTAGGGCAGTATCAGCATGATATGAACCAGAAGAAATTGGGCGAGGCTTTAAGCGGCGTAGTGGAAGATTGCGTAAATAAAGTAGGCGTGGACTTAAATACCGCGTCCGCATCCCTGCTTGAGTATATTTCCGGTATCTCAAAAGTGATTGCGAAAAATATCGTAGACTACAGAGAGCAGAACGGCAAGTTTAAAAACCGTGCACAGCTTTTGAAAGTACCGAAATTGGGACCTAAGGCATATGAACAGTGTGCAGGTTTCCTTCGTATTTTAGACGGAGATAATCCTCTTGATGCGACCAGCGTGCATCCGGAAAGCTATGATGCAGCTGTGGCGCTTCTTTCTAAAATGGGACTTACCATGGACGATGTGCGCATGGCACAGAAAGAAGCAGCAAAGAAGAAACCGGTGGCAGAGAAACCGGCGCCCAGACAGGAGAAAAAGAAACCCCAGCAGAAGGTGGTTATTAAAAATACCAATACTGCCATGGGTCAAGCTTTGGCGGCAGCCATGGGCGGCACTACAATGGCATTTGATCAGGAAGCAGATAAGAAAAACCAATCTGCTACAGTGGCAAGTCCCGAGAAGGAAGCTGCCATGGTAAGTTCTTTAGAGAAGAAAATTAAGGACAAAAAGCTAATGGCTGAAGAACTTGGCATTGGCGAGATTACCCTTACTGACATTTTGAAGGAACTGGAAAAACCATCCAGAGACCCCAGAGAAAGCATGCCTACGCCTATTCTTAGAAGTGATGTTCTTGATATGGAAGACTTAAAGCCCGGAATGATTTTAAAGGGAACGGTACGTAATGTAATTGACTTTGGTGTATTTGTGGACATTGGTGTCCATCAGGATGGACTGGTGCACATTTCCCAGATTACGGACAAGTTCATTAAGCATCCCCTTGAGGCTGTCAGTGTAGGTGACATTGTGGAGGTGCAAGTATTATCGGTAGATGTACCTAAAAAGAGAATTGGACTGACCATGAGAATTAATCAAAAATAAGAAGTAGGGACTTTTCAAATGAAAAGTCCCATGTTATAATACTTTAGCGTGCTAATGTGATAAAAGAATAATAGATTGAAAGTTGAGATTTACCTATGAAAAAGAAAACCGGGCAGATTTCTACTGGCGCCCTTTCCCTTATTTCTTTTTGTGTGATTATTGCCGCATGGTGTATTCTTACTTACGGCGGTTTTTTAAATGAAATATTTATGCCTTCTCCTACGGCAGTCTGGAACAGCCTTTTGGAGATGGCAGGTGACGGTTCTTTGTGGGAGCATTGTTTTCTTTCCACCAAGCGTGTCATGATAGGCTGGTTCTGGTCCGCAGTAGCGGCCCTTCCCATCGGTATGCTGATGGCCCGATCTAAATGCTTCAGTGCAGTAATTCAGCCTATTATTGAATTCGCAAGATACTTGCCGGTAGTGGCACTGGTGCCACTTACCATTTTATATTTGGGAATTGACGAAAACCAGAAATATGTCATTATTTTCCTGGGAACGTTTTTCCAATTGGTGCTGATGGTGTGTGATACTGTATCCTCTATTGAAAAAAATATGCTGAATGCGGCCAGCACCCTTGGTGCTAATAAACTTCAGCTTTATACGGAGGTTATTTTTCCGGCAGCCCTTCCGGGTCTGATGGATGATTTTAGAATGACCATAGGCTGGGCATGGACTTATCTGGTAGTTGCTGAAATGGTTGCTGCTTCTGCAGGCCTGGGATACATTATTTTAAAATCTCAGAGATTTTTGGCAACGGATGTAATTTTTGCAGGCCTTATCATGATTGGTCTTATTGGTTTGGTGACAGACTTTATCCTTCGGATTCTGACCAAGATCATTGTGCCCTGGCATGAAAGACTGGGCGACTAAGACGGAAAGGAACCGGTACATAGTATGGATAAGATAAAATTAAAAGTAACAAATCTGCAAAAAGTGTTTCCGGCAAACGGGCGAAGAGAAAAGGATCTGGATGCATTAAAAGATATTAATCTGGAAGTGAGAGAATCAGAGTTTGTAGTAATGGTAGGTCCTTCCGGCTGTGGAAAGTCCACACTCATTAATATTATTGGCGGACTGGCAGATGCAACAGAAGGAAGTGTAGAGATTGATGGGAGAGAAGTATCCGGTCCCGGTGCTGACCGGGGGATGGTATTCCAAGGCTATAGTCTTTTTCCGTGGCTGACGGTACAGAAAAATATTGAATTTGGTCTTAAAATGAAGAAGATACCCAAAGCAGAGCGGGCAAAGATAGCGCAGGAATACATTCAGCTTGTGGGGCTTTCCGGCTTTGAGAATGCACTTCCCAAACAGCTTTCCGGTGGTATGAAGCAGAGAGTGGCAATCGCCAGAACTTTGGCAAATCAGCCTGAGATTCTTCTGATGGACGAACCCTTTGGCGCACTGGATGCACAGACCAGGGTAGTAATGCAGGAGCTTCTCGCCAAAATAAGCCGTGAGACAAAAAATACCATTTTGTTCATTACCCACGATATTGATGAGGCGATTCTTCTGGCTGATCGGATTTATGTAATGAGCCGCCGTCCGGGTACCATTAGAGAGGTTATGGAGGTTAACATTCCGGGAGAGAGAAATCATGAGATTTTGGTGACACCGGAATTCCTTGCAATGAAACGGAAAATCATGGAGATGCTCTGGCAGGAGAGCCAGGACGCAGCTCTTGATAAATAAAAAAGGAGATGAGATTATGAAAAAATTATTGGCACTTATGTTAAGTGTAGTATTGGTATTTTCCTGCATGGGTTGTGGAAATGCCGCTAAGCAGACAGCGACAAGTGGGGAACTGATTCCCTGTAAAATTGCTTTCTGTACATGGGCAGGTTATGCACCTGTATTTATTGGTATTGAAAAAGGATATTTTGAAGAACTTGGTTATGATGTAGAAGTTGTCATCATGGAAGATGAATCTACCTATGGTGCAGCGTTTGTATCCGGAAGTATTCAGGCACTGGGCCAGGTACTTGACCGTGACATCATCCAGTATGATGCAGGTGCACCGGAGCAGTATGTATGTACCATGGACTGTTCTACCGGCGGTGATGGCTTGGTAGCAAGTGCAGAAATCCAGAGCGTAGATGATCTGGCAGGAAAGACAGTTGCGCTTGATAAGTCTGCTACTTCTTATTTCTTCTTCCTCCAGGCACTTGCAGACAGCAATATTACTGAGGATCAGATCAATATCGTAGAAATGGGTAATGATGCAGCGGGTGAGGCATTTATTGCAGGACAGGTAGATGCGGCGGTAACATGGGAACCGGCTCTTAGTAACTGCAGCCAGCGAGAAGGTGGACATATTCTGGTATCCTCAGCTGATTATCCTAAGGCAATTATCGACGTTCTCACCATCAGCACAGATTTCCTGAAAGCAAATCCGGGTGCTGCTGATGCATTAAATACAGCATGGAACAAATCAGTGGCATACTTAAATGAAAACTTTGATGAAGGCTGCGAAATCATGGCAAAGGGACTTGACCTTTCCGTAGAAGATGTAAAGGCTGAATGCGCAGGAATCACCTTCTATGACGAAGCCATGAACAAAGAGTTTAATGATTTGAGCAAAGAGGAGAATGTTATGGATATTGCCCAGATGGCAGCTGATTTCTGGGTGGAAAAAGGATACATGAAGTCTAATAATGTAGATGGATTCTTTGCATATATTATGAAATAAAAATTTTTGAAAAATTTTCAAAAAACCCATAAAAAGGTAATCCCTCCCACGTATCTGTAATATCAGGTACCAAGGGAGGGATTTTTTATGAAAAAAAGATTAGTAGCATTATTACTTGCAATGACATTAATAACAGGAATGCTGACCGGTTGCGGCGGCATGGACAGAATGAAGGCAGCGGATGCCACCGCAGAAACTGAAATGGTAGCAGGTACGGATTATGCGACCGAAACCGCAGAAGCACCTGCTGAGGAGGCACCGCCATACGAAAATGCCATGATGACGGAATCGGTAGCAGAGGCACCGACATCGGAAACAGAATGTGCAGATGTAGAAGAAGCAAAGAGCGCAGAGAGTTATCTGGACGGCTGTTATGATTTTGACGTCGAAGTACAGAACACGGAAGAATATAGCGAGTGGGAAGAAAAGGGATACAGTTCAGTTATGAAAGAGCCTGTTTCCACTTTTTCAGCAGATGTAGATACGGCATCTTACAGTAACCTCCGCCGTATGTTAAACGACGGGTATACCCTTGAGGAACTTCCGAAAAATGCGGTGCGAATCGAAGAAATGTTGAATTATTTTGACTATGATTATGAGGGGCCGAAGGGAAGTGAGCCATTCGGCTTCACTACCCAAATTAGTAAATGCCCTTGGAATGAGGATGCAGAACTTGTTATGATCGGTCTGCAAACGCAGGAAATGGAATATGAACAGGCACCACCGTCCAATCTTGTTTTTTTGCTTGATGTATCAGGTTCCATGAATTCAGCAGATAAATTGCCCTTGTTGCAGGATGCGTTTAGCATGCTGGCAGAGAATTTGACAGAAAAGGACAGAATTTCTATTGTTACATATGCAGGAGAGGATACCATCGTACTTGACGGTGTCAGTGGAAATAAGACAAAGAAGATTAAAATAGCATTATATGATTTGGAGGCTGGTGGCGGAACCCATGGAAGTAAAGGGATTGAGACCGCATATGAATTAGCAGAAGAACATTTTATTGAAGGTGGAAATAATAGAATTATTCTGGCCACAGACGGTGATTTGAATATCGGACTCACCACACAGGAAGAATTGGAAGAGTTAATTACGGAGAAAAGAGAAAGTGGTATTTATCTTTCTGTACTGGGCTTTGGAACAGGTAACATCAAAGACAATAAAATGGAAACCCTTGCAGATAAAGGTAACGGAAATTATGCCTATATTGACTGTGAGAGAGAAGCACGTAAAGTATTGGTGGAGGAAATGTCTGCTACATTACTTACCATCTGCAAGGATGTGAAACTGCAGGTAGAATTTAATCCTTCTGTGGTATCGGAGTATCGTTTGATAGGATATGAAAACAGGGCACTGAATAAAGAGGACTTTGAAGATGATACAAAAGATGCCGGAGAAATCGGAACAGGACACAGTGTAACCGTACTTTATGAAGTGATTTTGAAGGAGCCTCTTAGTAATCTTTCCGAAGAAGAGATTGAAGATTTAAAATACAGTGATAATTATAAGAAAGAACAAGGTGAGGGTACAGTAGAAAGTACTGCAACAAAGCAGGAATGGATGACTTTAAGCATCCGTTATAAAAAGCCTACAGAGGACGAAAGCAACTTACTTACTTATCCCATGGGATATGAGTATTACACAGAAAGTCCTTCCGATGATTTTAGGTTTGCGGCAGCAGTTGCGGAGTTTGGACTCTTGGCATCAGATAGTGATTATCCGGAGAATGCTTCTGTAAAACATGTATATAGCGAACTAAAAGAACTGGATTTGGAAGATGAATATAAGGAAGAGTTTTTCGAACTTGTGAAAAAAGTAAAAAAGCATGAAATTGGAAATAGGGATTGACAAACTGTTAACAAACCATTACTATAGGAAAAGTAAATAGAAAAGTTCTTCGGGGTTGGGTGAAATTCCCTACCGGCGGTATAGTCCGCGACCCGTGACAATCTTCTGTGGCAGAGGTTGAATGAATGCAGTGTACAGGAGAAGTTGCGGCTGATTTGGTGACTCGAAAGAGAATTCCAAAACCGACAGTAAAGTCTGGATGAGAGAAGAAAGTGTTCGCTATAAATTCATATGGCTGAATACAGAGGTGCAGTGGGAATCTATGTGCTTTATAAGGAGTCCCGTTGCGGATATTAGGTATGCATACCCCGAATGCTTTATGAGAGCATTCGGGGTTTTTTATGCACTTACATAATGTCAATGGAAGAACCTTTCTGAAAATTTGGCGAAAAGCCGTATTTTAGGAGGAAAAGAAAATGAATAATGGTTTATGGACAAGTATCATGGAAAATGCAGTGTTCGCACTGGAGGTTTTGGGGATTGCGCTGGCTCTTGTGGTGGTAGCGTATATTGCCGAGAAAATGATTAAGAAAAAGAACAGTGACACGGAGCGTATTCTCTCTACCAGAAAGATTGCCATGATCGGTGTTTTTTCAGCAATTGCAACAGTGCTTCATATTTTAGACTTCCCTGTATTTTTCGCACCGGGATTTTATAAGTTGGATTTCAGTGAAATTCCTGCTCTTATCGGAGCTTTTGCTTTCGGTCCTGTGGCAGGAGTCATGATTGAAATCTGTAAGATTTTATTAAAACTTATGATAAAGGGAACTACCACAGCGTTTGTGGGAGACTTGGCAAACTTTGTAATCGGTTGCAGCTTCATTATGCCTGCATCTATTATTTACATGATAAAGAAATCAAAGAAAAATGCAATTGTAGCCTGTGGTATCGGTACATTATGTATCACAATATTTGGTTCCGCATTTAATGCAATTTATCTGATTCCAGCGTTTTCAAAACTTTACCGAATGCCCCTAGAGGTAATCATCGGAATGGGGACGGAGATAAATGCTTCTATCACAAATTTGAGTTCACTGGTACTGTTTGCGGTAGCACCCCTTAATTTGTTAAAAGGTGGTCTTGTGTCATTGATAACAATACTGGTATATAAGAAACTTAGCCCTATTTTAAAAGCAGCAACGACAAAAAAATAGAAGAAAGTATGTGAAAGGAAAGCGTCCATTCGAAACAAGCGAATGGACGCTTTTTTGAAGACAATGATAATAATCAATTCGTTACATAAATAGAATGAAAAGAAAATTATTGTAATTAGGTATTGACGATTACTGTATTAGTGATATAATACAGTAGTACAGATAAGGAAAAGGAGAATACATATGGAGGGATTAATATCAATCCGGGATATGTGCAAAATATACAATCCCGGTGAAAACGAGGTCAGGGCGCTTGATCATGTGGATCTTACCATAGACAGTAATGAGTTTGTTGCTATTATCGGCCAGTCCGGCTCCGGTAAGTCTACACTTATGAACATGCTGGGGTGCTTGGATGTTCCTACAACAGGGAGTTATTTCTTAAACGGCCAGGATGTTTCCAGTTTGTCTGATGATGAACTGTCAGACATCAGAAATAAGGAAATCGGTTTTATATTTCAAGGATTTAACCTCATCGCCGGACTTACAGCGCTGCAGAATGTAGAGCTTCCGCTGATATACAGAGGCGTGCCCAAGAAGGAAAGGCTTGAACTTTCAAGGACAGCACTTGAAAAGGTAGGACTTAAGGAGCGTATGGAACATAAGCCTTCAGAAATGTCCGGCGGACAGCAGCAACGTGTGGCAATTGCCCGTGCCATTGCACAGGCGCCGCCGATTATCTTGGCAGATGAACCTACGGGTAACTTAGACTCCGGTTCTACACGGGAAATCATGGAAATTTTAAAGGAATTACATAGGGAAGGCAGGACGGTTATTCTAATTACCCATGATAATGATATAGCAGCCCGCGCCAAGAGAATGATCCGGATTATGGACGGAAAAATAGTGGCAGATATTATAAATGAGATAGAACGATAACGAGTGTGTAAAAGGAATAGAAATATAAATTGAAAGGGTAATATAAAATGGAAGATTTAACCAGAGACAACTTGGAAATTGAAAAAGAGAGTAAAAAAGAACAGAGGAAAAGAGCAAAGCAGGAAAAGAAAGCAATGAAGAAAGAAAAGACACCTATGGATAAGGCAAAAAAGAAAAAAATCAGAAAGAGAATTATCATCGGCGTTATTATTGTTGCCGTGATTGTTATGTATGCATCCTGTGCACTTGGTGGAGGTGGCGCAATACCTGTTACTACTGTGGCGGCAAGTAAAGGCGAAATAGAAGAGGTGATAAATACCAGCGGTACGGTAAGTACAGGTAATGTGAAGAATTATTTCTCGGATGTAACCTTGAAGGTGGGAGAAGTAAAGGTTGAAGCAGGAGATGCAGTGAAAGCGGGAGATGTGCTCTTGGTATATGATGCAGATGACCTAAGCACACAAAAACAGCTTGCAGAGCTTAAGAAGCAGTCAAATGAAGGCAACTATTTAAATGCAATGCAAAGCAATAACGAAAAAGTTGGTGATTTACAGGAGGCTGATTTTAACCTTGAGGTGTTGGAACAGCAAATTGCGGATGCGGAAACATGTATCAAAGCATTAGAAGATAAAATTGCAAAGAAAAAAAGTGACCTGGCATATTTCGGAACCCTCCTCCAGATAGAGATGCTCAACTGGAAGGATAAGCCGGATTCTGATGAATATAAAAACATCCAGACACAGATACAAATCAATAGCTATGAGCAGACGAATCATAAGGATATCAAAGGATGGGAAGCTGAATTAGAAGAATATAATAAAATGCTTGCAGAATATAAAGAATACAAAAGTGAGATGAAGTCCCAGCAAACTTCTGCAGAAGCAGGCAAAATGACCAGTGGCGCTAAATCTGAACTGGAAGCCAATAATGAAAGCAGCAAGCTGGAATCAGAAAAGAAACTTGCAGCACTTGCAGGTGCAGAGAGTGGTGTGGTGGCTGATTTTGATGGGGTAGTAACTGCAGTCAAAGTTGTAGAAGGTGCGACACTCGCAGAGGGAACAGAACTTTTCGTATTGGAAAGTACAGAAGATGTTTTTGTGAAAATCTCCGTAACAAAATATGACTTGGATAAGATAAAAGTCGGTCAGAAGGCAACGGTCACAATCGGTGCAAATACATACGAAGGTGAAGTCTCCAAGATTAATAAGATGGCAGAGAAAAATGAAACCGGTGCTGCAGTAGTAGGTACGGAGGTTAAGATTTTAAATCCAGACAGTGAAGTGTACCTCGGAGTGGAAGCAAAGGTGGTAATCAGCACTGCACAGGAAACAGACGTTGTTTTGGCACCGGTATCGGCTGTTAATGTAGATATGGATGGTGAATTTGTCTATGTAATAGAAGAGGGACTTATGGTAAAGAAACCTGTAGTTACAGGAATTTCTTCCGATACCATGGTTCAAATTGTGGAAGGTGTTACCGAAGGTGAGCAGATGATTACCAATGTTACTGCAGGACTTACAGAAGGAATGCCGGTAATGGCACTTCCCCAAGAAACACAGCAGAAGTAGAAATGAGGATAAAGATGACACAAATTTGGGAATATATTAAAATTGCCCTGATGAATATCAAAAATAATAAAGGGCGTTCTATTCTGACCATGCTTGGAATTATCATCGGTATTTCTTCTGTGATTATGGTTATTTCCATTGGTAATGGGGTCAGAGGACAGATTAATTCGGAACTGGAAGGTATCGGAAGCGGTCAGATTGCATTTTATGTAGACAGTACCAGAAAAGATACTACAGTAACTTTTGATGATTCGGATTTTGACATGATAGAGGAAAGGGTAGAACATGTAAAAGGTGTTACACCCCAGTTTTCGGCATGGGGTACTGCCGAAGGTCCGAAAGGGGACTTTGATATTAATATGGTAGGTGGAAGGCCCAGCCTTCAGTATGCAAGTGCGGATCCTATTGTAAAAGGAAAGTATTTTACACAGAATGATTATGAAAACGGAAACAATGTCTGCATCATCACAGAGGCAAGTGCTGTAGCACTTTTCGGAACGACAGATGTGGTCGGTATGACCTTTGACGCTACACTCTGGGGAATCACGCAGGAACTTAGGGTGGTAGGTATCCGTCAGGACAGCGCTTCATCCATTATTACTTCGAGTTACGGAGTGGTTACCATTCAGGCAGAGGTGCCGCATACGTTTTTGGGCAACAGATTTGGAGTATATACAGAAGAAACATCACAGTTTTATGTAATTGCCGAAACACCGGAGTACTCTGCAGACGTGGCATCGCAGGCCCTTGCCCTTCTCGAAAATAAGCATAAGGTACGTGGCGAAAATCAGATTATGATGGAAAGCTTTGAAGATTATGCAGCCATGTTTGACACGGTAATGAGTGTCATAACGATATTTGTATCTTTTGTGGCAGCCATCTCGCTTTTGGTTGGTGGTATCGGCGTTATGAACATTATGTTGGTATCCGTTACGGAAAGAACCAGAGAAATCGGTATCCGTAAAGCACTTGGTGCAAGAACAGGATCTATTCTACTGCAATTTTTGGCAGAGTCCGGAATTATTACGCTTCTGGGAGGTGCCATAGGAATTGTTTTGGGAGTGCTGGGAGCATTCGGAATCGGAGCACTTGCGGATATTGCACCGCAGGTTGGGGCATCAACGGTGATTATCGCATCCCTGTTCTCTTGCGGCGTCGGTATTTTCTTCGGAATTTATCCTGCGAAAAAGGCAGCTAAACTAAGTCCTATTGAAGCATTAAGACACGAATAAGTATTGCACTTTGTCGGTTTTTTAGTATAATAATAAAAGAGTAGAGAGCACCTGCTTATGTAGGTGCTTTCTTGCTAGAGAACAAGCAAAAGACCTGACGAAAGGTATGGTATTTATGGAAGTAGAATTTGATGTCCAAATGAAATCGGGCGATTTATATGATTATATGTTGCATCATACGTATTTAAGTGCATCCGGATTAATCGGAGCGGTTGCAGGAGCACTTATGGTAGTTGCTTTCTTTGCAGGAGCCGGAATTCTTTGCCTCATAGCGGGACTGGTGATTTTATTATATCTTCCCGGCTCTTTGTTTTTGAAATCAAAGCAACAGTTTCTTGCAAATCCTGTATTTAAGAAGCCGTTACATTACAAATTGACGGAAGAAGGAATTGAAGTATCCCAGGGAGAGGAAGTACAAGCCCAGAAGTGGGAAGATTTATATAAAGCAATTTCCACCACCAAGAGTCTGATTGTTTATACCTCAAGAGTGAATGCCACTATTTTCCCCAGGCGTGATTTGGGGGAAAAGGCACCTGCGGTAATAGAGATTATTTCAACCCACATGCCTCCGAAAAAGGTAAAGATTCGTTTTTAGGAGGAAAGAATTTTGAAGATGATAGAAAGTTTTAAGCCGGAAGATACTTTTTCTTTGGGAAAAGAAATCGGACAGGCGTCGCATCCCGGAGAGGTTTATACGTTAATCGGTGATTTGGGTGTAGGAAAAACTGTTTTCACCCAGGGACTTGCACAAGGACTTGGGATTGCAGAACCCGTGAACAGTCCCACTTTTACCATTATGCAGGTTTATGATGAAGGAAGAATACCCTTTTATCATTTTGATGTATACCGTATTGGTGACATTTCCGAGATGGATGAAATCGGATATGAGGACTGTTTTTACGGTGAAGGGGTTTGCCTTATTGAGTGGGCAAATTTAATAGAAGAAATTTTGCCTGAAAAATATACGCAGATTACCATATTAAAGGATTTGGAAAAAGGTTTTGATTATCGGAAAATACTCATAGAAGAGAAGGAAGTAAAATGAAGATAATTGCAATAGACAGCTCGGGGCTGGTAGCATCTGTGGCGGTGTTTGAAGAAAAAGCGTTAATCGGCGAATATAATATTCAATACAAAAAAACGCATTCACAGACACTTCTTCCCATGCTGGATGAACTGAAAAAAATGATAGAGCTTGATCTTGATACGGTGGATGCCATTGCACTTGCAAAGGGCCCCGGTTCTTTTACGGGTCTTCGTATTGGCTCTGCTACAGCAAAGGGACTTGGGTTTGCCATGAATAAACCGATTATTGAGATTCCTACGCTGGATGGACTGGCATGTAATCTTTATGGAACAGATAAACTGATTTGCCCCATCATGGATGCCAGAAGAAATCAGGTTTATACAGGTGTATACGAATTTGTGAAAAAGGATACTACTGTAGTGGAGTATACCTTAGATACGTTGGTTCCCCAGTGTGCAATTTCGGTAGAAGAAATTGCAAGAATTTGTAATGAACTTAATCGTGAAGTGATTTTCTTAGGTGATGGTGTGCCCGTTTATGAAGAAAAGCTGGCGAGGCTTATGAGCGTACCATATGGTTTTGCACCGGCACATATGAACAGACAGCGCGCAGCTGCTTTCGGCGTTCTTGCCTTTGATTATTATAATGAAGGAAAAGCAGTGAAAGCTGAAGTGCACGCACCGGAGTATCTCAGATTATCACAGGCAGAGCGTGAAAAGAATGAAAAGAATTCCATAACGGAAGGATAAAGGAATGTTAATCAGAGAATTGACGCAGGAAGATGTAGTAGCAGTCAGCAAGATAGAAGAAGAAACCTTTTCCATGCCATGGTTACCGCAGGATTTTTTGGAGATGGTAGAGGCGGATTACGCTTACTATTATGTGGCAGAGGAAGAGGGCGAAATTGCCGGTTGCTGTGGCATCAGAAATATTGTAGGTGAGGGAGAAATTACCAACGTGGTAGTTGCTGAAAAATTCCGTGGAAGAGGAATTGGCAGGGCACTTATGGAATATATGTTAAAGGAAGCACCCCTGCATGGAATGGGTGATTTGACACTGGAAGTAAGAGTAAGCAATACCCCGGCTATTTGTCTGTATGAGAGCCTTGGCTTCAAGGGGGAGGGGGTACGGCCCGACTTTTATGAAAAGCCTACGGAAGATGCCCTTATTATGTGGAAAAGATAGGAAAAGCATGGAAGAATTACCACTGTTTCTTGTAAGTAAATCATGTATAATGGAAACAGAAACAAAGGAGGAGTTGCCATGCGTATTTATTTGGATGATGATAGAAAAGAACTGGTTTCTGTGATTTGCAACCGGTGTAAGAAGGAACTGAAGGTTGAAAATGGAATTGTAAAAGAAGGATGCTTTCACGCGGAAGCAAAATTCGGGTATTTCAGTAAGAGAGACGGAGTGATGCACCATTTTGACCTTTGCGAAGATTGTTATGATAGAATGGCAGCAGGTTTTGCAATACCCGTAGAAGAGGAGGAAATGAAAGAGTTGCTCTAAACTCCCGGGGAGCTGCCAGACGGAGGAATTATGTTAGATATTTGTTTACTGGGGACCGGAGGGATGATGCCCCTTCCTTACAGGTGGCTTACATCCATGATGGCCCGGTACAACGGACAAAGTATATTGATTGATTGTGGCGAAGGAACACAGATTGCTATGAAGGAGAAAGGATGGAGTCCTAATCCCATTGATGTAATCTGTTTTACTCACTATCATGCAGACCATATCAGCGGACTGCCCGGAATGCTTCTCACCATGGGAAATGCAGAGCGGACAGAGCCGCTTCTTTTGGTTGGACCGAAAGGTCTTTCTAAGGTGGTGGCATCGCTTAGAATTATTGCTCCTGAACTTCCTTTTGCGATTGAGTGTATGGAGCTTACCGAAAGCGAGCAGGTTATTTGCTTTGATGGATTTAAAATCGAAGCGTTTAAAGTGAATCATAATGTACCCTGCTATGGATATAGTATTGCCATTGACCGGATTGGTAAATTTCAAGTTGACAAAGCAGTCGAGTTAGGCATTGAAAAGAAGTACTGGAGCCGTCTGCAACGCGGAGAAACAATAGAAACAGAAGAAATGACACTCGTGCCGGAAATGGTTTTGGGACAGGCAAGAAGAGGGCTTAGGGTAACCTATTGTACAGACACCAGACCTACGGAAGGGATTGTAAAGCACGCACAGGATGCGGACTTGTTTATCTGTGAAGGCATGTACGGTGAACAGGATAAGCTTGGCAAGGCGAAAGAAAATAAACATATGACATTTTATGAGGCGGCGGAACTGGCAAAGAAAGCAAATGTAAGACGCTTATGGCTTACCCATTATAGTCCGTCCCTAAACAGACCGGAGGAATTTTTGCCTGCCACCCGCAAAATTTTTCCGCAGGCGGAAACTTGTCGTGACGGCAAAACAATAGAATTGCTTTTTGATGAAGATTAAGAGATAATAGAATCAGAAGAATAGGTTTGCAAATTCATGAGAAAGGAGGGGGACTGTGAAGAAAAAGAAAAACAGTGGTATTAGGATATTAATCGTCGGAATTGTACTGGTATGTATGATAATCGGTTATTATTATTACCTGTCAAACAAGAAATCTGATACAGCGAAAGAGACACAGCCTGAAACAACGGTCGTACAAGACATTCTTTTATATAACTTTGAAAGAAATTATCCCCCATCTCCCAAAGAAGTGGTAAAACTCTTTGGTGAATTTGCTACGTGCATACATAATGAAGAGTATACGGAAGAAGAGTTTGTGTCTTTGGCAATGAAAGTACAGGAATTGTATGATGAAGAATTAATTGCCAATCAGACAAAAGAACAGTATATAGAGAGTTTGCGTTGGGATGTCAATCAATTAAAAGAACAGGAAATTGTGATTTCCAGCTATGCGACATCAGCAAGTACGGATGTAGAGTTTTTTGATTATAACGGATATGAATGTGCAAGATTATATTGTTCCTTTACATTAAGAAAAGGAACAAGTATTGAGATGGCCAATGAAATTTTTGTGCTTCGCAAGGATGATGAGGGGCATTGGAAAATATTTGGCTGGGCACTTGCGGAAGATGAGGAATAAGGAATGGAAAACAAAGACGTTACTATTTTGGCAATTGAAAGTTCCTGTGATGAAACTGCGGCTGCGGTAGTGAAAAACGGCAGGGAAGTGCTTTCTAATGTAATATATTCCCAGATAGCGCTTCATACCGAGTATGGCGGTGTAGTACCGGAGATTGCATCACGTAAACATATTGAGAAAATCAATCAGGTGATAGAGCAGGCACTTTTTGATGCAGACAAAAAAATGGAAGATATCACTGCAATTGCAGTTACTTACGGCCCCGGACTTGTAGGGGCTTTATTGGTGGGTGTATCTGCAGCAAAAGCAATCAGTTTTGCAACAGATATTCCCCTTGTTGGAGTTCATCATATTGAAGGACATATCAGTGCCAACTTTATAGAAAATAAAGAACTGGAGCCGCCCTTTGTATGCTTGGTAGTTTCAGGTGGCCATTCCCACCTTGTAGTGGTAAAAGATTACGGCGAATATGAAATTTTGGGAAGGACCAGAGATGATGCGGCCGGTGAAGCCTTTGATAAGGTGGCAAGAGCGATTGGTCTTGGATACCCCGGTGGACCAAAGATTGACAAGGTGTCAAAGGAGGGGAATCCGCAGGCAATCCAGTTTCCCCGTGCAAAAGTGGCAGATAACGAATATGATTTCAGTTTCAGTGGCTTAAAGTCAGCGGTGTTAAACTATCTTAACGGATGCCAAATGAAAGGTGAAGAAATTAATCAGGCGGATGTGGCTGCTTCGTTCCAGAAGGCGGTTGTGGATGTGCTGGTGGAACATTCCATGGAGGCAGTAAAAAGATGCGGGTATAAAAAGTTTGCTATTGCAGGCGGAGTGGCATCCAATTCATCTCTCCGTGGTGCACTGGAGGAAGCGTGCAAGAAGCAGGGAATAGAATTCTACTATCCGTCACCGGTTTACTGTACAGACAATGCAGCCATGATTGGTGTGGCAGGTTATTATGAATATTTAAAAGGTGTCAGACACGGCTTTGATTTAAATGCCGTTCCCAACCTGAAACTGGGCGAGAGAATATAATTATGGAAAGAAAAGAGTTTAAACGTGCCGCCGTTGTGCTCGCTGCCGGCGCCGGTAAGCGTATGCAAAGTGCAACCAAAAAACAATTTCTATTAATTAAGGAAAAACCGATTATCTATTATTCCTTAAAAGTTTTTGAGGAAAGTTTAGTAGATGAGATTGTTTTGGTGACCTCGGAAGATGATGTGGCATATTGTAAGGAAGAGATTGTTAATAAATACGGATTTTCTAAAGTAAAAGATATTGTAGTAGGCGGAAATGAACGTTATCATTCCGTGGCTGCCGGACTTGGGGCGGTATCTGATTGTGATTACGTGTTTATTCACGATGCTGCAAGACCTATGCTGACACAAGATATTTTAGAGCGGGCATATGAATTTGTAAAAGAGACGGACGCCTGTGTAGTGGGTATGCCGGTGAAAGATACCATTAAGATTGCAAATACACAGGGCTTTATTGCACAGACGCCGGACAGAAGTCTGGTTTGGCTTATTCAGACGCCGCAGGTTTTTAAGTATACATTAATTAAAGAAGCTTATGATAAATTGATTCGGCAGGAAGAAGAATTAAAGGCTAAGGGAATTAATATCACGGATGATGCGATGGTAGTGGAAACCCTGATGGATCACCCGGTTAAATTGGTAGAAGGATCTTATGAAAATATTAAAATTACGACACCGGATGACTTGCAGATTGCAGAGCGCTTTCTGGATACAATGAAGCAAATGAAAAATTACAATTGAAAAGAAGAAATTTTATGAAGTGTGAGGGATGTTAGTCTCTCACACTTCCGCTTAGTTTAAATAGGAAAAGGGGAGATAATATTTATGAATAGGAAAGTACTGACTATAGGATTAATAATGCTATTGGCAACGAATGTGACAGGATGTCATTTGGCAATATCAGAAAATGATACATCAGAACTGGTGATTCCTCAAATAGAAGTTGAACATCAGACTGAGGAGGAAAATTATGAAGAAGAAATACCTTCGGATGAAGCAGAAACATTGGATGTAAAAAAAATTACATTTGCTGATTTGTCCCAAATGCGATTTGAGTTTTCCAGCGGAGCAGGTGCTTGGGGAGAAGAATTTACAATAGAAAAGGATGGTAGTTTTAGAGGTCTCTATCATGATACAGATATGGGAGATACGGGAGAAGGGTATGAAAACGGCACTTATTATAACAGTACCTATTCAGGTCGTTTTACTGACCTTACAGCAATAGATGAGTATACATATCAAATGAAACTTGCAGACATTACATATGAAGAAAGTAAAGATTATGTGGAAATCATAGGAGGTACGCGGTATATTTATACGGAATCCTACTGCCTTGGCAAGACAGATACCTTTTTTATTTATCTTCCGGGAACACCCCTAGATAAAATTCCGGAAGAGGCGTATACGTGGCTTGCAATGATGAATGAAAGTGAAGATGAACTGACGATGACGGCAATTGTCGATGAACAAAACGGATATGGAATATACTCTGTTAGCAGACCAAGTCCTTTTGAGGATGCGCAGATGACATATGATACATATAAACAGTCGTATGATTATTATGGAAAAAAGCTTGCAGAAGAGGCAGAAACAACTCTTGCGATGCTAGAGTGTACTGTTGCAATGTACAGAGTGAGTGACGATTGTCTGAATTATATTTGGCATTTAATCCGCTATAACGTAGATGAAGTAAAGTTTCAAGAAATATTGGCTGAACAAAGAGAATGGATTGAGGAAAAGGAAGCCCAAGCAAAAGAAAATAGTGCAGAATTCGGGGACGGAACATTTTCCCGCGTGATTTATCATGATACATTGGCGTCACTTACTATAGAACGCTGCGAAGAATTAATTGAATATTTGAGGTAGAAGATAATATCGATAAGACTTATGATAGTGCAAAAAGCATATGAAAAAATGCCCAAAAATCTTTTGAAAAGTTGTTAAAAAAATTCTAAAAAAAGTAGTTGACATTATAAACCGTATTTGTTAGAATAATTTTTGCCGCTGACAAAGCGGCGCACGACATGGAGAGGTATCGAAGTGGTCATAACGAGGCGGTCTTGAAAACCGTTTGTCCGCAAGGGCGCGTGGGTTCGAATCCCACCCTCTCCGCTGGAGATACCTTCTCCGCGAACCTTTTATAAGTTCAATAAGAAGTCAGCTTAGTTTGGAGAAGTACCCAAGAGGCTGAAGGGGCTCCCCTGGAAAGGGAGTAGGTCGTTAGTAGCGGCGCGAGGGTTCAAATCCCTCCTTCTCCGTTGGTAATCTCTGAGATTGCCTGACGAAACAGAACCTTGACAAACGAACAGCAATGCAACCCTGAAAATTCTAAAGAGTACAACACATCCAAGAGATGTGAAGCATCGGAAGATGCAGCTCTGAGAAGATTCAGAGAAGTTTCGAACAGAAACGAACCAAAAAACAGTA
>JAZNAE010000096.1:0-71417 GCA_045586385.1 Lachnospiraceae bacterium
GGCCTCCGACTTAATATTCCAAGTATGAAGCAGTATAGAAAAAATAATAGAATATCATACTATTCATTTTATACAGAAAAATGGGCGAATTGTTTGGGGGAATATGTAACTAAATGCAAATCAATGGGGCAGGCAATTATAGATTTTTAGGAATTTAATTTTAACAATACACTTGAAACTTTCAGTCTTACAGAGAGATTGAAAGCACGCATGAATTTGAAGTTTACAGCGAATGGAGGCTATGATGAAAATACCATCAGTTGAAGAGGCGGAAAAGTTGATTGAAGAAGCAGCTGAATTAAATCCGGGTCCTTGGATTGAACACAATAAAACAGCAGGATTTTGTGCAAGAACAATTGCGGAAAAATGCGATGATATGAATCCTGATGCTGCATATGTAATGGGACTATTACATGATATAGGCAGGCGTGAAGGCATAATGGATATGAGACATATTTATGCGGGATATTTATTTATGAGTTCTTTAGGTTATGATGATAGCGCGAGAATATGTTTAACACATTCGTTTCCATACAAAAATATTGGTGCATATAATGGACAGAATGACTGCTCAGAAGAGGAAACGGAATATATACATAATTATATAGATATGTTGGAATACAATGATTACGATAGATTAATTCAATTGTGTGATGCAATCTCGTTCCCTAATGGACCAACATATGTAGAAAAAAGATTAGTAGATGTTGTTATAAGAAGAGGATTTAATGATTTGACTATTCCAAAATGGAAGGCTTTTTTGGAGTTGAAAAAATTCTTTGATGAAAAAGTAGGTATGGATATTTACAAATTATTAAATGTGTAACTCCTTAGACAAATCTCAGTCTCATGGCGAGATTGGAAGCACACGAAGATTTGAATTTGATGATTGTTTGAGGTGAATTATAGGAATATGAGTAATCAAAAATACGAATTGAGAAGTGTAACAGAAAATGATTATGATTTTGTATACCAAGTAAAAAGAGATGCTTATAAAAAGTATGTAGAGATGTGTTTTGGAAACTGGGATGAGGAACAGCAGAAAGAGTATTTCAAAAGGTTTATGGAAGCATATAAAGAAGGGGCATTTATTATTTCTTTTGATGGAAAAGATATTGGGTTTTATAACGGTTGCATGATAGATAATAAATATGAAATCGGTAATATTTGTATTATTCCAGAATATCAAAACAGAGGGATCGGAACAGATATATTGAAAGATGTTTTATCAGAAAATTCGGATAAAGAAATTACTATTCAATATTTTAAGCAGAATCCAGTCGGAAGATTATATGAAAGACTTGGTTTTAAATTTCTTGGTGAAACACAATTTCATTATCAGATGATTAAGGAAATATAAAAGTTCTCAACAAATTTCAGTTAGTAGGAGTGTTCGCCATGCCGACAGACTCGCAAGCAGAGCTTGCTCGTTGTCGCGGCGTTCGCCGTATGCATCTGAACTCGAATATGCCTGCCTGTGAGCAAGCTCCCGTCAGTCAATTCGGTTCATCTGCGCATGGCTCATAGCTACGCGCAAACTTTCAGGTTAGTTTATCTACTTTGCGTAGGTAGTAAATTCTAAGTCCGGTGTTTATGATATTTTCATAGGAGGTGCATAGGTATGAATCAATATGTAACAGGAGCAGTGATTAAAGAACTGCGAGAAAAATATCATTTAACACAGGCTGAACTTGCTGAGAAATTGAATGTTTCAGATAAAACAGTTTCTAAGTGGGAAACTGCAAAAGGATATCCGGATATTTCTTTGCTTGAACCAATAGCAAACGTTTTCGGTATTTCCATCGCAGAATTGCTTTCAGGGAATGCAGTCTATAATGTGAATATTTCAGCCAATATGATGCGTTCAAAGTTTTATGTGTGTCCGGCTTGTGGAAATAGTATTCACAGTATGGGTGAAGCGGTCATTCAGTGCCACGGAATAATTCTTAAGCCATGTCAGGCAGAAGAAACGGATGAGAATCATATGGTTTTTATTGAGCGAATTGAAGATGAGTATTATATTCGTGTTGAGCATGATATGACGAAACAGCATTATATTTCTTTTATTGCCGGAGTGTCATCAGATAAAGTCCAGATGATAAAGTTATATCCGGAGGGAAATGCGGAGGCAAGAATAAAGATAAATGGAGTCAGAAAAATTCTTTTTTATTGCAATAGAGATGGTTTGTTTTCTGTTACACCTGTTAAAGGAATAGATGATAAACAAACTTCTTATGATGATACAGAAGAACGTAAAGCATTAGAACAAACTGCAAAGGTACTGTTTGGATAAGGCTAAATATGGTACAACCTTCAGGTATTCTTATAGTTAAACAGAAGTAATTTTATATTCCCACTTGCAAATTTATGCCGCTACATGTTACTATGAATGCAGAAAGCACCACGCAACTGGCGGAAAACGGGAAACCGTTGTGAGAGAACTCACAGGGAGCGTGGTCCTAATAAGAATGCCGACCGCCTGGGCGAACACTTTTTGGTGTACCGCTCAGGCGGTTTTTTGTAACTATAATTGACATGTCAGAACAATGGAGGTTGACAAATGAAAATGTTATCACTCAAAGAAGAACTGAAGAACAATGCTTATCCCGGACGTGGAATCATTATCGGAAAAACACCCAATGGAAAGTATGCGGTAACTGCTTACTTTATCATGGGAAGAAGCGGAAACAGCCGTAACCGTGTCTTTGTGGAAGAGGGACAGGGAATCCGTACACAGGCTTTTGACCCTTCCAAGTTAGAAGATCCTAGCCTTATTATTTATGCGCCGGTGAGAGTTCTTGGAAATAAGACAATCGTAACAAACGGTGACCAGACAGATACCATTTATGAAGGAATGGACAAACAGCTTACTTTTGAACAGTCCTTAAGAAGCCGTGAATTTGAACCGGACGGTCCTAACTATACACCCCGTATTTCCGGTATTATGCATATTGAAAACGGAAGTTACAATTATGCAATGTCTATTTTAAAAAGCAACAACGGAAACCCTGAAAGCTGCAACAGATATACATTTGCATATGAGAATCCGGTAGCAGGGGAAGGACACTTCATCCATACATATATGCATGACGGAAATCCTCTTCCCAGCTTTGAAGGAGAGCCTAAGCTTGTGGATATGATGGATGACATGGAAGCATTCACAGATATGCTTTGGGAAAACTTAAATGAAGAAAATAAGGTATCTCTTTTCGTGAGATATATCAACATTGCAACAGGCCAGTACACAACAAAAATTGTGAACAAGAACAAATAACAGAAGCAGAAATATAAGGAGAAAAGTGATGAACGAAATCGAATTAAAATATGGATGTAACCCGAACCAAAAGCCTTCCCGTATTTACATGGAAGACGGCAGCGAACTTCCTGTAACCGTATTAAACGGAAAGCCCGGTTATATTAACTTTTTGGATGCCTTTAACGGATGGCAGCTTGTTAAGGAATTAAAGAAAGCAACAGGACTTCCTGCAGCCACCTCCTTTAAGCATGTATCCCCTGCAGGTGCAGCAGTAGGTCTTCCTCTTGATGAAACCCTGGCAAAAATTTACTGGGTGGATGACCTTGGAGAGCTTTCTCCCCTTGCATGTGCATATGCAAGAGCGAGAGGTGCAGACAGAATGAGTTCCTTTGGCGATTTTATTGCACTTTCCGATATTTGTGATGCAGATACTGCCCGTCTTATTAAACGTGAAGTATCTGATGGTGTAATTGCACCCGGATATACTGACGAAGCTCTTGCTATGTTAAAGGAAAAGAAAAAAGGTGCTTACAATGTAATTCAGATCGATGAAGCGTACGTTCCTGCTCCTGTTGAGAAAAAACAGGTATATGGTATTACCTTTGAACAGGGAAGAAACGAACTTGACATTGATAATGACTTGCTTTCTAATGTAGTAACCAAGAACAAAGAAATTCCCGAAAGTGCATTGATTGATATGAAGATTGCACTGATTACTTTAAAATATACACAGTCTAACTCTGTATGCTATGTAAAGAACGGACAGGCAATCGGTATCGGTGCGGGACAGCAGTCCAGAGTGCATTGTACCAGACTTGCGGGACAGAAGGCTGATAACTGGTTCCTTCGTCAGTCTCCCCAGGTACTTGGCCTTCAGTTTGTAGATACACTTGGCAGAGCGGAAAGAGATAATGCCATTGATAATTATATTGGTGATGAGTATATGGATGTGCTTGCAGAAGGTGCTTGGCAGAGAGAATTTAAAGTAAAACCTGCAGTATTTACCGAAGAAGAAAAGAGAGCATGGCTTGATAAGATGCAGGATGTGACATTAGGCTCCGATGCATTCTTCCCCTTCTCTGACAATGTGGAACGTGCACGTAAGAGCGGCGTGAAGTATATTGCACAGCCCGGTGGTTCTGTAAGAGATGACCTGGTAATTGAATGCTGTGATAAGTATGATATGGCAATGGCATTTACCGGAATCAGACTCTTCCACCACTAAAAAATAGGAAAAAAGAATTGTCAGAAAAATCCAATAAATGATTGAGGAAAACTGAATATTCTGTTATAATAAAAAAGGCGAACCATACAAGAATTAAACGAAGAAGAGTTTTTGTATGGTCGTTTTTGTATATTCAAAATTTTAAGAAGGTATTTTCATGTGTAACAGAGTAGAACAGGATAGAGATTTTGACGTACTGATTATCGGTGCAGGGGTATGCGGAAGTGCCATTGCAAGGGAATTATCCAGAAAAAAAATAAAGATAGCAGTACTTGAAAAAGAAGCCGATATTTGCGAAGGAACCTCTAAAGCAAACAGTGGAATTGTCCATGCGGGATATGATGCAAAACCGGGCACGCTGAAAGCAAAGTTAAATGTGCAGGGAAGCCGTATGATGAAAAAACTTTCAGAGGAACTGGATTTTGCTTATAAGCAAAAAGGTGCCATGGTTCTTTGCATGGATGAAAAAGACAAAGAAAAGCTGGAAGAATTAAAGCAGCGTGGCATTGCAAACGGTGTAGAAGAGTTACGACTTCTTAACAGGCAGCAGATACTTGCCATGGAGCCTTCCGTAAACCCGGAAGTGGTTGCGGCTCTTTATGCACCTACAAGTGCGCTTGTTTGTCCTTTTGAACTGACCATTGCACTGGCAGAAAATGCGGTGGTGAATGGAGCAGAGTTCTTTTTATCCACTGAAGTTACAGATGTCATAAAGGAAGAGGACGGATTTTGTGTAAAGACTTCAAAAGGTGATTTTTATACAAAAGTAGTCATTAATGCCGCCGGTGTTTATGCGGATAGAATACATAATATGGTAAGTAGCGAAGCAGACCGGATTTCCATAACACCCAGAAAAGGGGAATACCTTCTGTACGATAAAGCAGTGGGAGATATGGTGAGTTGTACATTATTTCAATTACCCACGGTCCTCGGAAAAGGAATTTTGGTAACGCCTACAGTACACGGCAACCTGCTTACGGGTCCCACGGCACAGGATTGTGAGGACAAAGATGTGACGCCCACATCACAAATTGGAATTGCCCAAATACAGGAAAAGACTGCGCAGAGCATTGTAAATGTACCTTTCGGTCAGGTAATTACTTCTTTTGCCGGTTTACGTGCCCATGGTGAGACTGGAGATTTCACCATAGGACAGGTGCCGGGAGTTTCGGGATTTTTTGACGTGGCAGGTATTGAGTCTCCGGGACTTAGCTGTGCGCCTGCAATCGGTGTGTATGTAGCAGATTTAGTAAATGATTATATGCCGGCAGCAGACAAGGCTGATTTTATAGCAGAGAGAAAAGGAATTCCTCATATGGCAAATCTTTCTGCGGAAGAAAAACAAAGACTGATTCTTCATAATCCGGCTTACGGAAATGTGATATGCAGATGTGAGATGGTGACGGAAGGAGAAATCTTAGATGCTATTCACAGACCTTTAGGTGCCACTACCACTGATGGTATTAAGCGCAGAACCAGAGCGGGGATGGGGCGTTGCCAGTCGGGATTTTGCTTGCCGAAGGTCATAGAAATTTTGGCAAGGGAATTAAAGGTAGAAGAAAATAGCATTTGTAAAGCATCGGGAGATTCTTTTTATCTAATAGAAGATTCGCAGCTTTCCTTGGAAGGAGGCGAAGAGATATGAAAACAGAACTTTTAGTTATCGGTGGTGGGCCTGCCGGAATGGCAGCAGCACTTTCCGCATATGAGCAGGGAATCCGGGATATTGTCATTGTGGAAAGAGACAAAGAATTAGGCGGTATTTTAAATCAGTGTATTCATAACGGCTTCGGACTTCATACTTTTAAGGAGGAACTGACCGGACCGGAATATGCCGCAAGGTATGTCGCACAAATAGAGGAAAAAGCGATACCTTGTTTACTGAATACTATGGTAACGGACTTACAGGGAGGAAATCCTTGCAAAGTAACTGCTATGAACAAAGATAAAGGGCTCTTTATCATAGAAGCACAGGCGGTTATTTTGGCGATGGGGTGCCGTGAAAAACCCAGAGGAGCCATGAATATAGCAGGAAGCAGACCTGCCGGAATTTATGCCGCAGGAACCGCCCAATACTTTGTAAATAGAGAGGGTGTACTTCCGGGAAAAGAGATAGTGATTGTGGGTTCCGGCGATATCGGGCTAATTATGGCACGGAGAATGACTCTTCAAGGTGCAAAGGTCAAAATGGTGGCGGAGATTATGCCCTACTCCGGAGGTCTTCGGAGAAATATCGTCCAGTGTCTGGATGACTACGGGATACCTCTTAAATTAAATCATACTGTAGTAGAAATACACGGAAAAGATAGAGTGACGGGAGTTACTGTTGCAAGGGTGGATGAAAACTTAAAACCGATTGCAGACAGTGAGGAATTTGTATCCTGTGATACAGTGCTTTTCTCTTGCGGGCTGATTCCTGAGAACGAATTGTCCAAGGCAGCAGGGGCGGATATGGACAGTGTCACCAAAGGTCCGGTGGTGAATGTCAGATTGCAGACCACGGCAGAAGGCATTTTTGCCTGCGGAAATGTGCTTCATGTACATGACCTGGTAGATAATGTTTCAAAAGAAGCAAAGCAAGCAGGCTACTACGCTGCAGAATATATCAGAAATAGAGAGCAGGATTTTGGAGAGGTAGTAAGGCCGAAAATTCCGGAAAAGACCAAGTGTGTATTGCCGGAGGGAAGAGATGCATCAAAGACCCTGATTTGCATTGGATGTCCGGTAGGGTGTCTGATTACAGTGGAAGAGGGAAAAGACGGGGAACTTTCCATTACAGGTAATACCTGCAAAAAGGGAGAAAACTACGCAAGAAGTGAAGTGACAGCACCCAAACGGATGATTACATCTTTCATAAAAGTTGAAAATGGGACTTCTAAGGTAGTTTCCGTAAAAACAGACGGAGAGATTCCAAGAGATAAAATAACTGCGTGTATGGAAGAGATTAAGAGGGCCCGACATGCGGCACCGGTGTCGTTAGGTGATGTGTTGATTGAAAACGTGGCCGGAACAGGCATCAATATTGTGGCAACTGCTAATGTTGCCGGAAATAACTAAGGAGTAAGTGAAAGAAGGGGTTACAATGAGTAAGTATATGATGGCACTTGATCAGGGAACAACCAGTTCCAGGTGTATTCTTTTTGACAAGCAGGGAACTATCTGCAGTATGGCACAAAAAGAGTTTACCCAGATTTATCCGAAGCCCGGATGGGTGGAGCATAATCCCATGGAAATATGGTCTTCCCAGCTTGCAGTGGTGATAGAGGCTATGGCCAAAGTGGGAGCAGCGCCTTCAGATATCAGCGGCATCGGTATTACGAATCAAAGGGAAACAGCTGTTGTCTGGGATAAAAACACTGGAGAGCCGGTTTATAATGCCATTGTGTGGCAGTGCAGAAGAACTGCCCAAAAAATAGATGAGCTGGTAGAAGAAGGTTACGGAGAACTGATTAAAGAGCGGACAGGACTGGTTCCCGATGCTTATTTCAGCGGAACCAAAATTGCGTGGATTTTAGATAACGTGCCCGGTGCAAGAGAAAAAGCGGAACAAGGAAGTCTCCTTTTTGGAACAGTAGACAGCTGGCTGATTTACAATTTGACAAAAGGGAAAGTGCATGTGACGGATTATACCAATGCTTCCCGCACCATGGTTTTTGATATCCATAAATTATGTTGGGACAAAGAACTCCTTGAGATATTAAATATTCCGGAGAGTATGCTTCCTGATGTAAAACCCTCCAGCTACATATATGGATATACGGATGCATCCGTGTTGGGCGGTGAAATTGCCATTGCAGGAATCGCAGGGGATCAGCAGGCGGCATTATTCGGACAATGTTGCTTTGAAAAAGGACAAGTAAAAAATACGTACGGAACAGGATGTTTTCTTCTTATGAACACAGGTGAAGAGGCCATTGTTTCGAAAAACGGACTACTTACAACCATAGCGGCAAGTACCGGAGATAAAGTGGAATATGCACTGGAAGGAAGTGTCTTTGTTGCCGGGGCAGCAGTGCAGTGGCTTCGTGATGGGATGCGGATGGTAAAGAGTGCTTCCCAGACAAGTGAGTATGCCGGAAAAGTATCAGATACCACAGGGGTGTATGTTGTTCCTGCGTTTGCCGGCATGGGAGCACCTTATTGGGATCCTTATGCAAGAGGTACTATAGTAGGTATTACAAGAGGATGTGAAAAGGAACATTTTATCCGTGCTACCCTGGAATCTATTGCCTATCAGACCTATGATGTGTTAAAAGCAATGGAAGAAGATGCCGGCGTTGCAATTGAAACGCTGAAGGTAGATGGTGGTGCCAGTGCTAACGATTTTCTGATGCAGTTTCAGGCGGATATTTTAGAAGCAAAAGTGGATAGGCCAAAATGCATTGAAACAACGGCACTGGGAGCAGCGTATCTTGCGGGACTTGCTACAGGATATTATAATAACAAAGAAGATATTTGTGTAAATTGGCAGTTTGACAAACGGTTCGGTGCCGATATGGATGAAAAGATGAGGGGAAATTTATTGAAGGGATGGAAAAAGGCTGTGCAGTGTGCGCTTTTCTGGGCACAGTCCGAGTAAGAGTATGAAAGAGATTAGAGAAGGAACCGTTATACTTTCTGAGGGACAGATGATTGAAGAGAGATGTCTGATTATGAAAGGGACGGTAAAAGCAAGCTGTACCGGAATTAAATATCAGCTTCGGGGCGGTGATATAGTAGGTTTGTGTGAAGCAAACAAAGATGTGGCAGACATGAAATACGTAGCCCTTGAGGATCTGACAGTGATTGCATTGCCGGGTAATAAAAATCAGTTGAAAGAGATGATGGCAAAGAACAGTGAGACCATACGGTATTTTGTATCTTCGCTTTTTAGGCAACTTAACGAAATAAGCGGTCGGTGCCGTAGCCTGCAATATGAGGCTGACAGTTTGTGGGAATACCTGCAACGTTCTTACAGTGAGTATAGACAGCTCTGTAAGGAAGGGGACAGGCTGTCGGAGACGCTTACAGGATATGACGAATTGCAAAGACTGGGTCTTGAAGATTATCCGCCTTCATGGGCTTTAGGCTATTACGCGACGTTGGAACAAATGCTCTCTATATGGGATTATAATAAAACGGATTTGGATTTTATATACGGATTTATTGTAAAAGCATCGGATGACATACAAAGAATGATAGCTTATTGTAAGGAAGCACAAGCATACAAAGAAGAACTCTGCAGATATTTTTTCAGTGAAAGTGCCCCCGGGTTATTTGATTTTTATACAGAACTTTATTTGGAAAAATTAGGGCAGGGTATTTCACTTCAGGAAAAAATGCTTATGCTGAAAATAAAGATCCGTGAGATGGTTTCAACCATACAGAAACAGGTTGAGACGGATGATTTCTATTGCAAAACGAGATACGAAGAATTTGAGAGTAACATCATTGATGTGGAAAGGCAGAAGAGCGAGAAGGTTATGGAAACAAATGATATTAAAGAATTAATAGCTACAGTGGCGGGATCTTTGGAAAAAATTCTTGGGTATGCTGAGTGTGAGGAAGAACTGGCAACTCTTTTCCGTCAAAAAATAGAACAATACAAAAGAACCGAAAATAAAACCAGCAGTGATGATGATGTGAGATTGCTCCGCCGTGAAATCACATCCGCATTCTACAAAGTATATGAAAAGGTGTTTAAGAAAACTGTAGAAGTAAAGGATGTTCCTGCACCATGGATAGTGTACATGTTTCTTAATTTCGGTTATGTTGATGAGGAACTTGCCGGAATTAACAATGCAGTGTATCTATATCAACTGGTGCAACGTATGCCGACCGTACCGGAAAAAGGCACCTATTCCATATACCAGTGGTTTAAAGCAATTTATGAAGGTAAGAAGGAACCGGGCCGCAATGAATTTGATTTGGATTATCCGGCTTATTTGCGGGAGCAAAAGAGAACGGGAAACATTACGGCTACCCAGGAAGCGGACATGCTGGAGGATAATATGTCCAAAGTGATGTTTGAAATGGAAAATGTATTTCCCTCTGTAAATAAGATTTCTTACGGGCGTCCCAGTACATTTTGTCCCGTTTTTTCAAAACACAATATTATTAAACAGTTAAACACAATGCTGGTAACGCACCAGAAGATAGACGAAACACTTACAAAGGTGCGGAGTCTTGATTTCGGTGCATTTTATAGGGAAACACTTTTTTCAGCACCGGATAAGGGTATCCCGAAAGAAGAAGTGCAGGTGGAAATTATGCCGGATGTGATACTGACACCCAATGTGGGTAGCAGAGGTGTTATGTGGCAGGAAATAGAAGGTAAAAAGAGAACCACACCGGCGAGATTTTATTGTTCCTTATTCCAGGCAGAAGATTTGACATTGGTTTTCATGCGTTTGATTGCAGAGTTCAGATGGGAAATATGCAAGCGTATCCAGGGTGCAAGATGGAATGATGCAACAGAACGCTCTCTAACCAGTGAATACTGTGATTATGCACAATTTTATCGTAAAAACAAGGATTTATCACCGGAGGCCAAGGAAAGAATTAAGGTACAGTTGGTAAAGGCCAAGAATAATTTTAAGGAAATGTTTATCGCCGATTACATTACATGGCTGCGATATGAAAGTGTGGGAGCTCCCAGATTAAATAAAATTGTAAGAAGCATTATGTTCACCTATTGTTCTTTCCCGAAAGAGATTACTGCAAAGTTGATGGCAAACCCGCTTTATAAAGAAGTAATAGAACGTAGAAATGTGCATATAGGACAGAAGTTGCATCATGTGGACAATGTATGCAAAAAATTGATGAACATGGGAAAACCGATACCGGAAGAAATTGAGATACATAGAAACTTTCTTCAGTCATAACATGTAGGAAAATTCGCGAAAAAAAACGCAATTTTCTGAAAACAAGCAACGGATAGACTTGTAAATATCTTGAAAATAAGGTATATTGAAAGTAGTAACTTTTTTACGGATGTTGTTGCAATCAGAAGTGATTTTTACAACTGATGAAGCAAATATAATATACAACAGGGGGTTAAAGCATGGACAACTTAAACAAGAACCTGAGTAAGGAAGAAAAGCAAAAGCTGAAAGAAGCCCAAAAAGAACTGAAGAAACAAGAAAAAGAAAAGAAAAAGGCTGAGAAAGCCGAATTGAAACAAGCAGGTGCAGAGCAAAATGCACCCAAAGAAAAGAAGATAAAATTAAAAGGATTGGCACCTGAAAAGGGCGATAAGAAAGAGAAAAAGGAAAAGAAGGTGAAGGCAGAGAAGCCCGAAAAGCAGAAAAAAGAAATAAAACTGCCGCCTTTTCTTGAAAAATTACTCAGAGGCAGAAAGAAGAGTATTCTCGTAACCCTCTTGGGAGCATTTATGCTTCCCGTAATTTTAATGATTGCTCTCGGCGTTGTATCATATCAGACCGCATCTACTGCAGTGCTTGAAAAGTATGAAGAGTCTGCAGTTTCCACTGTATCAGCTGTAGGAGATTACTTTGATCTTGTATGTAACGGTATTTCTTCTAAGGCACTGGAAATCGTAACAAACAGTGATGTAGGTGATTATTATGACCAGCATTATAAGGAAACAGATCCGGATTCCTTAAAGATGTTCACGGAAGCAAAGTCTATTGTGAGTAATGCACAAGCGACCAATAAGAATATTTTGAGCTGTACGGTTATTCCGGAGAGCAGTGGTTATATCACTACAATTTCCGGTGGTATGACTACAGAGACACCTCGTGAGGATTTTTATACAACAAATGAGGGTAAGTTTTTTGTAGAGAATCCCAAAACCAGAACAAAATGGTTTGGTTATAATGATTTTACCAAAACCTTCATGGAGCAGAAAGAAGAAAAGCATGTAATGACCTATTTCCAGAGATTTGCAATGTCAGAAACATATCTGGCCATCGAAATGGATATGAAGGTTGCAGAAGATATGCTGACAGGAATGGACTTTGGTGAAGGAAGTATTAAGGCTGTGGTATCTGATGACGGAAGAGAAGTAGTGTTCGTTCAGGAAGCTGAAGAAAGCGAAGAAGCAGTTGCAGAAGAGAAAGTTGAAGAAACAGCCACAGAAGCGAAAGTTTGGTTTGTGGGAAGTGATTTCTATGAAACAAGCAAGGAGTCAGAAGAGGCAGGAAGCTGCAACGTTAAGATAGACGGTGATGATTATGTATACGTTTATACACCCGTAGGAAAAACCGGTGCTATGATTTGTGCTTTGATTCCGCAGAGCAACTTACTCGGTGAAGTAGGAAATATTCGTACCATTACGGTTGTTATGGTTCTTTTGGCAGCAGTAGCCGCACTTGGTATCGGTCTTTTCATTTCAACAGGAATCAGTAAGACAGTAAAAGATATGAGCAAGGGACTTTCTGCAGTAGCGGAAGGTGATTTATCCAAAGATTTTAAGACAACGAGACGGGACGAATTCAAGACTCTTACAGGAAGCTTAAACGACATGCTTAAGAGTATGAGAGTTCTGATGCTGGATATGAAAGAATTCGGCGCCAAGGTTAATGATATGTCAGGCGATGTATCCGATAAGACCGTGGCAATCAACGATTCCATGCAGGATATTGCACGTGCCATGGATGAAGTGGCAAGAGGCGTGCAGTGTCAGGCAGAAGACACTGAAAAGAGTAATGAAAATATGATTACCTTCTCAGAAGCAATCAATGCTGTTTCAGATCAGACCAGAGATATGGGCGGAGCTGCAGATAAGGCAATTGATGCCGTTGATAAAGGAAAAGTGATTGTTCAGGAATTAAGCGAAAAATCAGATACGACCGTTTCCTTAACGAGAGTATTGGTAGAAGATATTGATGCTGTACAGAAGAGTTCCGAAGAAATTAAGGGATTTATAGATGTTATTAACAGTATTGCAGAACAGACCAATCTGTTATCTTTAAATGCATCTATTGAAGCAGCAAGAGCCGGTGAAGCAGGAAGAGGTTTTGCAGTAGTTGCTGAAGAAATCCGTAAACTTGCAGACCAGTCCAAACAGTCCGGTAACAGAATCCGTGAAATCGTTGAAAATATCGGTTCTACTACCGACAAGACTACCGTTTCCGCTAAGAAAGCAGAAGATATGGTAAACGAACAGGCGAAGGCACTGGAAGAGACAGTAGATGTGTTCAGCATGATTCACAGTTGTGTAGGCGAGTTGGTTGACGGTATCCGTATCGTAACAGAAAAACTCGAAGAGAGCATGAGTGAAAAAGAAAATGTACAGAACTCTCTGCAGAATATTTCTTCCGTTTCCGAAGAGGTAGCAGCTTCTACGCAGGAAGTAACAGCAACCTTAGGAGAGCAGGTATCCGTAATTGAAAACCTGAAGGAAGAAGTTGAACAGCTTCGTGAAGGTGCACGTAACCTTGACAAATCTATTGAACGGTTTAAAATTTAAACCAAATTAGGAGAAAGACGGAAAGGTATAATTTAACAGTAACAGAATGAGAACTATTTTATTTTTAAATCCGGTGTTTAAACAGATGGTTTGGGGAGGTAATCAGCTGGGGGATAAATTTGGATATGCGATTCCGGGAGATAACACAGGAGAATGTTGGGGCGTAAGTGCTCATCCTAACGGAAAAAGCATAGTAAGAGAAGGATTATACAAGGATAAGACCTTATCCCGGTTATGGAGAGAAAACCCTGAATTATTTGGAAACATTGATTTACAATACTTTCCGTTATTAACCAAGATTATTGATGCAAAAGGTGATTGCAGTGTGCAGGTTCACCCTGATGACAAATATGCAAGGGAGCACGAAAACGGCTCCCTTGGTAAAACGGAATGTTGGTACATTATAGATTGTGAAGAAGATGCCGCCATTGTACTTGGGCATAATGCCCGGTCAAAAGAAGAACTTACTTCTATGATTGAGCAGGAGAAATGGAATGACTTAATCAGGGAGGTAGTTGTTAAGCCGGGAGATTTCATTCAGGTAGATTCCGGTATGGTACATGCCATCAGAGGCGGAATGATGGTTTTGGAAACACAGCAGAACAGTGATATTACTTATCGCGTATATGATTATGACAGAAAGATTGATGGCAAAGCAAGAGAACTTCACATTAGACAGAGTATTGATGTGATTACCGTGCCGGCTCCTGCGGTAGAAGAGAATGTAAAGTCTACGGTTAACATGCCGAAAAATGCTATGAATGAATTGATTTCCTGTCATAGTTATAAAGTATGGAAGATGGATATTACAGATTCTCTTACCTTTGAACAGACACATCCATTTATGATTATGAGTGTGATAGAGGGTGAAGGTGAGATTGACGGTCATAAGATAAAGATGGGTGATCATTTTATTTTACCGGATGGGTATGGACAAGCTGTTGTGGATGGTAATTTAACGATTATTGCATCATCTGTTAAGTAATAAGAGTAATTAGTAAGAAGCAGTAGGATTCTATTAAGAATGGTTACTGCTTCTTTTTTATTGCAAAATACTTCTCTTGCTAAACACCATTGAAATTGATATACTTTATTATTGTAAATAGCTAAATCAAGAGATGATATATAAAGAGAGGAATGAATTATGATTAATGAACAATACAAAAAAATGCTGGAAGGAAAATCCGTAATCAGACAGCTTTCCGAGTTTGCAACAGCCAGAGGAAAAGAAATCGGTTATGAAAACGTATTTGATTACAGTCTTGGTAATCCTTCTGTTCCTGTACCGGAAAAATTTACGGAAGTGATGATAGATCTTTTAAAGAATAAAACATCCATGGAACTTCACGGCTACAGTCCCAGTGTGGGAATACCATCGGTGAAAGAAAAGATTGCAAAGTCTTTAAATGAAAGATTCGGAATGGATTATACGGCAAATCATATCTTTCCCACTACCGGTGCAGCCGGTGCCGTTGCTCATGCAGTAAGATGTGTAACAAACCCGGGTGATGAAGTACTTACTTTTGCACCGTATTTCCCGGAATATGGTCCGTACATTAATATGTCTGGTGCACAGCTTAAGGTTGTGCCTGCCAATACAGAGAATTTCCAGATTAATTTTGAAAAACTGGAAGAAATGATGAACGAAAAGACAATGGCACTGTTAATTAACACACCGAACAATCCATCCGGTGCGGTTTACAGCAGTGAAACATTGATGCAGTTGGCAGAACTTCTTAAGAAAAAACAGGAAGAGTACGGGCATGACATCTTTATCATTTCCGATGAACCTTACAGAGAAATTGTGTTTGCAGGAGTAGATGCACCTTATGTATCTAAATTCTACGATAATACATTATCCTGTTATTCTTATTCGAAATCTTTATCATTACCGGGAGAGAGAATCGGATATGTGGCAGCAAATCCCAGGTGTACAGATGCAGAGTTAATCAGTGCAATGTGCAGTCAGATTTCCAGGGGAATCGGACATAACTGTCCTCCTTCCATTATTCAGCTTGCTGTTGCTGAGGTGCTGGATATGACTTCCGATATGAGTGTATATGAAACGAATATGAACATTCTTTATAAGGAATTGACTGATCTTGGTTTCTCCTGTGTAAAACCGGGTGGAACATTCTATATATTCCCGAAGGCATTGGAGGAAGATGCGGTGGCATTTTGTCAGAAAGCATTGAAATATGATTTGGTGTTGGTACCTTCTGATAGTTTTGGTGTTCCCGGATATTTCCGTATGGCATATTGCATTGATACGGAAAAGGTTGAGCGTTCCGTGGAAGCATTGCGCAAATTTGTAAGAGAAAATTATTAAGAAAGAAGTGGTTAAATGTATCAGGCAGGATTAGTACTTGAGGGCGGAGGAATGAAGGGAGTATATTCTTCCGGCGTGTTAGAATTTTTTCTGGATAAGGGATTGGAGTTTTCATCTTGTTATGGAGTATCGGCAGGCGCATGTAGTCTGTGCAGTTTTTTATCAAAGCAAAAGGGCAGGGCATACAGTGTCAGTGTAGATTATTTGGATGATAAAGAATACTGCAGTTTTTACAGTTTGCTTACCACAGGTGATTTATTTGGAGCCGATATGTGTTACCGGAAAATACCGGATGAACTTTCACCTTATGACCATGATACATTCATGAAATATTCCGGTTATTTTTATAGTGTTGTTACAAACATAGAAACAGGAGAGCCTGAATATATTCCTATAAAGGATTTGCGAAAGGATATTACTGCTATCCGTGCATCAGCATCGTTGCCTTTAGTGTCACGAAATGTGGAAATGAACGGGAAACTTTATCTTGACGGAGGAATATCAGACGGGATTCCGCTTCGCAGATCCATGGAGGATGGTAACCGTAAAAATGTGGTGGTTATGACCAAGGAAGTAGGATACAGGAGAAAGCCTTCTTCCATGCTGGGCCTTACCAAAATGTATTACCATAAATATCCAAAGGTATACGAATTGATGAAAGACAGGCATATTGTTTATAATGACACCTTAGATTTGATTGAAGAGCAGGTGAAGGCAGGAAACACCTTTTTGATTCAGCCCAAACAAAAAAGCGAAGTGGGAAGAATTGAAAAGGATAAAGATAAGCTTAAAGCTCTTTATGAGGAAGGGTATTGTGATGCACAGGCCTGTTATGAGGATTTGTTGAAGTTCTTAAATGATGATACATCAAAAGGAGAGAAATAATGGTAGAATTTTTAAAAGCGGTACTTTTTGGAATCGTGGAAGGAATCACAGAATGGCTTCCGATTAGCAGTACCGGTCACATGATTCTTTTGGATGAATTTGTAAAACTTAATGTGTCGCCTGAGTTTTGGGAGATGTTTTTAGTGGTAATTCAATTGGGAGCAATATTAGCGGTAGTTCTTTTATTTTTTGGCCAGATATGGCCTTTCGGGAAAAAAGGAAATACAAACCCGGTGGCAGAAAAAGGACTTCTTTCTTATTGTAAAAAGGATATCTGGACGCTATGGTTTAAAATATTGGTAGCATGTGTGCCGGCAGCAGTGGTAGGGCTATTGTTTGATGAATTCTTTGAAAGTCTGTTTTACAATGGCGTGTGTGTATCTATAGCATTGATAGTTTTTGGTGTTGGATTTATCTTAATTGAGAATAGAAATAAGAATGCAAATGTTAAAATTAATTCTTTGGCGGGAATCACATATCGGACAGCAGCAGTTATAGGATTATTCCAATTGATAGCAGCAATTTTTCCGGGAACTTCACGTTCCGGGGCAACAATTCTTGGAGCACTTTTAATAGGAGTCTCAAGAACTGTGGCAGCAGAATTTACTTTCTTTTTAGCGATTCCCGTAATGCTCGGGGCAAGCCTTTTAAAGATTTTGAAATTTGGATTTTCCTTTTCCGGAAATGAGCTAATGATATTATTAACAGGTATGATTACGGCATTTGTTGTTTCTGTAATTGTTATCAAATTTTTAATGGGATATATCAAAAAACATGATTTTAAAGTCTTTGGCTGGTATCGTATTGCCCTAGGTATTGTAGTGTTGGTATATTTTGTAATTACGTCATAAAGAGGCTGCGTCGGTTGACAATCAAATCAGAATAAGGTACACTGTTTCACATAAAAGACGTATTTGGGGATGCAATTTTGTTACATGGTACTGATGGATAAAAGAAAAATGTTCATTATGATATGAATGTTTTTCACCATACGAAAGGAGTATTATTATGGCAGAAGAGAAGAAAGCAACAGCTAAAGTAATTGCTAAGAAGACACCTGTTAAGGCAGCTAAAGTAGAAGAAGTAAAGGCAGAAGTTAAGGCGGCTGCTAAGGAAACTGTAAAGAAGGCACCTGCGAAGAAGGCGGCAGCACCGAAGAAGGAAACTGTAAAGAAGGCAGCTAAGTCCGCAGCAGAAAAGAAAGCACCTGCAAAAAAGGCGGCAACTAAAAAAGCAGCTGTGAAAGAAGCAGTGAACTTCCAGTTCAGCGGAAAATCCTATACACCTGAAGATTTGTTAAAGATTTGTAAGGATGTATGGAAATATGACTTAAACGGTAAAGAGGAAGACTTCAAGTCTGTGGAATTATATGTTAAGCCCGAAGAGAACACAACATACTATGTAATCAACGGCGACATCACAGGAAGTTTCTTTATTTAAAACCTAGCACATAGCACACAAAGCGGATATCTTCGGGTATCCGTTTTTTTATGTAATCATATAACTTCCCGTACATCCCTTCATAATTATTATTTTCTCGATAAAAGCTTTTGGAAATCTTTTGTAAGATTTTTTAGAAACACTCTTTTCATAAATGTCCTGCGCTGCACAAATGTCTGAATAGCCGCCGTTGCAACAGTGCCAAAGCCGATAAAACTTTTAAGAAAAATGTGGTCGACACACTTTAAAGATGTAATAAACAAGCCATTCCAGAACTCGCTGACGCTCAGACATGTTGAAATGGCTTGTACATTTTTTAAAGTGTGCCGACCCATTTTTTACAAAAGTTTTAAAAGGCTTTTAGGCACAAGTTGCAATCGGTCGGCTATGAGTTCTTGTGCAGGGCAGAGAATAGGCATATGAAAAGAGGGGGTTCAAAAAATCAAAAAAGATTTCATAAGCTTTGAGAGAAAAAATAATTATGATGGACGGTGAGGAAGTTATAGGATTATCGCGGGGTTTTTAGAATTTTTTAATAATTAATTTAGGGGATATGTGTTGACAATAAATATGGTAAGTGATATTTTATGTATGAAGGTGTTAGCACTCTTTTGGATTGAGTGCTAACAAATGGGGCAAACTAAGGAAAGGGGACGACGGTTATGCAATTAGATGAGAGAAAAGTAAAAATTTTACAAGCGATCATCCGTAATTATTTAGAGACCGGAGAACCGGTAGGCAGTCGTACCATTTCCAAATATACGGATCTTAATCTAAGTTCTGCAACTATTCGTAACGAAATGGCAGATTTAGAAGAGATGGGATATATTTTGCAACCCCATACTTCTGCAGGAAGAATTCCTTCCGACAAAGGGTATCGCTTTTATGTAGATACCATGCTTCAGGAGAAGGATAAGGAACTGGAAGAACTTAAGGAAATGATGCTGGATAGAGAAGATAAGATGGATCATCTCCTAAAGCAGGTAGCAAAGCTTTTGGCGGTGAATACCAACTATGCAAGTATGATTTCCGCTCCGGCAGTGCACAGGAATAAGCTGAAATTTATCCAGCTTTCCAGAATGAATGAGAATCAGCTGCTGGCAGTTATTGTTATGGAAGGAAATATTATTAAGAATAATATACTTCCCGTATCGGAATCCTTAGATGATGAAACAATATTAAAGCTTAACATATTACTGAATACGCATTTAAACGGTTTGGCTTTAGAGGAAATTAATTTAGGAACCATTTCCGTACTGAAGCAGCAGGCAGGTATTTACAGTGACATTATCGGAGAGGTAATAGATGCCATTGCGGAAGGTATTAAAGCAGAAGAAGATTTGCAGATTTATACCAGCGGAGCAAACAATATATTCAAGTATCCGGAGCTTGCAGATAATCAGAAGGCCAGCGAAATTATCAATGCTTTTGAAGAAAAGCAGATGCTTACAGAGCTGGTGCAGGATAGACTTTCCGATGAAGAAAATACCGGAATCCAGGTATATATCGGTAATGAATCTCCGATTCAGACCATGAAGGATTGCAGTGTGGTAACGGCAACCTATGAGCTTGGTGAAGGGATGAGAGGAACTATTGGTATTATAGGTCCGAAACGTATGGATTATGATAAGGTAATCGGAACACTCAAGACCATCACTCATCAATTAGATGATTTATATAGAAAAGACAAGACGTAGGAAGGGTGAGAGACATGGAAGAAAGAAAAGAAGATTTACAGGATGATGTGGTTACGGAAACTGTGCAAAATACAGAAGATAACACAGAAGTCGAAGAACCGGTTACTGAGGAAATAACAGATGAAGTAACGGAAGAACAAACAGAGGAGGCTGCATCTGAGGAATCCCAGGGACCGGGAGATAAGACTGAGAAAAAGGCTTTTAAGAAAAAGTCTAAAGATAAAAAGCAGGATGCCTTGAAAGAAAAGGTAGATGAGTTGGAAGATAAAGTGAAACGCCAGATGGCAGAGTTTGATAACTTCCGTAAGCGTACCGAAAAAGAAAAGGCAGCCATGTTTGAAACCGGAGCAAAGAGTGTGATTGAAAAGATTCTTCCGGTTGTAGACAATTTTGAAAGAGGTTTGGCAACAATTCCAGAAGAGGACAAGGACAGTGCCTTTGCAAACGGTATGGAAATGATTTACAGACAGTTGCTTACAGAGCTTGAAAAGATGGAAGTAAAGCCCATTGCAGCGGTAGGAGAGGAATTTAATCCTGAATTTCACAATGCAGTTATGCAGGTGGAAAGTGAAGAGTATGAATCCGGTGTGGTGGCACAGGAACTTCTGAAAGGGTACACTTACAGAGACTCTGTGGTAAGACACAGTATGGTAGCTGTAGTAGGCTAGAAACAACAGGTAACCATAAAAGCTAATCACTTTTATTATTATAAATAAAAACAATCATGTAGGAGGAGAAAAAGCATGGGAAAAATAATTGGTATTGACTTAGGTACAACAAACAGCTGCGTGGCAGTTATGGAAGGTGGAAAACCCACCGTTATCGCAAATGCAGAAGGAGCAAGAACAACACCCTCTGTAGTTGCATTTACTAAAACAGGAGAAAGATTAATCGGTGAACCAGCAAAGCGTCAGGCAGTAACCAACGCTGATAAGACAATCGCATCCATCAAGAGAGATATGGGTACAGACAACGGTCGTACAATCGACGATAAGAAGTATTCTCCTCAGCAGATTTCTGCGATGATTCTTCAGAAATTGAAAGCAGATGCAGAAAGCTATCTTGGCGAAAAGGTAACAGAAGCAGTTATTACTGTTCCCGCTTATTTCAATGATGCACAGCGTCAGGCAACCAAGGATGCAGGTAAGATTGCAGGTCTTGATGTAAAGCGTATTATCAACGAGCCTACAGCAGCAGCACTTGCGTATGGTCTTGATAATGAAAAAGAACAGAAAATCATGGTATACGATTTAGGTGGTGGTACCTTCGACGTTTCTATCATCGAAATCGGTGACGGCGTTATCGAAGTATTGGCAACAAACGGTGATACACGTCTTGGTGGTGATGACTTTGACAATAAGCTCACACAGTGGATGATTGATGAATTTAAAAAAGCAGAAGGCGTTGACTTATCTCAGGATAAGATGGCACTTCAGAGATTAAAAGAAGCAGCTGAAAAAGCAAAGAAAGAGCTTTCTTCCGCAACAACAACAAACATTAACCTTCCTTTCATTACAGCAACTGCTGAAGGTCCTAAGCACTTTGATATGAACCTTAGCAGAGCAAAGTTTGATGAACTTACACATGACCTTGTAGAGAGAACAGCGATTCCCGTACAGAACGCTATGAAGGATGCAGGTCTTACAAACGCTGATTTAGGTCAGGTATTACTGGTTGGTGGTTCTACACGTATTCCTGCAGTTCAGGATAAAGTAAAACAGCTTACAGGCAAAGAACCCAGTAAGAGCCTTAACCCTGATGAATGTGTAGCACTTGGTGCTTCTATCCAGGGTGGTAAGCTTGCAGGCGATGCCGGTGCAGGAGAAATCCTTCTTCTTGACGTTACACCCCTTTCTTTATCTATCGAAACCATGGGTGGTATCGCAACAAGATTAATTGAAAGAAATACGACAATTCCTACCAAGAAGAGCCAGATCTTCTCTACAGCAGCTGACAATCAGACAGCCGTTGATATCAACGTAGTACAGGGTGAAAGACAGTTTGCAAGAGATAATAAGTCCTTAGGACAGTTCAGATTAGACGGAATTCCTCCGGCAATGCGTGGAGTACCTCAGATTGAAGTTACTTTTGATATCGATGCTAACGGTATTGTAAACGTATCTGCAAAGGATTTGGGAACAGGAAAAGAACAGCATATTACTATCACAGCAGGCTCCAATATGTCTGATGATGAAATCGATAAGGCAGTAAAAGAAGCAGCAGAATTTGAAGCACAGGATAAGAAGAGAAAAGAAGCCATCGACACAAGAAACGATGCAGACGCGTTCGTATTCCAGACTGAAAAAGCTTTAAATGAAGTTGGTGACAAGATTGATGCATCCGCAAAATCTGAAGTGGAAGCTGACGTGGCAGCAGTGAAAGCAATTCTTGAGAGAACCAAGGATCAGGAAATGTCCGATAATGATATCGATGAACTCAAGGCTGCAAAAGAAAAATTGACAAACAGTGCACAGGCGCTCTTTACAAAGATGTATGAGAACATGCAGGCACAGGGAGCAGGTCCCGATATGAGCGGCATGGGTGGTCAGGCAGGTCCCGATATGGGTGCAGAACCTGCAGACGATGTAGTTGACGGAGACTACAGAGAAGTCTAAGAAAAGCACAATCAGTAATAAAAGAGAATGACTCTAAGGAGTCATTCTCCTTGTGCGTATATAAGCGTGGAGGATAACTTAAATGGCAGAACAAAAACGTGATTATTATGAAGTCCTTGGAGTGGAAAAGGGCGCAGATGACGCAGCCATTAAAAAAGCATACAGAGTACTTGCCAAAAAATATCATCCTGATATGAATCCGGGCGATGCTGAAGCTGAGAAAAAATTTAAAGAAGCTTCAGAGGCTTACGCTATTTTAAGTGACCCTGAAAAAAGGAGACAATATGATCAATTCGGTCATGCTGCTTTTGAAGGAGGAGCCGGCGGTGGCGGCTTCGGTGGTTTTGATTTCAGCGGTGCAGATTTTAGTGATATCTTCGGCGATATTTTCGGCGATTTCTTTGGTGGCGGAAGAAGCAGAAGAAGTAACAATGGTCCCATGAAGGGTGCCAATATCCGTACCAGTGTACGTATTTCCTTTGAAGAAGCAGTGTTTGGTGTAGATAAAGAAATTGAACTTACTTTAAAAGATGAGTGTAAGAATTGTCACGGTAGCGGAGCAAAACCGGGAACCAGTCCGGAAACTTGTCAGAAGTGTGGCGGTAAGGGACAGGTGGTATTTACACAGCAATCTTTCTTCGGAACTGTAAGAAACGTGCAGACATGTCCGGAATGTAGCGGTACCGGTAAGGTTGTGAAAGAAAAATGTGATGATTGTCACGGAACCGGATATATTGCAAGTCGTAAGAAGATTCAGGTAACAATTCCGGCAGGTATTGATAATGGTCAAAGTGTACGTATCAGAGACAAAGGTGAACCGGGTGTAAACGGTGGACCGAGAGGTGATTTGCTGGTAGAAGTAATCGTAGCCCGCCATCCTATTTTCCAAAGACAGGATTACAACATCTATTCTACAGTACCTGTTTCCTTTGCTGTAGCGGCGCTGGGCGGTGACGTAGTCGTAGATACGGTTGACGGTAAGGTTCTTTACGAAGTAAAAGCCGGTACACAGACAGATACGAAAGTACGGTTAAAGGGTAAAGGTGTACCGTCACTGAGAAATAAAGAGGTCCGTGGAGATCATTACGTTACATTAGTGGTTCAGACACCGGATAAATTATCCGGAGAAGCAAAAGATTTGCTGAAACAGTTTGATGCCCTTACGGGGGATAGTTTAAATGCAGCAAAAAATGTAAAAGACAGTGATACGGAACCTGTTAAGGATACTAAGAAAAAGAAATTCTGGAAATAAAAAGACGTATCGGCAGGGAAACCTGCTGATGCGTTTTTCATTGTTAGATAAAGAGTAAGGGAAGAAGTATGATTGACGATTTTACGGCTCTTGATGTAGAGACAACAGGTTTAAATCCAAAGACAGATAAGTTAATAGAAATCGGTGCCGTAAAGATAAGGGACGGCGTTATAACAGGACGTTTTCACAGTTATGTGTATCCGGGAAGACGGCTGGAAGAGAGAATTACGGATTTGACCGGTATTACCGATGAAATGTTAAAGGAAGCACCACAGATAGAGGAAGTACTGCCGAAGCTTCTTGATTTTATCGGAGATGATATTTTGCTCGGCCACCGCATTTTATTTGATTATTCTTTTATTAAAAAAGCGGCAGTAAATTTAAAAATGACTTTTGAAAAAAAGGGAATCGATACACTGAAAATTGCAAGAAGATATCTGCCGGAATTAGAAAGTAAAAAACTTACTTCTCTATGTGAGTATTTTCATATTCCCATAGATGCCCATAAGGCAGAGAGTGATGCCGAGGCGGCTGCAAGATTGTATTTTAAATTGGCAGGGCAGTTCGGGGGAGAAGACGGATTTGCACCGATACCTCTTATTTACAAGGTGAAAAAAGAAAGTTCCATTACAAAACAGCAGAAAGAACGGTTATATAAGCTGACGGAAATGCATAAGATAGTAGTGGATTATGACATAGACAAGCTGACCAGAAATGAGGCCAGCCGTATTACGGATAAAATATTGGCAACGTACGGAAGAGGTCTATAGACATTCTTCCTCCAGCATTTGCACAATACTGTTTTTAAGTCCGGAGTTTAATTCCTTTGCAATAGGCAAAAGATCATTTATTTTGTGAGGCTTATTTTGCTCCTTATAAATTTTGCAAAGCAGCTTATAAGTAGAACTGATATCTGTGTAGGTGGAAACGGCAAACTCGAGCACGGTACGTGCTTCGTCGATATAACCGTTTTCATAGAGTTCATTACCAAAAGTTTGCAGGGTTCTTGCCAAAGTTGTATATCGCTGATCATAAGCTGACAAGATGTTAATATTAGGTGCACCATACCGAAGCTTTAAGTCGGTATTGCTGATACCGGTCAAATTGACAATTTTTTCTGTGGAAAGTTCTGTAAGAATTTCACGGCATTCTAAAATGACAGGGTTGTCACTTGGAGTTGACATAGGAAAGGTATCAAGAGGAATCTGAATATAATTTAAGTCATCAAGGGGTTTACGCTTGGTACGGTTTGCAGCAAGCTCTTTTTCCCAAAAGGCATCCATAGTTTTTTGGTCCATATTCCGATGTTTATGAATCTCATAGGTGAGCCAAATGCAGAACACAATAAAACTTGCAAAAAAGGGAAACTTCATATATAATATCCTTTCAAAGAAAATTATTGTTACAATGGGAAAGGCGTGGTTTCAGCATGTTTAATTTTAACAGCAGGAAGAACAGAAAAATAATATCTTCTGTTATTATAGCTATCATAATACTTGCTATGATAGTACCAACTTTAACATATTTTTTGTATTAAAGCAATTTAAATCATAAGGGGAAAATATGAAAAAATTGAGATGTAGTTTTCTTGGTCTTGCACTCAGCTTCCTATTGATTGGAAGCATGGAAATGCAGACATATGCGAAAGAGGAAGATAAGATTCTTCCGGGAATCTATATAGAAGACATGTCCGTAGAAGGGAAAACATCGGCTGAAGCGGAAGCAATGGTCAATGAGTACGTGAATGAGCTTAGAGGTAAAAGCATTAAGCTTGTTACGGTAAATGACAATGAAGTGACAATTACGCCTTCGGATATAGGTTTTTACTGGAGCAATAAAGAGATTATTGGGGAAGCTGCAGCAATCGGTCAAAAAGGAAATGTTGTGCAGCGCTACAAAATGAAAAAAGATTTGCAGTTGGAAAACAAGGTTTTTGAACTGGAATTTGATGTGGATAAGGAATTGCTTAATCATGTTTTGGCAGATCAGTGTTCTTATTATAATGTAGAAGCAATGAACGCAACATTACGAAGAGTGGATGGACAATTTATAATAGAACAAGGGCAGATAGGATGTGTTGTGGATGAAGAGGCATCTGCAAGCAAGATATATGATTATCTGACCGGAGACTGGGATGGACAGGATGCCGTTATCGAATTGGTAGTGGTTACCGATGAGCCGTTAGGAACGGAAGCAGAGCTGAGTCAGGTGACGGATGTACTTGGAACTTTCTCAACCAGTTTTGAAACTTCCGGTACTGCAAGAAGCGCAAATGTAAGAAACGGATGTGCCCTGATAAATGGGGCTACACTATATCCGGGAGAGGAATTCTCAACATGTGATTTGGTATCACCGTTTTCTTCAGAAAATGGCTATTATCTTGCAGGTTCATATTTAAATGGGCAGGTTGTTGACAGTCTCGGAGGCGGTATCTGTCAGGTGTCTACTACTTTGTACAATGCAGTTTTGTTAGCAGAACTTCAAATTACGGAGAGACATAATCATTCCATGATAGTAACCTATGTTGACCCTTCGGCCGATGCGGCAATTTCTGAGTCGGCAGGTAAGGATTTCCGATTTGTAAACAGTACGGATATGCCTATTTACATTGATGGTTATACGACTGATGATAAACAGATAGTGTTTACTATTTACGGTGTGGAAACAAGACCTGAAAGTCATAGGGTTGCGTATGAAAGCGAAATAATCAGCAAGACTTATCCGGATACGGAAGTAATCTATACGGACGAATCTCTTCCCATAGGTTCTATCTCTGTGCAATCGGCACACATCGGATATAAAGCAAATTTATGGAAGATTGTTTATGAGAATGAGCAGGAAGTAAGCCGTGAAATGGTTAATTCCAGTGTTTATAAAATGGTGCCCAGGTATGCAACGGTAGGAACAGCTACACAGGATCCGAATGTATATAATCAACTTATGGAAGCGATTGCAACAAACAATATTGATCATGTAAAGAATGTTGTTGCGGCTCTTACAGCTGCTCCGGTGACTGCCGAGCCGGCAGATCCGAATGCAGGAGCCCCGGCACCAGCTCCGGTTGATCCAAATGCACAGCCGCAGGCAGCACCTGCCACACCGGCCCAATAAATACAGAATGATGATATCCGGAGGTTTTGGAATGAAAACCGGCAAGATTTCGGAAAGTGTACTAAAACGTTCCGTTATAAAATATATTGGAAATAGAGATAAAGAAATGATAAAAGGTGCAGGTGTAGGGGAAGACTGCGCCTTTTTACAGTGTAAGGGAACGAAACTTGCCGTATCAACCCAGACGATTACATTGCCGGTAACGCAGGCCGGTAAGTATGCGGTATATGCGGCAATTAGTAACTTGGCAGCGCAGGGAATAAAAGCACAGTGGATAACCATGGCACTGACTCTGCCGGCAGATACAGAAGAGAAAAAACTTCAGGAAATCATGAAGCAGACAGACAAGGTTTGTGAAGAGTCAGGGATACAAATTGTTGGCGGGCATACGGAGATTTCGGATAAAGTGAGTGTACCCGTTGTTACCGTGACGGCAATGGGAACAGAGTTATTATATACAGATAATGGGAGTGAACGGGTAGAAGAATCGGCTAAAGAGAAAACAAATCTTGATATCGTAATGACCAAATGGATTGGTCTTGAAGGAACGGCGATGATAGCAAGGGAGAAGGAAGGAGAACTTCTTACCAGATATCCCAATTTGCTGGTAAAGACGGCACAGTCTTTTGATAAATACTTATCGCTGATTCCGGAGGCCGCCACCGCCGGCAGGTCCGGCGTTTATACCATGCACGATGTCCGTAACGGCGGTGTGTTTGGTGCTTTGTATGAACTGGCAAAGCGTATGGGCGTTGGACTATCTATTGATTTAAAGAAAATACCCGTTAAGCAGGAAACGATAGAGGTCTGTGAATTTTTTGATCTAAATCCTTATGAGCTTTTATCGGGAGGCAGTCTTTTAGTGGCAACCAAAGACGGTGAGAGCCTGGTAGAAAAACTCGCAGAGGAAAATATAAATGCTACAGTAATCGGAAAGACAACTTCCGGAAATGATAAGCTAGTTGTAAACGATGATGAAACAAGATTTTTGGAACCTGCAAAGACGGATGAAATATTTAAAATTGATTTTATGACTACATAGAAATATAATAGAAAGAAGGAAAGGAATGAGATGACGATGAGAGAACAGATTTTAGCAATTATTGAAAAGAACAGTCGTATCGATATTACAGAGTTAGCCGTTATTTTAGGTGTAGAAGAAATTGACGTTGCAAATGAGCTAAAGGCTCTTGAGGAGCAGGATATTATTTGCGGATATCATACCATGATTGATTGGGAGAAGACTTCCATTGAAAAAGTAACTGCGTTAATCGAAGTGCGTATTACACCCCAGAGAGGACAGGGATACGATAATATAGCAGAGAGAATTTACAGATATCCTGAAGTGAACAGTGTGTATTTGATTTCCGGAGGTTATGACCTGATGGTAACACTGGAAGGAAAATCCTTAAAAGCAATTTCCAGTTTTGTATCCGACAAACTTTCTACATTAGATGGTGTGCTCAGTACAGCAACTCATTTTATTTTAAAGAAATACAAAGACCATGGAACCATTATGCATAAAATTGAAGATACAAGGGAGAAGGTGTCACCGTGAGAAATCCGTTATCAGATAAAATCGTGGATATTAAGCCCTCCGGTATCCGTAAGTTTTTTGACATAGTAAGTGAAATGGAGGATGCAATTTCCCTTGGTGTAGGTGAGCCTGACTTTGATACACCCTGGCGTATCAGAGATGAGGGTATCTATTCCTTGGAAAAGGGAAGAACCTTTTATACCTCTAATGCAGGTTTAAAGGAACTTAGAACAGAGATTACCAGATACATAAAAAGAACACAGAATGTTTCTTATGATCCTATTAAGGAAGTGTTAGTGACGGTTGGCGGCTCCGAGGCTATAGACATTGCCCTGCGCGCCATGATTAATCCGGGTGAAGAGGTACTTATTCCACAGCCCAGTTATGTATCCTATGAGCCTTGTGCAATTTTAGCAGATGCAAAGCCGGTTATCATTGAACTTAAGGAAGAGAATGAATTCCGTTTGACAGCACAGGAGCTTAGAGAGGCCATTACCGATAAGACTAAGGTGCTTATTTTGCCTTTCCCGAATAATCCCACAGGAGCGATTATGGAAAAAGCAGATTTGGAAGCAATTGCCGAGGTAATTCGTGAAAAAGATATTTTTGTAATATCCGATGAAATTTATTCCGAACTCAGTTATAAAGAAAAGCATGTATCCATTGTAAGTCTGCCCGGAATGCAGGAAAGAACCGTGCTGATTAACGGTTTTTCCAAGGCTTATGCCATGACGGGATGGAGACTTGGTTATGCGTGTGCCCCCGCACTGATTATGGAACAGATGACCAAGATTCATCAGTTCGCTATCATGTGTGCGCCTACTACCAGCCAGTATGCTGCAGTGGAAGCTCTTCGAAACGGTGATGATGACGTGGCAGAGATGAGAGAGGCGTACAACCAGAGAAGAAGATTCCTGATGCATGCTTTCAAGCAAATGGGACTGAAATGTTTTGAGCCTTATGGCGCATTTTACGTATTTCCCTGTATTAAGGAGTTTGGCATGACCAGTGAGGAATTTGCCGAGAGACTTCTTAGAGAGGAAAAAGTAGCGGTGGTTCCCGGAACGGCATTTGGTGATTGTGGAGAAGGATTCCTCCGAATCTCTTACGCATATTCCCTTGAGAATCTGAAAATTGCCATGGAGAAAATCGGTGCATTTGTGAAGAGACTTCGTGAGGAACAGAAGTAAAGAGGATAATGTATGGATGCACAGGGAAAAGCAAAAAGACGAAAGAAAATTATTTTAATGGTATTGGTGAATACCTTACCTTTTTGGCTATGTTGTATGATGTTTCGTATAGGAGCACTTACAGGTCTGATATGTCTGATGCTACATCTTACATTGACTTATTATAATTTTATGGAAACGAAAAAACTGCATGCGTTTTTGGTACTGAATGGAGTGTTGCTTGTGGCAACGGCAGCAGGGTTAACAATGATGACATGGCTATATTATCATTTTGTCAGCTCGGATGCCGAAACGCCTATTGCCGGAATGGCAGTAGCATATATCATGAGCATTTTCGTTATGGGATTGACGGCGTTTGTAGCATTTTTTAGGATAATCCGTATTATTTATGAAAAGATAAAAGGAAAAACAAAGGATAGTGAAAATCCGGAATGTAACTTGGAAGAATAAAAAGAAGGTCAGCACACTGCCGTTTTGGCAGGTGCTGACCTTTTTAACTGATGTCAAGCTCCGGTGGAACATCAAGTTCCTCAGAGACATACTTGCCGTTCTTTTTGCGTTGTCTGACGCATTCGGTAAGTAAGTATTCTATTTGTCCGTTTACAGAACGAAAATCATCTTCTGCCCATGCCGCGATTGCATTGTACAGCTTGGGTGAGAGTCGAAGCGGCACTTGTTTCTTTTCATTATCTGCCATATTTAGTATAATGTGCCCGTATTGACAATGGGCTGTGCATCGTGATTTCCGCAGAGAACAACGAGAAGATTGGATACCATGGCCGCTTTTCTTTCTTCATCCAATGTAACTACGTTGTTTTCATTTAAGCGTTCCAGTGCCATTTCCACCATGCCTACAGCACCATCCACAATCATCTTACGTGCATCTATAATGGCAGATGCCTGTTGACGCTGTAACATAACGGCTGCAATCTCAGTAGCATAGGCAAGGTAAGTAATGCGGGCTTCTACAATTTCAATTCCGGCTTCGTCTACACGGTTTTGGATTTCGTCCTTAATACGCTGTGCCACTATTTCGCTGGAACCGCGGAGGCTTCCCTCATCAGCAACACCGTCACCGGTGGTATCTACATTGGGAGCCACGTCATAAGGATAAAGACGAACAATATTTCTAAGGGCACTATCGCACTGAAGAGATAAAAATTCCTTGTAATTGTCAACATTAAAAACTGCTTTGGCGGTATCAGTGATTCTCCATGTGACAGCAATAGCGATTTCTACAGGATTACCCAGACAATCGTTGATTTTCTGACGGCTGTTGTTTAATGTCATAATTTTTAACGATAACTTTTTATTTACAGTTTGCGTATGTGTACCGGTTGCGGCAAGTGCTAATGCGTTTACGGGAGCGGAATCCTTTACGTCACCGCTCTGGCTTAACTTGGTAGTGGCAGCAGGGTTTATGCTGACACTAAAAGGATTCACACAGTAGAAGCCTTCACCTTTTAAAGTTCCGATATATTTACCGAATAAAGTAAGTACCAGGGCTTCCTGAGGTTTTAGTACTTTTAAGCCGCATAATGGAATCCATGCAATACAAAGAACAATTAAGCAGATGAAAGCAAAAGGTCCGGAAAAACCGATGCCGAAAATAAGACCTACTACGGCAAGTAAATACAACAAAATAATTGTTAATAAAACTGCCATTCCGTTTTTCTTTTTTGATAGAATTTTTTCTTCCATAAATTATACACCTCTTTTTCCATAATTGATTTATAATTGATATCATAATGATATCATATTAATTGTTTATGTCAAGAGGTGAAAAATAAATTTTTTATTTTAATTGGTATTCCACAAGAATAGAAGCTTCGACAGATATCTCTCCGGGCATCATGGAACCGGCAGTATCCATAAGAGCCTCTTCTTTTGCGGCAGAAAAGGAAGTGACCATATTAGTACGTGCATAGTCCGTATAACGAGCCTGCGAATATCCGCTGGTTTCCTGAAGCATAATGACATTACCAATTTCGGAACCGCAAGCGGCTGCCAGAATTTTTGCTTTTTCATATGCGGCAGAAACGGCTTTGGTTAACGCCTCTTGGTAGCTTGTGTCATAACCACTTGCCATATATGTAATGGATTGGACAGTGTTAATACCGTTTAGTACAGATTCGGCAAGAATCGCATCCAGTTCGCTTATGGGAAGATCAGATACGGTTAGGGACGTAGATGCTTCATAACCGGTGACCTTGGCAGTATTGTTACTGTAATTATAAATAGGATGCATATAATAGTCGGAAGTTTGAATGGAAGTCTCTTCCACACCCAATGATTTCAGCAATTCAATTACCTTGGAAACGTCGGCTGCGTTTTGTTGCTGACAATCGCCGGCAGTTTTGGCTTCTGTGCGTACAGAATAAACAATTTGTGCAATATCAGGGATGACGCAGACGGATTCGCTACTGTTTACAGTAATGGTGTTTGAAGAGGGTGTAACAATTTCGGTCATTGCCAGAGAGTCAGTAGAAGTGGGACTAACCGGTACGGGTTGTGAATCGTTGTTTGCACATGCCGTAAGGTAAAGTGATGAGAGAATAGTAAGTGATAATAAAAATATTTTTTTCATAGAAAAATCCTCCTTTATGTATTCTTAATAAAGATACGAAGGAGGATTTCGATTTTTATGGGTAAAGATTAATCTTTCCACTGTAACCGATGGAGCTGCCCTTCCATCTGCATTTGCGAAAAGTTTTGCTGCCGCAGTGCTTCATACAGAACAATGGCAACGGAGTTGGAAAGGTTCAGGGAACGGATTTGGGGCATCATGGGAATCCGGATACAGGTTTCCTCATAATCTACCAGAATTTCTTCCGGGATACCGGCACTTTCTTTTCCGAACATGATAAAATCATCGGGACCAAAAGTTACATCTGTATAAACGTGTTTTGCTTTGGTGGTGGCCATCCAGATTTTGGCACCGGGATGCTTTTCTTTAAATTCGTCAAAGTTCATATATCTGGTTACATCTAAGTGCTCCCAGTAATCCATTCCGGCACGCTTGATTTCTTTTTCATTAAGGCGAAATCCCAAAGGCTCAATTAAATGAAGACTTGTTCCTGTGGCCACGCAGGTCCTGCCTATGTTACCTGTATTTGCCGGAATTTCCGGCTGATGTAATATAATGTTCATGTTGTAATCCTTTCTGATTTGCAAGCAGGATGTATTTTAACAATTTAATCTTCATCGTAATCCGCTACCGGCAGAGAGAAGATAAACTCGGTTCCTACACCTTCCGTACTGATGACGTTGATATGCTCCCCATGGGAATGAATAATTTCCCTGGTAATGGAAAGTCCGAGGCCGGTTCCTTTTTTGTCCTTGCCACGGGATAAATCCGATTTATAAAAACGGTCCCAAATTAATTTCAGGTCATCCTTAGGAATTCCGATACCGCTGTCTTTGACGGAAACAAAAATTTTGTTATGCTTTTCGGTGGTTTCGATTTTAATAATAGAATCCTGGTGACTGAATTTAATGGCATTATCAAGGAGGTTATAGAGAACCTGTTGGATTTTGCCGATATCAGCATTTACCAATAATTCATCGCCGGTCAAAATAAGTTCAATGGCGATTGTTTTGCGCCTGCAGGTACCTTCAAAGGAGGCAGCCGTATTACGGATGATGCGGTTTATATCAAAACTGGTAATGTCAAGCAGCATGCCTTTGGTATTTAAATTGTTTAAGATTAAAAGGCTGTTGGTAAGCTTGGTAAGCCGTTCCGTTTCATTTAAAACAATGTTCAAATATTTGGAATGCAGCTCCTCTGGAATGGTGCCGTCAATGAGCGCCTCCAAGTAACCCTTAATGGAAGTTAATGGAGAACGGAAGTCGTGAGAGACATTGGCAACAAATTTTTTCTGGTCGTCTTCTGCGCGGGCAATTTCGCTTGCCATATAATTTAGGGAGGCAGCCAGATAACCGATTTCGTCATCACTTTCCACCTGGAATTCATAGTGCATATTTCCGGCGGCATATTGTTCGGTGGCCTCTGTAATTCTGCGAAGCGGCAAATAGACCATTTCCGTAAAGAAAATTAAAATAATCAGCGAAAGTAAAAATAAAATAACAAGCATTAAATAGGAAATGTTCAAAAGTCCGTTACAGGAAGCTTCGAGATTACTCATAGGATAATGGATTACTACATAACCCCGTACCTTATAAGCTGAGGTAATCGGTGCAAAAACACTTAATTGTTCTTCCTTGAAACTACCGAAAAAGTTGCCGATTGTATAATGGGAACTGCCGGTAACCGTTGGGTCAAAATCGGTAATAACAGTTTCATTTTCCACATCGATGGGAGCCTGGGAGTCTAAAACCATTCGCCCTGAAGGATTGATAATCCACAGTCTGGAGGAAAGGTAGGCATCCAAAGCATCCAATTGCTTTTTTACGGTATCAAGGGATGTTTCGTTATCATACAAGTCAGCGGCATAAGTATTGGCAATTAAGGTTGCTTCTTTGTAAAGAGCATCTGCACGTTCTCTTTTCAAATGCTCCATTGTCATGCTGTCCACAAAAGTAGCGACAACCAAAAAGCCAAAAAAACCAAAAATAAAATATGCCAGAAGAAATTTTAAATAGAGAGTTTTTCTCATTAGCGTACCTCAAATTTATAACCGATACCCCAAATGGTGGCAATGCGCCAATTAGTATGGTCATTTATCTTTTCGCGCAGACGTTTGATATGTACATCTACGGTTCTTGTATCACCGATATATTCATAGCCCCAAATCTGGTCAAGGAGCTGTTCTCTGGTAAATACATGGTTGGGAGATGCGGCAAGGAAGTAAAGAAGCTCCAATTCCTTGGGCGGCATTTCTACGGTATTGCCCATATAAACAACAGAGTAGTTGGTCTGATTGATAATCAGGTCAGGATATTCTACACGCTTTACATCAGGTGCATCTGGAACTGTTGCAACCGGTTTATATCGTCTGAGTACGGCTTTTACACGGGCAACCAGTTCTTTGGTGTCAAATGGCTTTTCCATATAATCGTCGGCACCCAGTTCCAGGCCTAACACTTTATCAAAAATTTCACCTTTTGCAGAAAGCATGATAATGGGAGTGGAGGATTTGGCACGGACTTCACGGCATACCTGATAGCCGTCAATTCCGGGAAGCATCAAATCAAGTAAAATCAGATTGGGTGCGAATGAATCTGCCATAAGCAGCGCGGTCTCCCCATCTTCCGCAATCATGGTATCAAAGCATTCTTTGGTAAGGTAAAGAGATATCAGTTCTGCGATATTTGCATCGTCATCTACAATTAATATTTTTTGTCTGTTTCCCATAAAACACCTATCCCTTTCTATTCTTTAAAAGTCACGATTGTGACACCTGCGTCACCCTCACCGTATTCGCCCAGACGGTAATTCTTAACATATTTGATTCGTTTTAAATGGTTATGAACGGCACTTCTAAGGGCACCGGTACCTTTTCCGTGTACAACCCGCACGGTAGATAAATGTGCAAGATAAGCATCATCCAGATATTTATCAAGTTCGGAGAGCGCTTCGTCCACGGTTTTTCCGAGTAGATTAATTTCGGAAGAAATATGCATGGACTTGGACATTTTCATGCTGCCGGTTTGCGTGCGTTGCAAAGGTGATTTACTTTGCACAGTGTCCTCATTTACCAGAACAAGATCTTTAATATTTACCTGTGAACGGATGATACCGCACTGAACGAAAAGATTGCCCTTCTGGTCCGGAAGAGAACTTACCGTTCCCGTAAGTCCCATGGAAAGAATTTTTACACTGTCCCCTTTTTGTAACTGTTCCGGTTTCAGTTCCTTGCGAGCCTTGTTTTCCTTTTGCTTGATGGCAAGTTTGTCGTTTTTATCATTGATTTTGCCGCGGACCTTTTCACGGGATTTTTCTAAGTCCTTCAGAGAAGCACCGGGACCTGCTTTTTGGAAAATGCGAATGGTTTCATCGGCCACATCCTTTGCTTCCTGCAGGATTTCGCGGGCCTGTTCATTGGCCTCCCGCAAAATTCGCTCCTTAGCGTTGTCTATTTTTTCGTTTTTGGTTTGTAACCGCTCTTTCAGAGTTTTAATTTCTGCCTTGTAAGAAGCAATTTCCAAGCGTTCTTTTTCAATAGTTATGCGGCTTGCTTCCAAATCTGAGAGGAGATCTTCAAAGCTTTTATCATCACTGCCGATTTGTTCATTGGCAGCTGCAATAATGTAATCGGGAAGTCCCAGTTTGGAAGAAATGGCAAAAGCATTACTTTTTCCGGGAACGCCGATTAAGAGCCTGTACGTGGGCGATAACGTTTCGACATTAAATTCGCAACAGGCATTTTCCACAAAGTCTGTGGAAAGGGCATAAACCTTAAGCTCACTATAGTGTGTGGTAGCCATGGTCCTAATTCCCCGTGTATGCAAATGATCCAATATGGCAATGGCAAGGGCCGCACCCTCCGTGGGGTCTGTACCGGCGCCCAATTCATCAAAGAGGCAAAGGGAATTTTCATCTGCCTGCTTTAAGATGGAAACAATGCTGGTCATATGAGAGGAGAAGGTACTGAGGCTTTGCTCAATACTCTGTTCATCTCCGATATCGGCAAAAACTTCTGTAAAGACAGAAAGCTCCGAACGGTCCAGTGCCGGAATGTGAAGTCCTGCCTGCCCCATCAAGGTAAAGAGGCCTACAGTCTTTAGGGAAACGGTTTTACCACCTGTATTGGGACCGGTAATCACCAGCAAATCAAAATCTTTCCCCAAATGAATGTCAATGGGAACTACTTTTTTTGCGGGCAAAAGAGGATGTCTTCCTTTGCGGATATTAATATACCGGGTTGTGTTAAAAACCGGTTTGGTGGCATTTTGGTCCATGGCAAGAGAAGCCTTGGCAAAAGTAAAATCAAGGAAAGTCATAATTTTTTGGTTTTCCTGAATTTCAAAGGTATGCTCACCGGTCTGTGCACTTAAGTTCGCAAGTATTTTTTCAATTTCTTCTTTTTCCTGAATGGAAAGTTCTTTCAATTTATTATTCAGTTCCACAATAGCGGCAGGCTCAATAAAGAAAGTAGAACCTGTGGAAGACTGGTCATGAACCATTCCGGGAACCTGGCTTTTGTATTCGGATTTTACAGGAATACAATAGCGGTTATCGCGCATGGTAATGACGGCGTCTTGTAAGTAAGTACGGTAGGAGCCGTTTACCATGGAAGTAAGTTGGGAATGAATTTTGTCATTGGTAAGAGCCATACTTCTTCTGATATGTTTAAGGCCTGAACTGGCATCATCTGCAATTTCTTCTTCTGACAAAATACATCTGCGGATTTCTCCCGCAAGAAGAGTCAAAGGTTCTAAGCGTTCAAAATACTCCGTCAAAGAGGTTTCTTTGTCATCGTCCTTTGCCTTACGTCCATATGCTTTTATGCGGTTAACATTATCTAAAAGCCCTGCTATTTTTAAAAGTTCAGAGGCAGATAAGGTACTGCCGATTTCCAAAGAACGAAGTGCCATGGAAACATTCTTATTTCCGCCAAAGGAGGTAGAGCCTTTTTGAAAAAGCATGGTAAGGGCGTCACCTGTCTGCTTTTGTGCGAGCTCAATTGCATCTAAATCCGTCATGGGAATCAGTGAGCGGCAAAGCTCTTTACCCGGTTCAGAGCCTGCTTTTTCGGTTAAGGTATCTATGATTTTATTATATTCTAATGTGCGTAATACTTTTTCGTTCATTATTTTTATACTCTTTTCGAATCAGATATTTTCGATAAAATTGACACTCTAAAGTATACCATAAATATCGTTGGTTGCATAATAAAAATGCATTTGGTAAAATATAATGGATTATATTTATTGTAAAGAGGATAAGATGGTGGAAAATTTTTGGGAAAAACATAGAAAACAAATATTTTTTCTGATAATTGTGGTAGCAATCATAGCCATTTATGCATACAATTTGCTGACGCCGTATCTCTCGGATGATTATGCTTATGCTTATCAGGTAAGACAAGCTGATTCTCTGTGGGATTTAATTAAGCAGCAGTACGGAGAATATTTATCCAATAGCGGACGCGTAATCGGACAGTTTAATATCAGACTTTCCCTTGCAGTGGACAAGCATGTTTTTAATGTCGTAAACAGTTTCATGTTTGGAGTGCTTGTTCTTTTGATGTACCATAATGTGAGCAAAAAGAAAAAGCATGATATATTTTTACTGCTTTTGATAGTGGTATTTTTGTGGAGATATGCGGTTGATTTCGGACAAACCATGCTTTGGATATGCGGAGCTTGTAATTATCTGTGGGGAAGTGTGTTTATTCTCGGATTCGTTACTTTTTACAGGCGCTTCTTAAAGAAAGCAGATGATATTAAGCATCCCATTTTGCTTGCTATAGGAACACTGCTCTTTGGTGTACTTGCAGGCTGGTGCAATGAAAATACTTCAGGTGGGGGACTGCTTCTGGTACTGATGTTTGCGGCAAATTTCGTGTGGGACAGAAAAAAAGCAGGTCAGAAGAAAATATATCCTTTTATGATTACAGGTGTAGCAGGTATGTGCCTGGGAATTCTGGGGATGATTTCCGCACCGGGTGTAAGAAGCCGGAGTGCTACCATGGCAGAAGGAAGTTATACAGGTCTGGTAGGGCTTCTTTCCAGAATCTATAAAACTACCGTGACGGTCAGGGAATTATTCTTTGAACTGCTTATCATTATGATTGTGGTGCTTGTATTTTTGGTATTACAAAAGAAGTTGAAAGAATGGAAACAGATCAGAACAAATACAAGTGTACTGTTTTTAGTGGCAGCGGCGGCAACTGCCTATGTGCTTGCAATTATTCCCACTACAACAGACAGGGCGTTTTTCGGAGCAGGTATTTTCCTAATGATAGCGGTGCTCTCCGGAATAATGGAAATTGATGTAGATAAGGAACTGGTCTTAAAAGGAGCAAAATACAGCCTGGTGGGAATTCTTTGCTTATGGTTTGCATTTACCTATCTTGAAAATCTGGTAAACGTGGCAAGAATCTACAGGGAAGAAAATGAGCGAATTGAACTGATTAAAGCTGATAAGGCAGATCCCAATGGGGATGGTATTGTGGTAGTTCCGCAGTTTAGGGAAGCTTTTGCCAATCCGTACAGTTGTGCACATGTTTCAGACATGACAGACGACAAAGAATATTGGATTAATATTTTTTATGAAATATATTATGATGTAGGGAATATCACCGCAATTCCCAGAGATGAGTGGGATGAGCGATATGGAGATAACGAATAGCCCTTGCAATCTTTGCCCCAGAAATTGTATGGCAGAAAGGGATAAAGGACAAAAGGGATACTGTCTTTCCGACAACAAAATCATTGTGGCAAGAGCCGCACTTCATATGTGGGAGGAGCCATGTATTTCCGGAGTGACCGGTTCAGGAACGGTATTTTTTTCAGGGTGTAATCTTCGTTGCATTTATTGCCAGAATTATGAAATTGCGGCGGCGGTAAAGGGAAGAGAAGTTTCCGGATTACAATTGTCGGAAATATTTCTCGCACTTGAAAACCAAGGAGCCGCCAATATTAATTTGGTAACACCGGATCACTATGTACCGGAAATCATAGAGGCTGTTTTAGATGCCCGGAAAAAAGGATTAACCCTTCCTATCGTTTATAATGGAAGCGGATATGAAAAGCCGGAAGTCATTAAAAGCCTTAAAGAAATTGTAGATATTTTTCTTACGGACTTTAAATATATGCAAGAGGACTTGGCAGAGAGGTTTTCCCATGCACCGGATTACCCGGAGGTGGCAAAAAGTGCACTTGAAGCCATGGTAGAAATTGTCGGTGAGCCGGTTTTTGATAAGAATGGGATGATGCAAAAAGGCGTGATAGTAAGGCATCTGCTTTTGCCCGGTCATAAGAAAAATGCCAAGGAAGTCATCCGCTATGTTTACGAAAATTATGGCGATAGGGTGTATATCAGTTTGATGAATCAATATACTCCGTTTGAACGGTTAAAGGAGCGGGAAGATTGCAAAGAACTTTGCCGCAGGGTGACAAAACGGGAATATGAAAATGTTCTTGATTATATGATTGGTCTTGGAGTGAAGAATGCCTTTATTCAGGAAGGAGATACTGCAAAGGAAAGTTTTATTCCGGATTTTGAAGAAGGAAATATCGCAAGTTATTGAGTTAGTAATGAAAATGCACAGAAGGGTTTGCCCGGAAGTGCGTTTTTTGGTTGTATTGGAAGGTTCATTAACCAAAAACATATATAAGTGGTAAGGAACCCAACGAGATAGAGGAAAAGGGAAAGAAGTTGGTATAATTACAGGCAAATATACCAACGAAATGAGAAGAAGAGAAGCAAAAGTTGGTATAGGCACGGGAAAATATCCCAACGAGACAAAGGAAAGAGCAAGGAAAGTTGGTATAAAACTGAGTAACAAACCCAACGAAACTGAGGAAAGTGCAAGAAAAATTGGTATATGTACAAAAACCATGCTATATGCGAATGCGGGTTGCTTTCAAAATAATTATAAATGAATTATAATGAATACGGAGGTAATGATATGAACAGCGTAGAAATCGGCGAATACTTATCCGGTCTTAGGAAATATTATAAAATTACACAGGGTGAATTAGCGAGTAGATTAGCTGTTACCAGGCAGTCTGTTTCGAAGTGGGAAACCGGGGCTGCAATTCCGGATGTAGAGATATTGATGAAACTGTCAGAAGTTTATGGAATTTCTATTAATGATATTTTGAAGGCAGATATATCTAAAATTAAGTATCAGAAAGAGATTGTATTTCCCGACGAAAAGAAAAAAGAAAAAAATATTTTTGTAATCGGTTGTGGCAGATGGGGGAGCTTTATCGCATGGTATTTAGATAGAATAGGGCATAATGTGGTTTTGTATGGCAGAGAAGAATCTGCCAATATGAAACGTTTGCTTACAACAAGAGAAAATGAATATTTGAAATTGCCGGATAGTGTTTATCTGGTTACAGATTATCGAAAATTAGAAGACGCGGATTATATTATAGTTTCTGTGGCAGCACAGCATTTGCAGGATGTGATGAATGTACCGGCAGTGATGGGTATTAAGAATAAAAGTATAATCCTTTGTATGAAAGGGATTGAGATAGAAACAGGAAGACGGTTATCACAAGTAGCTTCCGACAGTTTGGAATATAGTAATCATGTGGCTGTATGGTTAGGCCCCGGACACGTGAAAGAATTCTATAGAGGTGTCCCGAATTGCATGGTAATTGACAGTAACAATGAACTTATAAAAGATGAATTGATACGTAACTTTTCCAGTGATTTAATACGGTTTTATTATGGAACCGATTTGATTGGAAATGAAATCGGTGCAGCAGCGAAAAATGTAATTGGTATAGCAGCAGGAATGCTGGATGGACTTGATTTATCTTCTTTAAAAGGTGCACTTATGGCAAGAGGTACCAGTGAAATTGCAAGATTGATTGTTGCGATGGGAGGAAAAGGAAGTTCTGTTTATGGATTGTGCCATTTGGGAGATTATGAAGCAACATTATTTTCAGAGCACAGCCATAATCTGGCATACGGAAAATGTGTGGTACAAGGGAAAGCATTTGATAAACTGGCGGAAGGCTATTATACAGTAAAGGCGATAAGAAATCTGGGGAAAGCTTATGGCGTAGAACTGCCTATTTGCGAAGCAGTTTATCAGATTTTATATGGAGATGCAAAGCCAAAAGACAGGCTTAAAAAACTTTTTGAGAGAAGTTTGAGAAATGAATATTAGACAGGTATAATGACATAGTGAAAAGTTAGGTATAAAATTCCACCATTTACAGATACTAGTTTCAAATACAAGGATTGTAAATGGAGGTTTTTATATATGAAAGCAACAGGAATTGTGCGTAGGATAGATGATTTAGGGCGAATTGTTATACCGAAGGAGATAAGACGTACCCTTCGCATCAGGGAAAGTGATCCCATAGAGATATTTACGGGAAGAGAAGGGGAAATTATCCTTAAGAAATATTCCCCTATCGGGGAGATGAATACCTTTGCAAAGCAGTATGCGGAAAGCTTATGTCAGGTATCCGGTCATATTGCGGTAATTGCAGACAGAGATCAGGTGATTGCGGTGTCCGGCGGAATGAAAGGGATGCTGGGAAAGGAACTGAGCAAGGAGCTGGAAGATAAAATGAACAACAGAGAGATGGTTATGGCTTCAAAAGGGGAAAAAGCCTTTATTCCCATTGTACGTGGGGCATCGGATGAGTTTTTGCAGGAAGCGGTCTGTCCCATTATCTGTGAAGGGGATGTGATCGGTGCGGTAGTACTTATCAGTACATCCGATAAAGGGAAAATGGGAGAAGTGGAACAGAAACTGATGCAGTCAGCGGCAGGCTTTTTGGGAAGACAGATGGAGCAATAAGTAAAAGGTGCAAATTACAATTCGTAATTGCACCTTTTTGATATACTAAGAGTTCTTTTTCGTATTAAACATAATCAAAGCTTCGCGGCAGGCATGGTCGCCCATTTCGTAGTAACCTTTTGACAGACGGTTCATGCGCTCTATGCTGACGGAGCGGTTTGCTTTTTTGGGACAATCATTGATAAAAGTGATTTCGTCTGTAAGATATTCCTCATCAAAATCAGGATCGTCCGGCTCTTCATAGTAAGGGTCAAACAGGAGAATCCGATCTCCTTCGATTCCCGTTAAAAGAACATAATGGGGAACTTCCAAGAAGAGACGAAGAATCACAACGCCGCCCTGTTTAAGTGCATTTACGATAGGACCGTTTTCGCAAATGGAAACTTCTGCTCCGGAAAAATATTCACAATGAATAGGGAACTTTTTGGCACAGGAAAAATGATTAAGCCAGCTTGCAATGTAGTTCATGGCAGCAGGGGAAGTACCGTGTTTGCATAATTCACCCTCCTCATTATAGGTATCCATACTGTAAAGCATGATAAATTTAATGGCATCCGGGCAAACCTCTTCCCGGTCAAATAAATAGCGGATGCCGTTAATTAAGGATACCGGTCCGCAATCATATTCAGAAGTCTGGTAATTTAATAAATTTTTCATGTAAAGTTCCTATATACCTTTTTCAAAAAGTGTAGTAAAATAATTACTTGCAAAGTGATTGTAATATAACTCCGATTGGCCAGTTTGTCAAGAAGAGAAGGAGGAGATGTGTTATGAAAAATTTAGGACGAAAGATTTTATTTATGATGCTTGTAGCAGCAATGCTTGTAATGACGGCAGGCTGCGGATCTTCAAAAGAAAAAGGAGAGGGAACTTCCCAGGCGGAAAGTGCAGCATCAAGCGGTGAAAAGATTGTAAATATTGGTATCACAGATTCTTTGGGAGGAATGAATCCGCTGACCATTGACCAGTCATGGATTAATGTTTATGCGGTAGGGTTAGAATTTCTTCCCCTTGTGCAGCTCGACGCTGAGATGAATTTCCAGCCTATGCTGGCAGATTCCATTACCACAGAGGATAATGTGAATTTTACGGTACACATTAATGAGAAAGCCACATGGTCTGATGGCACACCGGTGACGGCAGCAGATGTGGAATATACAGTATTAAAACTGGCAAGTCCGACGATTGCTAACGCAACCATGATGTATTATGTATTTGAAGGTGTTGGCGATGACGGATTTACAGAGGCCGGAGCCACTGCTATCTCCGGTGTTAAAGTAATTGATGATAAGACGATTCAGTTTACTACCAAATATCCCATTTCCATGGTTACTTTCCAGAATTCTTATGCTTGCTATTTGCGTACACTACCCAAGCACGTTTTGGAACAGTATAGTGATGAAGAACTGATGACGCTGGATTGGTTTAATCATCCTGACGTAGTAAGCGGTCCTTTTATGGTAACAGATTATGATGCTAATCATTATATTTCCTATCAGGCAAATGAAAATTACTGGATGGGAGCGCCTAAGATTGACAAATTAAATTTCAAGATTGTGGATGGTAGTCAGGTTTATGCGGGATTACAGTCAGGCGAAATTGATGTGACACATCATACCATGACAGCAATTCCACAGGAGGATTATGAGAGCATTGCAGCTCTTGAAAATGTCAATGTGGTATATGGTTCACCGGTTACCAATCAGTCGGTATTTATACAGACGGCAAATATCACAGATGCCAGAGTGAGACAGGCACTTGTATATGCCATCGACAGAGAACAGATATTGCAGCAGCTTATGAAGGGCAACGGAGAGATTGTAGACGGATTCCTTTCTTCTGCAAGTCCCTATTTTGATGAAAGCATTACGCCACTTCCCTATGATCCCGAAAAGGCAAAACAGCTTTTGGCAGATGCAGGATGGGATGGAACAAAGACCCTTAAGTTTTACGTAAATTCAGGTGACAGTACCTTTGTCAATGCGGCACAGGTGATGGTGGCACAGTGGGCAAATGTAGGAATCAATGTAGAAGTGCAGACAGTTGATTTGGCTACGCTTATGACCATAGCCGGAACAACAGACTACGATTTCTTTGCAGTGCAGTATACTTATGCACCGGTAGATCCTTACCCCGATGTAACATGGCTCCTTAGCGGAGAGGGAAGCTGGACAGGTTATAATAATGCAGATATTGACGCGGCAATGGCAGCATCCCAGGAAACGGATGACATTGCAAAGATAAAAGAGCAGTACACTGTTGTAGATAAGAAAATGCAGGAAGACGTAGCAATGTTTTCTGCTTATGTAATCAGTGCACAGGGTGCCGTAAGTAAGAGAGTATCCGGCGTGAAGGCTGATGTATACGGAATGTTTAACGATATCCACAATTGGGAAATCGTGCAGTAGTAGTAATAGAAATAAGTGTTGAATGAAATACCGCAGGGTGGCGTAAGACATCCTGTGGTATTTGTGCAGACAAGTGAGGAAAAGAAATGTCGCATTTGCTTCAGGTTCGTGGGCTTACCACCGCTTTTAAAGGAGATTACGGAAAAAATATCAGTGTTGATCATATTGACTTTTCGGTAGATAAGGGAGAAGTTGTCTGCGTGGTAGGAGAATCCGGCTGCGGGAAAAGTGTTACTTTTTTATCCGTTATGGGGCTTCTTGGAAGAGGTGGGAAGGTAACGGAAGGAGAGGTTCTTTTTGAAGGAAAGAATCTTCTTGCTTTGACAGAAAAGGAAATGGATACGGTCAGGGGCGACCATATGACGATGATTTTCCAGGATCCGCTTACATCCTTAAATCCTGTTTTTACCGTAGGGAATCAGATTACGGAAAGTATCAGAACCCATATGAAGCTTTCCCGTGATGAGGCAAAAAAGAGAGCGGTCAGTCTTCTTAGAAAGGTAGGAATGCCGGCCCCGGAAGATGTGATGAAAAAATATCCCCATACCCTTTCCGGTGGTATGCGCCAAAGAGTTATGATTGCCATGGCACTGTCCTGTGATCCCAAACTGCTTATTGCAGATGAACCTACCACGGCACTGGATGTGACTATTCAGGCGCAGATTATGAAATTACTCAAAGAACTGCAGAAAGAAAACGGAATGTCTATGGTGTTAATTACGCATGATATGGGCGTGGTTGCCAATATGGCAGACCGCGTTCTTGTAATGTATGCAGGACAGATTATTGAAGAAGGTCCTGTAAAAGAGATTTTTCAAAATCCAAGACATCCTTATACGCGTGCACTTCTTGATACCATACCAACAATCCGTGACGATGAAAATAGGAGACTTACATCCATCCCGGGTATGGTACCGGAAAATTACGATGACATGAAAGGCTGTCGTTTTGCACCGCGTTGTGCTTATCGCAGGGAAGAATGTGATAATCCTCAGGCTGATTATAAATTTTCAGAGGGTCATACAGCCAAATGTATTGTGATGAAGGAAGGAGGGATTCCTTCATGAGCGGAGAAAATAAAATACCGTTAATGCAGGTGGAAAACGTAAAAAAGTACTATCCGGTAAAAGGCGGGATTATTCCTCATACTACAGCACAGATTAAAGCAGTAGACGGAGTGAGTTTTTCCATTATGCCGGGAGAGACACTGGGACTAGTGGGAGAGTCCGGATGTGGAAAGTCCACGATCGGAAGAGCATTGGTAGGACTTGAGAAACCTACGGAAGGTACAATTTATTATAAAGGCCAGGATATTTCAGGGCTTAATAAAAAGCAAATGCAGCAAATCCGTACCAATTTGCAGATGGTATTTCAAGACCCGTATTCATCATTAAATCCGAGAAAGCATGTATTTGAGATTTTGGCACAGCCCATGCTATATCATAAAATTGCAACCAAAGAAGATGTGGAAAAGAAAATTCTTGAGATTTTGGATATGGTGGGATTGTCTAAAAATGTGTTGGGCAGATATCCGCACGAATTTTCCGGTGGACAGAGGCAGAGAATCGGAATTGCCAAGGCCCTTTCCTTAAATCCGGAATTTATTGTGTGCGATGAACCGGTAAGTGCCCTGGATGTTTCGGTGCAAGCCCAAATTTTAAATTTATTAAAAGAGCTGCAAAGAGAACTGAACCTTACCCTTCTTTTTGTAGGACACGGACTGGGTGCAGTGAACTATGTCAGTGACAGAATCGCTGTGATGTATATGGGTAAAATTGTGGAAATCGGTAAAGCGAAGGAGATATTTGCACATCCGGCACATCCCTATACAAGAGCTTTGCTTGAGGCAGTTCCTGTTCCGGATCCTTTCGAGAAAGAAAAGGAGCATAAATTGCTGCAAGGAGAAGTGGCTGACAATACAAAGATGCCCACCGGCTGCCATTTCCATACAAGATGCCCCCATGCTACAGACATTTGCGGGCAGAAGGAACCTATACTTCAAGAGATTTGTGCGGCAGAAAATCAAGAGGCAGGGCAGGTGTCTGCACATTTTTCGGCTTGTCCGTTAACTGCAGGGAAGGAGGGCATTCATGGGTAAATATATTTTAAAGCGTATTTTAATTGCCATTCCCGTGCTGATAGGTATTACCATTATTGACTATGTCATTATGTGTATTGCAGGAAGTCCCCTTGAAATGTTACAGGGGCCCAGAGTGTCCGAGGCAGCAGTTGAGGCAAAAGCAATTGCCATGGGACTTGACCAGCCTGTTTACGTGCAGTATTTTGTGTGGCTTTCCCAGCTTCTGCAAGGAAATATGGGTTATTCCATAAGGTCTTATCAGCCCGTTGCCGGTATGATAGCCGAGCATTTAGGACCTACGTTACTTCTTATGGGCGTTTCTTTGCTGGTGAGTTTACTCATTGCAATTCCGGCAGGAATTTACAGTGCGGTTCACCAATATTCTAAGGGGGATTATACAGTAGTGACTTTTTCCTTTTTAGGAAGCAGTATTCCCAGTTTCTTTTTGGCACTTTTATTAATATATATTTTTACGGTAAAGTTAGGAGTTCTTCCGTCAAGCGGTATGACAACCCTGGGAACAGAGGGAGGCTTTCTCGATGTGGCGAAGCATATGGTCATGCCCGTTATGGTTCTTGCATTTTCTTTGGCAGGAAGCAACATCAGATATATCAGAAGTGCAGTGCTTGAAATTTTGCAGCAGGATTATCTGCGTACTGCAAAAGCAAAGGGAATCGGCAGATTCAAAGTGATTTACAAGCATGCTCTGAGAAATGCATTGGTGCCCATTGTAACGGTTATCGGTATGCAGATTCCTATGTTGTTTGGCGGAGCAGTGATTATTGAGCAGGTGTTTTCCTGGCCGGGACTTGGTCTTATGACCATGAGTTCCATTACAGCGAGAGATTATCCGGTGATTATGGGTGTATGTTTGCTTTCGGCAGTGGTCGTACTTTTGGCAAACCTGGTAACGGATATTGTGTATGCGTTGGTGGATCCAACGATTCAGCTGGATTAGGAGAGGCATATGAAGAAACAAAACAAAGCAGATATTACGAGCGAAAGTTATTTACAAACTGTGTTTCGCCGTTTTAAACGTCATAAACTTGCTATGGGTAGCCTGGTAGTACTTATTTTATTGGGAGGAGCTGCACTGTTTGCACCGGTTATAGCGCCTTATCATCCCGATGAGATAGTTGGTACTTTCAGCGGTGCACCGAGCTTGGAACACCTGCTTGGAACGGACCAAATCGGAAGAGATGTACTCAGCAGATTGTTATATGCAACGAGGATTTCTCTTTTGGTTGGTATTATGGCTACATTAATTTCTACTGTGGTGGGAGTCATTCTCGGGTTGATTGCAGGATATTTCGGCGGCGTGGCAGATATGATTATTATGCGTTTTACGGATATGGTTATGTCATTTCCCTATATATTGCTTGTACTCGTGGCGGCGTCTATTTTTAAACCGGGGCTTTGGAGTATCATTTTGATTTTGGGATTTGTGGATTGGCCCGGCATAGCAAGGCTGGTTCGTGGAAATGTTTTAAACTTAAGAGAAACAAATTTTATTAAAGGAAATATTGTGGCGGGTATGCCTCTTAGACATATTTTGTTTTCGGAAATTTTGCCGAATACGGTAGCCCCTATTTTGGTATATGCAACATCTGTGCTTGCTCTTTCCATGTTGGATGAAGCGGCACTAAGCTTTCTTGGTATGGGGGTGCAGCCGCCTACAGCAAGTCTCGGAAATATGTTAAACGGCGCAGAATCCCTTACGGTACTTACCAGACAGCCTTGGCTTTGGATTCCCGCAGGTGTGGTGATTGTGGTGCTGGTGATGGCCATTAACTTTATTGGGGATGCACTGAGGGATGCATTGGATCCGAATAGTAAGAGTTAATTGACGGACGCAACAGGCAAATAAAATCTCTTTGGACACGCTCTCGCTCGGTCCAAAACGCAGCGGTACATAATGTGCTAAAGGACAGCACATAAGTACCGGCGTTTTGCATGGTCCTACAGAGAATTTATTTTGCCTGTTGCTGGCCGTGGAGAGGATATAGTTAGGACAAAAGTCGGAAGGTAATAAATAAAGGGAAGGTAATAGATAATGGAAGGTTATAAGGAATTGGAGATAAGATTACGGGAGTATTTTGAGTGGTTTCATGCACATCCGGAGCTTTCTTATGAGGAGTATGAGACGACAAAGAAGATAAAAGATATTCTGGATAAAGAGGGGATAGAGATACTGCCTTATGAGCTTGAAACCGGATTGGTGGCAATTGTAAGAGGCAAAAAGGAAGGGCCGGTGCAGGCGCTTCGATGTGATATTGACGCTTTGCCGATTTTGGAGGAAACGGGACTTTCTTATGCCTCCGAAGAAAAGGGAAAGATGCATGCCTGTGGACATGATTTTCATATCGTGGCGGGAATAGGGTGTGCCATTCTGTTAAATGAGAAAAGAGAAGAGTTAAAAGGAACGGTAAAAATTATTTTTCAGCCGGGAGAGGAAAGTGCAAGAGGCGCGCTGAAGATATTGGAAACTGATGTCATGGAGGATGTGGAGAGAATCTGGGGCCTTCATGCAGACCCGACCAATGCGGTAGGTGTGATTGGTATAAGGGAAGGGTATGTGGCAGCTGCGGCAGATAAATTTGCTATCACCGTAAAAGGAGCCGGATGCCATGGCGCACATCCTGACGACGGAGTGGATCCCATGCCCATTGCAGCAGCAATTATCCAGGCACTTCAGACTGTCGTGTCAAGAAATATAAATGCCTTTCATCCGGCGCTAATCAGTGTGACAAGATTAGAAGCAGGGCATACATGGAATGTGATTCCGGAAACAGCTTATTTAGAAGGAACTGTCAGGACCATGGACAAAGAGGATAGGCTTCTGACCGAAAAGAGAATGCGGGAAATTGTGGAAAACACAGCAAAAGCGTACGGTGGAAAAGCAATATTTGAGTGGCATCCGGGGTCCCCTGCAGTTTATAATGATGCAAAGATGGTAAGATGTGCAGAAGAAATTGCAACAGGCCGGAAATTACAGGTGGTGCCGCAGGAACAATCTATGGGCGGAGATGACTTTTCATTTTATGAGGAGAGTATTCCGGGATGTTATATAAAAATCGGAACTGGGGTCGGTCAGACCATTCATCAGCCCGGATTTAAAGTGGATGAAAGGGTAATATTACCCGCTTCATTATATATGGCAGAACTCATAAATAGTTAATCGTGCACCTTGAGTTTCTGTCGGGAAAATGATACCATAGGTATCAAAGTATTTTATAATTTTTGGGAGGAAAATTATATGTTAAAAAGAACAACAGCGTTTTTTCTGGCATTGCTTTTATTCATTGGAAGCTTTTCGATTTCATCCATAGAAGCACATGCGGAAGGCGTAGAAAAAACTTACACTTTTAACGATGTTGCAGTGGCAACAGGCTGGGGTGTGACATCTAGCGTTTCTTCGGACGGAGAACTTGATATTACCTTTGAGGGACAGTATCAGTCACAGTTTTATAATATTCCCAGTGAAATCGATGTGACGACGATCAGTAAAGTGACTTTTGATGTATCTGAAGGTAATGTAGCAGACTTGGCATTTAAGTTACATACACAGGCTGACTTTGATTCAACCAATAAAGAGGGTACACCTGTTTCCTACGGAAATCCGGAAATTATTCCTACAGCAGGTGCAGAGGTAAAGTATTTCTCTATTATGTCATTAAACAGTGGTACTACAAAAGCGAAAGTTAAGAGTGTGACCTTCTCTTTAACTGCTGATATTAGTGATGAACCGGTTACGTTTACTTCTGAAGTGAACGAATCTTATGGCGAAAATATCATCATCAACGGAAATTTTGATACAGATGATTTTTCCGCATGGGATGTTGAACAAGGCGAAGCAACCTTTTCCACAGCAGTAAGCGATACGCCTATTGTAAATGATATTACTACTTATGCGGTAATTAATAACAGGACACTGCCTTCCGACTGTTTTGCACAGGATATCACGGCTGTAGTAGAAAACGGTCATACATATGCATATGAGTTTTATGCAATGCTTTCCGATGATTATGAAGGTGCACCTGCAAACCAGAGACAGGTAGATTTTGCACCTTATGTAGTGAGTGACGGCAATACCACTTACCTGGGTTCTTATTCTGCAGAACTTACAGGTTCCTGCAGCCAGCAGCTTACTCCCGGTAAGTGGACCAAATTTGAAGGCAAGTTTAAAGTCGCAGCAGCCGGAAGTATGGATAAAGTAGTAATCCGTCTGCTTGAGCAGGGAACAGATTACGGTTCAGGCGTATGTGTTTTAGGTGAATACTATGTAACCGGTGTGTCTTTGAGAGATATGAACCTGGCGACTGCATCTATTGAAAAAGGTGTTCCCAACTTAAAAGATACTTTTACGGCAGATTTTGGTGATGATGTCATTGCCGGTGTGTCTATTGTGGGTTCCGAAATTAATGATAAGCCTTTAATGGATTTGGTAACCAAGCATTTTAACAGTGTGACACTCGGCAACGAATTAAAGCCGGATGCACTGTTTGGATACAGTAACGGTACCTGTCCCGGAACAACAACAGATACTTTAAATGGGGAAACCATTGAGGTTCCTGTACTTGATTACTCCCGTGCAGAGGCAATTTTAGATTATATTGTAAAATGGAATGAAGAAAATCCGGAAGATCAGATTTCTGTCCGCGGTCATGTGCTTGTATGGCATTCACAGACTCCGGAATGGTTCTTCCATGAAGATTATGATAAGAACAAAGATTATGTTTCTGCAGAAGAGATGGATAAGCGTCTGGAATGGTATATCAAGACCGTTCTTACTCATTTTACAGGTGAAGGAAGTAAATATGAAGGCTTATTCTATGGCTGGGATGTTGTAAATGAAGCTGTCAGTGACAGCACAGGAACATACCGTAGTGACGTAGAAGGCGGAAATGACAGCCTTACAGATGATACTCATGGTTCAAAATCAAGCTGGTGGAAAGTATACCAGAGTAATGAATTTATTATTAATGCATTCCGTTATGCAAATAAATATGCTCCGGCAGATGTAGAACTTTATTATAATGATTATAACGACAGTACACCGTCCAAGGTAGGTCCTATCGTAGAATTGTTGAAGGCAGTTAAGGAAGCCGAAGGAACCAGAATTGATGCTATGGGTATGCAGGCCCATCACAATATTGATTCTCCCACTATGGAGCAAATGGAAGATGCCGCAAGACAATATGCGGCAGTGGTAGGTAAAATCCAGTTGACAGAGCTGGATATTAAGGCAAGTAACACCTTTGACGGAACAGAAGCAACGTTAAAGGATGAGTATAATAAGCAGGCATACCGTTATAAAGAAATCTATGAATCCTTGAAAAAGTTACAGAGTGAAGGCGTAGAAGTTGGCGGTATGATTGTTTGGGGTGTTATCGATGGCAACTCCTGGCTGCAGTCTAATGCAAGCGTAGGCGGAGGCGCAGACGGAACCCAGACACAGTGTCCTTTATTGTTTGATGACAACTATAAAGTAAAACCTGCTTTCTGGGGCATTGTAGATCCCAGTAAGTTGGAACCCGCAACACAGAAGATTTCCATGAGTTTAGCAGAAAAAGATGCTTATGAAGGAAATCCTTCCTATACCTTTGGTAATGATACAACAGAAGTAACCTTTACACCTATCTGGAACAGTGCAGAACTTCAGATTCAGGCTGATGTTAAGGACGCTACAAAGGATGCAGAAGATGCTGTAACCTTCTATGTAGATATTAACAACAGCAAGACCGCAGGTATTACTGCGAAGATCGTAACAGTAGCCCGCAGTGAAGGGACCGAAACAGATGGAGGATATCAGGTAACAGCGACTATCCCCAGAGATGGTCTTGTAATCGGTAAAGTAATCGGCTTTGATATGATTGTTACTGACGGTGCAAATAAACTGGCATTTAATGATACTACTTTAAGCGCTGATAACAGTACAAAATATTATGCAGAAGCAATTTTAAAACCTTTCGTATCTATTCCGAAAGGAACCGTTACAGTTGACGGTGAACTTGACGAAGCATGGAGCAAGGCAGCAAATGTTCCGCTTACCATTAATTTAGGTTCAGAAGTAACTTCCGAATTCAAACTGCTTTGGGATGAAGAAAACCTTTATGTTTATGCAACAGTAGAAGATGCTGTACTTAATAAAGTAAATGAAGAAGTTCATCAGCAGGATTCCATAGAAGTATTTATTGATGAGTTAAATACGAAGAATTCCGCATACGGACCTGAAAACAAGCAGTACAGAATCAACTTTGATAATGAGCATTCCTTTAATGGTGAGAAGTGTCTGGAAGAAAATGAAGTAACCTTTGCAAAGACGACAGATACCGGATATGTGGTAGAAGCAGCATTTAAGTGGACAGAACTTACGCCTGCAGCAGATACATTAATCGGTCTGGAACTTCAGATAAATGACGCTTCTGCAGCAGGAACACGTAGCGGTACCTTAAGCTGGTATGATGAAACGGGAACCGGATATAATAATCCTTCTGTACTCGGTGTTGCAAGATTGGTAAATGAATTACCTGCGGCAGCTACAACAGAAGATGTGGCAGAAGCACCTGCAAATGACGCAACTGTGGCTGGAGAAGCAACAGAGGAAGAAAGTGCAGGTAACGCAGCAGCTCCTGTGGCAGCGGTTCTGTTATGTAGTTTAGGTGCAGCAGCAATCGTTACACAGAGAAAGAAAAAAGCAAATTCTGATGAAACAAAGGAAAACGATGAAAAGTCAGAAGAAGTAAAAGAAGAAACAAAGTCTGAAGAATAATATTCAGATAGAGAAAAAAGTGGAGTGTCGCAATTGCGGCACTCCGTTTTTTATTTCTCGCTCATTTGATCCAACAAATCAATTTTAATATCATACAACTTTTTAGATAAATCCACATACACCTTATGAGGATTTACGAAACGTTTTGTTTCATCCCAAAGGGTATCTTTTTCTTTTATACAATATTCCCTAATATCCATTACCTTAGGAGATTCATAAACACACACTCCTTTTTGGAAAATAGGAACAAGCAATTCCCTAAGTGTATAAGAACTGGCAGGAAGCTTTGTTTTTTTCCAAGGTTCAGTCGGGTCAAAAAGAAGAAGTGCTTCGTTTTCATCAAAGGTTTCCCCTACCAGACAGATTAAATCGGCCTTAATTTTACCTGTTTCTTTATCATAAACACGATAGATAGTTTTGTTTCCAGGGTTAGTAACTTTTTCTGAGTTTTCGGAAAGTTTAATTTTGGGAATAAAGTTTCCGTTTTCATCCATAATCGCGGCAAGCTTATAAACGCCACCGAATGCAGGATTGTCTTTCGCAGTAATCAGGTTTGTGCCGACACCCCAGGATGTAATGGCAGCCCCCTGCGCTTTTAATGTTTCAATTAAGTATTCATCAAGGTCATTGGAAGCAGAAATAACGGCATCGGTAAAGCCTGCCTCATCAAGCATTTTACGTGCTTTTTTGGATAGATAAGCAAGGTCACCACTGTCTAAGCGGATTCCGTAGAAGGTAAGAGGAACACCGGCTTCTCTCAGTTCAGTAAATACCTTAATGGCATTTGGTATGCCGGATTTTAAGGTATCGTAAGTATCTACCAGCAAAATGCAGGCAGAAGGGTACATGTCCGCATAAGTTTTAAAGGCAGTGTACTCATCCGGGAAGCTCATAATCCAGCTGTGTGCATGGGTTCCCTTTACAGGAACATCGAAAAGCTGACCGCAGAGAACGTTGGAAGTTCCAATACATCCACCAATCATAGCGGCCCTGGCACCGTAAATACCGGCGTCGGGACCTTGCGCACGGCGGAGTCCGAATTCCATAATACCGTCGCCTTTTGCAGCATAACAAACTCTTGCAGCCTTTGTGGCAATCAGGCTCTGATGGTTAATAATATTTAAAATGGCAGTTTCAATAAGCTGGGCCTCCATAATAGGAGCAATCACCTTAACAAGTGGTTCCCTTGGAAAAACAACGGTTCCTTCCGGAATGGCATAAATATCACCGGAGAATTTGAAATTAGCAAGATAATCAAGGAAATCCGAATCAAAAATTCCGAGTCCTTCCAAATATTCAATATCCTCTTTGGAAAAATGTAATTCTTTAATATATTTAATTAACTGTTCCAATCCTGCTGTAACGGAGTAACCTCCGCCGCAGGGATTATTTCTGTAAAAAGCATCAAAAATAACCGTTTCATTGCGGTCTTTGTGTTTGAAATAACCTTGCATCATGGTAAGCTCATAAAGATCCGTAAGCAGAGTTAAATTTTGTCTGTCCATGGAAATTCTCCTTTTCAAGGTGTTTTCTAACTAATATACACCTAATTATTCCTACTGACAAGACAGTGAAATCAAAGTATCTTATTTTTGCCCGGCTTTACTGAGAATATAAATCACCAACATAATAAGTAGGATAGAAACAAAGATACCCAGCATTCCCTGCCCCATAATTTTCAAGGCAATAAAAAAAGTTTCTGTCATAATACATGCCCTCCATTGACTTATAAATAAGAACTTACAAGATGAATAATTAGCCCACCCGCAATAACCGAAGCAATTTGTCCTGATACATTGGCTCCCGCAGCGTGCATAATCAGAATATTCTGGGAATCCTCCTGCAGCGCCATTTTTTGTACCACGCGGGACGACATGGGAAAAGCAGAAATTCCGGCGGCTCCAATCATAGGGTTAATTTTTTCTTTTAAGAAAAGATTCATGAGTTTTGCAAACAATACACCGCCTATCGTATCAAAGATAAAAGCAAGAAGACCGATTCCCATAATAAGCAACGTGTCAATCTGAACAAAAGATTCTGCCTGCATACTGAAGGCGATGGTAATACCAAGGAGTAATGTAATAAGGTTTGAAAGAATATTCTGTGCAGCATCGGAGAGTGTACCTAAAACTCCGCATTCACGAATCAGGTTACCAAACATTAAAAAACCAACCAGTGCAACCGAAGAGGGGGCAATCAGTCCCACGATAAATGTTACTACAATGGGAAAAGCAATCCGCATTTGCTTAGAAACCGTACCCGGCTGATAATTCATACGGATGCAACGTTCTTTTTTTGTAGTAACCAGTCTGATGGCGAAAGGCTGTACGATAGGAACCAGTGCCATATAAGAGTAAGCAGCCACGGCAATTGCACCTATGTAGTTAGATTTCAGCATCTGCGAAACTAAAATTGAGGTAGGTCCGTCAGCGGCACCGATAATACCGATGGAAGCTGCATCTTTTAAATCAAATCCGAGAAGCACCGCAATGCAGATGGCAACAAAGATGCCAAACTGTGCTGCCGCACCGAATAAGAACATAACCGGGTTAGAGAGAAGCGGTCCGAAATCAATCATGGCACCAATACCGATAAACAGAAGAATCGGCAGGGCTTCCGAAGTTTCAATTCCTACATGGAAGAGCCATTCGATAATGCCGTTTGTTTCACCGATACCGGCAATATTCTGATTCAGAACACCGGTGGCGGGAAGGTTTACGAGTATGGCACCGAATCCCATGGGGAGAAGCAGTGCAGGTTCATACTGCTTTTTGACGGCAAGATAAATCAGCAATAATCCAATAAGATACATCGCTGCTTGTTGCCAAGTAATCGATAATAAGCCGTTTACTAAGAAATCCATAAAATCCTCCTTAAATCAAAAAATCCATGTCGTCGGCAAAAAAAAGACTTTTACTGCAGAATTACTCTTCTGCAATAAAAGTCTTGCCATTTCAACTTTAAGCGGGGCATATAACCCGTAGTGACGCCTAAAATACATCGATGGATTGCCGGCTACTCCCTTTTACACGGAAATCTATGTAAGATTACATTTTGATTATAGTTAATTTATATGCAGAAATCCCGTAAAAAATGTGTTAAGAACAAAAATGGAAACAAAACGGTTGAAAAACGGTTAAGAAAAGGATATAATGTGCATATAAGGGGGAGGCGATATCATGACGATAGAAGAAATGAAAGAAGTCAAGCGTCAAAAAGGATATTCCTATGCGCAGATTGCGGAGCTTACCGGTGTGCCACTGGGAACAGTACAGAAGATATTCTGCGGAGAAACGAGGTCTCCCAGGTATGAGACTCTGCAGGCATTGGAACGCTTTTTTGAAGGAGAAGCGTTTGCATCCGTATTTTGTGAAAGTACACCTGAATATGGGGATAATAAGAAACAAGGTGAGTATACAGTAGAGGATTATTATGCCCTGCCGGATGAGAGAAGGGTAGAGCTTATTGACGGCGTGATTTATGACATGGCGGCACCTACCTGTGACCATCAGCAAATCGGCGGAGAGATCTATCGCCAGATTGCAAACTATATATATGGGAATAAAGGGAAATGTATTCCCATGATATCCCCTGTGGATGTGCGCCTCAATTGTGATAATAAGACAATGGTTCAGCCGGACGTGTTAATCCTATGTGATAAGAACAAGATGAAGCGTTGGGGAATACTGGGAGCACCGGACTTTGTTTTAGAAGTGCTTTCTCCTTCTACGAAACGCAAAGATTGTATCAAGAAGCTGGAAAAATACCGGGAAGCCGGAGTAAAGGAATATTGGATGATAGACCCTTACAAGCGAAAAGTGATTATCTATCAGTTTGAGCAGGAGATGTATCCTGCAGTCTGTGGTCTTGAGGGAAAGATTCCTGTGGGATTATATGAAGGAAATCTTATGATTGACATGGATATTGTGAAAGAAATGATAGCAGATTACCCGGAAGAGGAAAATGAAGAATAAACTTATAGTAAGGTGAGTTTGACATACTCTTAGAACAATGCTAATATACAGATGTAGTTTTAAGAAAAGGAAAAGATTATGTATTGGACAATGAGAAATCTTCAACTGAAAAAAGGTTACATTTATCCCCTTTAGGGGGATAGTGCGCCCATTTTTAGGAAGGTTTGCATTATCTCCTTATCATTTTTGCAGCAGATAACTTCTGTAAGAAATTAGATAAAGGAGATTTTTTTATGTTCAAAATTAAGAAACAAATAAACTTATTATATATTTCTTCCATGCTGGGAAACCTGTCGATTACAGGTGCATGGGTTGCGATTTTGGCAGTTCGCGGTTTTTCCCTTGTAGAAATCGGTATAGCGGAAACCGTATTTCATATTACCAGCCTGATATTTGAAATCCCTTCCGGAATATTAGCAGATAGGTATGGTAGAAAAAGAATGCTGATGATAAGTCATATCATGGCAGTTATCGGCAATCTGATTATGGTGTTTTCCAAAGGACTCGGTTTGGTGTGTTTGTCTTTTGTTTTCCATGCACTGAATTACAATTTTGCATCCGGTTCCGGTGATGCACTTGCATATGATTCCTTAAAAAGTGTAGGTCAGGAAGAAAAATATGAAACTTATTCTTCTAATCAGATGATTATTTATCGAATCGGAAGCGGGATTTCTACCTTATGCGCCGGAATGGCTTTTTGGATGGGATATCAGATGGCATATTTGGTCAGTGCACTTACCCATGTGGTTACAATGGTAGTTATGAGCGGATTGGTAGAGATTCGGATAGATGAGAAAACACAGGAAAAGAATCTTGAAGATAATCTGGAAAATGCTATCGGTATTATCTGTCACATGATAAGTGGTATGGTAAAGCATTTTACAGAAAGTATCCGCTTTTTAAAAAGGAACGGCAGAGCAACGAGACTGATGTTTGCCAACTCTTTTGTTGGAGCCATAGACGTTTTGCTTCTTTTCTTTTTACAGGCAAGGCTTACCTCTGTTGGACTGGACGATTGGAGATTGGGAATTGCACTGCTTATCATGGAACTGGGTGGAATCGCTGGCTCACGGATTATCTTAAAGGCCAAAGCAGTAAGATACATAAAGATATATGTGATGTGTGGATTAGGCGTTGTAGTGGGTGTGTTGTTGGAACACTCCGGACTGATAGCAATTATGGTTTTGGGTGGTTTTCTGTCTGCCATGGCAGATGATGCCCTGCAGGTGAGAACAGATGCACTCTTGCAGGATATGTTTCCCTCTAAGCAGAGAGCGACGTTGATTTCCATGTCATCCTTTACCTTTTCGGTTATCATGATTGTATTGTCACCACTTGCAGGATACTTCTTTTCAATTTGGTAAACTCGTGGTAGAATAAGTATTAATACAATAAAGAAAACCTTGGGAGGGAGAACAAATGAGTTTTTGTAGTAATTGCGGAAAACAATTAGCAGAAAATGAAGTATGTACTTGTAGAAACGAAGGTAAGGTAGAAACTGTTGCACCAACCCCGCAGCCACAGCCGCAACCTGAGACAGTATATGTGCAGGCGCAGCCGGCATATAATCTTGATGCAATGGTAGAAGCATCTCCGAAGTATAAACCTATTTCCATGTGGGGATATTTTGGATATCAGTTATTATTCTGTATTCCTTGTGTAGGTATCATTATGTTAATTGTTTTTGCATTTGGTGGTGGCACGAATGTAAACTTAAAGAACTTTGCAAGGTCTTATTTCTGCATGTTGATTATCGGAGTTATTTTAGCAGTTATTTTGTTTGTGCTATTTAGCAGTTTTTTATCTATAGCAGAATTCACTTATGTTTTTTAAGAAAACAGGCATAAGTTACCCCTTGACAAATATTACATAAATGGTGTAATTTTGGTATAGTATTAAGAAACTACATAAAAGCATTGACGAAGACAGTAACTGATTTTCCAAACGTCACAGCGAGTTGGGGATGGTGTAAGCCCGATATTAGTAAGAAATCAGCGAATATCACTTCTGAGCTGCGAGCCGAACGCAAACAAGTAAGTAGGTCACGCCGGTATTCCCCCGTTAAAGGAAACCATATTCAACCGTATCTGACAGATGACAGACCCGGTGCGTATGATGTAACAGGTGGTAGCGAGTATATTTTAGCCTCGTCCTTTTACAGGACGGGGCTTTTTATATTTTAGAATGGTTGAAGAATGAGTTTAACTGTTTACCAATGTTCGAAATCATTATTTTCAGCGAAAAGCCTTATATGCCATGTAGAAAAGACCAACGATGCGTGGCAGCCATTGCTGACATGCAGAGTGCTTTGGGCTTATCGGAATGTTTGGCATAACAGGATTTGAGCGAAAAAATGATGAGAACATTTGCAAAATGCTAAATCATATGAAACTATTTCAATAATATATTAAAGAAAGGACGAACAAAAATGTATCAAAAAGTATCCACTAACCTGAATTTTGTAGATCGTGAAAAAGACATCGAAAAATTCTGGCGCGACAATGACATTTTCAAAAAGAGTATGGAAAACCGCAAAGAGGGACCTACTTACACCTTCTACGACGGACCTCCTACTGCAAACGGTAAGCCCCACATCGGTCATGTGCTTACCCGTGTAATTAAAGATATGATTCCCAGATACCGTACCATGAAAGGCTATATGGTACCCCGTAAGGCAGGCTGGGATACCCACGGACTTCCTGTTGAGCTTGAAGTAGAAAAGTTACTTGGACTTGATGGTAAGGAACAGATTGAAGAATATGGTCTGGATCCTTTTATCGATAAGTGTAAGGAAAGCGTTTGGAAATACAAAGGTATGTGGGAAGATTTCTCCGGCACTGTTGGTTTCTGGGCAGATATGGATGATCCTTATGTAACTTACCATGATGATTTCATCGAATCCGAATGGTGGGCATTAAAGCAGATTTGGGATAAGAAGCTTTTGTACAAGGGCTTTAAGATTGTACCTTACTGTCCCCGCTGCGGTACTCCTTTATCTTCTCATGAAGTAGCACAGGGCTACAAGGCTGTTAAGGAACGTTCCGCAGTTGTTCGTTTCAAGGTAGTAGGCGAAGATGCATATTTCCTTGCGTGGACAACAACCCCTTGGACACTTCCTTCCAACGTGGCACTTTGTGTAAACCCGGAAGAAACTTATGTAAAAGTAAAAGCAGCGGACGGTTATACCTATTACATGGCCCAGGCACTTCTTGACAACGTACTTGGCTCCCTTGCAGAAGAAGGTAAGGCTGCTTATGAAGTATTAGAAACCTATGTTGGTAAGGATTTAGAATACAAAGAATATGAACCTCTTTTTGCTTGTGCAGGAGAAGCAGCTGCAAAACAGCATAAGAAAGGTCACTATGTAACCTGTGACGGTTATGTAACCATGTCAGACGGTACCGGTATCGTTCACATCGCACCTGCATTCGGTGAAGATGATGCTCAGGTGGGACGTAAGTATGATCTTCCTTTTGTACAGTTTGTTGACGGTGCAGGTAATATGACCGAGGAAACTGCCTATGCAGGTAAGTTTGTAAAAGATGCTGACAAGGATATCCTTGTTGACCTTGATAAGGAAGGTAAATTATTCTCCGCTCCTAAGTTTGAGCATGATTATCCTTTCTGCTGGAGATGTGATACGCCCCTTATTTACTATGCAAGAGAATCCTGGTTCATCAAAATGACAGCAGTACGTGATGACTTGGTTCGCAACAATAAAACTGTAAACTGGATTCCTGAATCTATCGGTGAAGGACGTTTCGGTAACTGGCTTGAAAATATTCAGGACTGGGGACTTTCCCGTGACCGTTACTGGGGTACACCTCTTAATATCTGGGAATGTGAGGAATGTAAGCATCAGGAAGCAATCGGTTCCCGTGCACAGCTTGAAGAAATGAGCGGTAATTCCGAAGCGAAAACAGTAGAGCTTCACAGACCTTATATTGATGCAATCACCTGTACTTGTCCCAAGTGTGGTAAGACTATGAAGAGAGTGCCGGAAGTTATCGACTGCTGGTTTGACTCCGGAGCAATGCCTTTTGCACAGCACCATTATCCTTTTGAGAATAAGGACCTGTTCGAGGCACAGTTCCCCGCACAGTTTATTTCCGAAGCAGTTGACCAGACAAGAGGTTGGTTCTACTCCCTGATGGCAGAGTCCACACTGCTCTTTAACAAGGCTCCTTATGAAAACGTAATCGTATTAGGCCACGTGCAGGACGAAAACGGACAGAAAATGAGTAAGAGTAAGGGAAATGCGGTAGATCCTTTCGATGCACTTTCCACCTACGGCGCGGACGCAATCAGATGGTATTTCTACATCAACTCCGCACCTTGGCTTCCCAACCGTTTCCACGGTAAGGCAGTTCAGGAAGGACAGCGTAAGTTCCTAGGAACCCTTTGGAATACCTATGCATTCTTCGTACTGTATGCAAACATCGACAATTTCGATGCAACTAAGTATGCGTTGAAATATGATAAACTTCCTGTTATGGATAAGTGGTTACTTTCCAAGTTAAATACCGCTATCAAGGGAGTGGACGATAACTTAAATAACTACAGAATTCCCGAAGCGGCAAGAGTTCTTGACAATTTTGTGGATGAAATGAGTAATTGGTACGTCCGTCGTTGTCGTGAACGTTTCTGGGCAAAAGGCATGGAGCAGGATAAGATTAATGCTTACATGACACTGTACACAGCTCTTGTTGAAATCAGCAAGGCAGCAGCACCCATGGTACCTTTCATGACAGAAGAAATTTACTTGAATCTTGTAAAGAGTGTCAATGCGGATGCTCCCGAAAGTATTCATTTATGTGACTTCCCTGCGGTTAACGAAGATATGATTGACAAGAAACTGGAAGAAAGCATGGATGCAGTGCTTAAAATGGTTGTTATGGGCCGTGCAGCCCGTAATGCGGCAAATATCAAGAACCGTCAGCCCATCGGAACTATGTTTGTCAAAGCGGAAACTACCCTTGATGATTTCTTTAAAGAGATTATTGAAGATGAACTTAACGTGAAGGCAGTAACCTTTACCGATGATGTCAGAGACTTTACAAGCTACAGCTTTAAGCCTCAGCTTAAGACAGTTGGTCCTAAGTATGGTAAGCAGCTTGGCGGTATCAGAGAATATTTAGGAAACCTTGATGGCAATGCAGCCATGGATGAACTGAAAGCAAAAGGAGCACTGGTATTTGACGTAAACGGCACAGAGGTTTCTCTTGCAGAAGAAGATTTGCTGATTGAAATGAGCCAGAAAGAAGGTTATGTATCCGAAGCAGATAATTATGTGACGGTTGTACTGGATACCAACCTGACAGAAGAACTCATTGAAGAAGGATTTGTTTACGAAGTCATCAGTAAAATCCAGACCATGCGTAAGGATGCAGACTTTGAAGTAATGGATCATATCAAAGTAAGTATCAGTGGTAATCAGAAACTCTCTGATATTGTAATGGCAAATGAAAAAGCTATCTCCGAAAAAGTATTGGCGGACGCGATACTTAAGGATGAAACATTATCTGTCAGCAAGGAATGGAATGTAAACGGAGAAACCGTAACAATCGGTGTGGAAAAAGTATAAAAAACAGTAAAAATAACAAAGGGGTGCAGGTGTTATGGAAGACAGCTGCACCCTTGTGATTTGTGGATGATTATAGTATAATAGTACTTAAGCCTTATAAAAATACTATAATTTCGGAGGTAGAATATGGCTAAAAAAACTACACCGGCACTTGCTTCCTTTGACAAAGAGTTATTCAAAAGAAGTGTGCTCTATAACGTAAAAACTTTATACAGAAAAACATTGGAAGAAGCAACACCGCAGCAGATTTTCCAGGCGGTTGCTTATGCGATTAAGGATGCGGTTGTCGACAATTGGATGACAACACAGCAGGAATATGAAAAACAGGATCCTAAGACAGTGTATTATTTGTCCATGGAATTTTTAATGGGACGTGCACTTGGAAATAATATTATCAATTTGCAGGCATATAAACCGGTAAAAGAAGCATTGGATGAATTGGGCGTTGATTTAAATGTGGTGGAAGACCAGGAGCCTGATGCAGCCCTTGGCAACGGTGGTCTGGGAAGACTCGCAGCATGCTTCCTCGATTCTCTTGCAACCTTAGGTTATGCAGCTTACGGATGCGGTATCAGATACCGTTATGGTATGTTCAAGCAGGAAATTAAAGATGGTTATCAGGTAGAAGTGCCGGATAACTGGCTGGTAGACGGAAATCCTTTTGAACTGAGAAGACCGGAATATGCCAAAGAGGTTAAGTTTGGCGGTTATGTAGGTGTCCGTACCGATGAAAACGGAAGAAATCATTATAGTCAGGAAGGTTATCAGAGTGTCAGAGCCATTCCTTATGATCTTCCTATCGTTGGTTATGGTAATGGTATTGTAAATACCCTTCGTATCTGGGATGCCGAAGCTGTGGAATGCTTCCAGCTTGATTCCTTTGATAAAGGAGACTATCAGAAGGCTGTAGAACAGGCGAACCTTGCCAGAAATATTGTAGAAGTTCTCTATCCCAATGACAATCACTATGCAGGAAAGGAACTTCGTTTAAAACAACAGTATTTCTTTATTTCTGCATCCGTGCAGGAAGCAATTGAAAAATATATGCGTAAGCATGATGATATCCGTAAGTTCCATGAAAAAGTAACCTTCCAGTTAAACGATACCCATCCTACCGTTGCAGTGGCGGAACTGATGAGAATCTTAATGGATGAATATTTCCTCACATGGAATGAGGCGTGGGAAGTAACTACCAAGACATGTGCTTATACCAACCATACCATTATGTCAGAAGCTTTGGAAAAATGGCCGATTGAATTGTTCTCAAGACTGCTTCCCAGAGTATATCAGATTATCGAAGAGATTAACCGCAGATTCATTGAGAAGATACAGCAGATGTATCCCGGCAATCAGGAAAAGGTCCGCAAGATGGCAATCATTTATGACGGACAGGTAAAAATGGCACATCTTGCCATTGCAGCCGGCTATTCTGTAAACGGTGTTGCGAGACTTCATACCGAAATTTTAAAGAATCAGGAATTGAAAGATTTCTATGAAATGATGCCTGAGAAGTTTAACAACAAGACCAACGGTATCACACAGAGACGTTTCTTGCTCCACGGAAATCCGCTTCTTGCTGACTGGGTAACTGCCCATGTAGGAAATGATTGGATTACAGATCTTCCCAAGATTAATAAACTGAAAGTATATGCGGATGATGAAAAAGCACAGCAGGAATTCATGAACATCAAGTATCAGAACAAAGTACGTCTTGCTGAATATATTAAAGAGCACAATGGAATTGAAGTTGATCCCCGTTCAATTTTTGACGTACAGGTTAAGAGACTTCATGAGTATAAGCGTCAGCTTCTGAATATCCTGCATGTGATGTACTTATATAATCAGTTAAAGGACAATCCGGAGATGGATTTCTATCCCAGAACCTTTATCTTCGGTGCAAAAGCGGCGGCGGGTTATTACAATGCCAAGATGACCATTAAGCTGATTAATTCGGTGGCAGATGTGGTAAACAATGACCCTGCTATTAACGGTAAGATAAAAGTGGTATTTATTGAAAACTACAGGGTGTCCAACGCAGAAATGATTTTTGCGGCAGCAGATGTTTCTGAACAGATTTCTACAGCAAGTAAGGAAGCTTCCGGTACCGGTAACATGAAGTTCATGTTAAACGGTGCACTTACCATTGGAACCATGGACGGTGCCAACGTAGAAATCGTAGAAGAAGTAGGTGCAGAAAACGCAGTTATTTTCGGACTTTCCTCAGATGAGGTTATTCACTTTGAAAATTATGGCGGATATGATCCGAATGAAATTTTCAATAATGACCCGGATGTGAGAAGAGTGCTTATGCAGCTCATTAACGGAACCTATTCCCCTAATGATCCTGACAGATTCAGAACTCTTTATAACTCATTGCTGAATACCATCAGTACATCCAAGGCGGATACTTACTTTATACTGAAGGATTTCAAGGCATATGCGGCAGCTCAGAAGAGAGTGGAAGAAGCATATCGGGATGAAAGCGGCTGGGCAAAGAGTGCTATTTTAAATGTGGCATGTTGCGGTAAGTTTACATCTGACAGAACCATTCAGGAATATGTGGATGATATCTGGCATTTGGATAAGGTGGTTTTACCTAAGAAAAAATAGTTATAAATTATGAAAGGCGGTGTCATGAAGACATCGCCTTTTTATGAAAGCAAGATTATCAACTATTCCTTACTAATTTTTGCAAGATGTTCATTTAAGCGGTTTGCTTCCCTTTTGTAGTAAAGGCTGAATCCAAACCAGATGAGAAATGCGGCAATCAGCTCAATGATTACGAAAATAACAATTCCGGATATTCCGTATTCTGTAGGAATCCAACCGACAATGGAGGCGGTAATCAGCATAAGCGTACATCCGATTCCCATGTGAATCAATATCTGCAATCCACGTGATAACTTTTCGTTATCATAAACGAGAGAGGGAACGGAAAATCCCAGACTGACGATGACAGTACCTATTGCCATTTTAGTCAGAGACCAATTTTGCAACAGGAAGGTGCCGCCACCAATCGCATCAAATAATACACTGCATAATGTAAAAATAGTACATCCTAAAGAGAGTCCTGTTAATATCGTTTTAAATAATTTGTTCATATGATAATTCCTTTCTAGAGTCCTAATCGTTTTTTGAAAAGAGGGAGATATTTACGGGAAATATAATCACCCTTTCCGTTATCCAATATTGCCAGCATACCGCTAAAAGACGGTTCAATTTTCTTAAGCTTTGATATGCTGATTAATGTAGTTTTGGATATCCGTACAAAACTGTCAGCCAAAAGTTCTTCAAATTCATACAAACATTTAGAAGATGTGTACTCTTTGTCTTTGCAAAGAATTTTGACGCCTCTTCCTAAAGAACAAACCATATAAATTTCCTCCGGCTTTAAAATGACAATGCTGTCATCTTCGTTTGCGGAAATGATTTTTTCTGTGTTCTGGATATAGGCCACCAGTTTATGAATATCTTCAGTAGCCTCCGGCGCATAAATGTTTACCTGAGGTTCTGCATATTCTTTGGATATCGTCAATGTAACATTCAAAAGAAGTATCCCTCCTTACATAAGTTTCAAATGTAATTACAATTTTTCCTGTGCACATTGTGAATATAACATACAAAAAGTATTTTGTCTTGAGATTTTACATGAGTGGTAAAAAGTCATGCATGAAAAACAAAAGGCGACACCAAATGGTGTCGCCTTCTTGCTTAGTATTGATATTCTCGGGTCTGATAAAGAAAGGTTCGTATTCTGCAGTCGCTTCCGTAGGTTACAGTGCGGCAGCTTGTGGGTGCCTTTTGTTCTTTTATTTCTTCGGCTAATATTCTGGAGAAAGGATTCGCTTGGCGATTACCAGAATAACCACCGGAGGAACCACCTGCGTCGCGGGAAGTCTTCTTTATGGTGCTGACTGCGGATACGGTGTGAACTTTGAAAATGCCGTTAAATCCGTTTTCTGCGACTATCCCTCCTTGGATGATATTTCAACAGTTACATTTCTTTCTATCATATATATCGACAAAAAAGAATAAAACTTTAGTACCAAAGTCCTATAGCTGTAATTTTTTGGTTTTTAAATAACAATTAGGAAGAATTGCTTATGTTTTAATACGCAGAGTATAAAGTAAAGATAACAAAACGCAAATTGAAAAAGGAAAGGATAATAAGTAAATGAAAAGAGAATGCCAAACTCAAAAATAATTGCAATATCGAATAAAATATGATAATATAACAACAAAGCAAATGGTTTCTTTAAGCGTCAGCTTATTAGCGGCATAGCCGTATCTTGACCTAAGGTCAGTTCTTATTTCTTGGAATCCTGCTTTTATTACCCAACAAAACAGCAAGAGCAGGAAAAAAGCACTGTTTATTTTGTGTAGTCTTTGTTTATTCCTGCAAAAGGAGGACATTGTATGACACAAAATGTAACTACGAAGCTAGAAAAACTAAATTTGACAGACCGGTTTTTGTTCGATGAAACCATGGAGGATATGGAAGCCTATGAAGCAACCGTAAGTATATTGCTTGAGAACGAAATAGAACTTCTTGCTCGTCCGGAGACGGAAAAGGAATTTAGAGTCTCGCCGGAACTTAGGACTATTCGCCTGGATGTTATCAGTATGGATAAAGAAAAGACGCTTTATTACACAGAAATGCAGAACAGGAACACCGGTAATTTGTTAAAGAGAAGCCGCTATTATCAGGCACATTTGGATGTTTCATTATTAGAACCGGGATGCACGGACTTTAATGAATTGAATGACAGTTTTTTAATAATGATTGCACCCTTTGATTTGTTTGGAAAAGGTTTATATCGATATACCTTTGAAGGGACATGCAGGGAGTGCCCGGAGCTAAAACTTGGGGATGGTGCAGTTAAAGTATTTATCAATACTAAAGGTACAAACAAAGAAATGTTTTCTGAGGAATTTTTGGAATTCATGGAATATCTTAACCAGACAAATGATGATATGGCTAGACAGAGTAAAAGTCAGAGAATCAGGCGAATTCATGAAAGGGTGAAAAAGGTAAAAACTTCAGAGAAGATAGGGGTGAAGTATATGCAGTTATGGGAAGAGATGGCTCTGGCAAGGAAAGAAGGCGAAAGAAGTAAACTGGTAGCATTAATATGCAAGAAGCTTCGGAAGGGGTTATCTTCAAGGCAGATAGCAGAAATGCTGGAGGAAGACTTATCTGTTATTCAGGATATATATGAAGTAGCCCTGTCTTATGCACCTGATTATGCGGAAGAAAAAGTGTTGGCGGCCTGGATAGAGCATCATGAGTAAAGAACTTTGCATTCAGAATTGCAAACCGCACTGTTTTATCTTATAATGTAACAGGTTAGTAACAAAGAAATGTAAGTAGAGATAAAACATTTAGATAAATTTAGGAGGAGTATCTCATGATTTCATTATCAAACAGCGGAGCCTATCTGCTTAGAGGAACAGAACTTGTCTATGATGACGGACAGGTAAGTGCTGCGATTAAGAGCAAAACAGGTAGCGACATTACCAAAGAAGAAGCAAAAAAAGGAACCATTGCTTACGGTATTTTAGAATCCCATAATACCTCCGGCAACATGGACAAACTCAAAATCAAATTTGACAAATTAACTTCCCACGATATTACATTCGTAGGAATTATTCAGACTGCTCGTGCGTCAGGACTTGAGAAGTTCCCGGTACCTTACGTGCTTACCAACTGTCACAATTCCCTTTGTGCAGTAGGTGGAACCATCAATGAAGATGATCACATGTTTGGCCTTACCTGTGCAAAGAAATACGGCGGTGTTTATGTACCTCCTCATCAGGCAGTTATCCACCAGTTTGCAAGAGAAATGCTTGCAGGTGGCGGCAAGATGATTCTTGGATCCGATTCCCATACACGTTACGGTGCCCTTGGTACCATGGCAATGGGTGAAGGCGGACCTGAACTTGTAAAACAGTTATTAAATCAGACTTATGATATTAATATGCCCGGTGTGGTTGGTGTTTACTTAACAGGAGAACCTGTAAAGGGCGTAGGTCCTCAGGACGTGGCCCTTGCGATTATCGGTGCAGTGTTTGCTAACGGATATGTAAAGAATAAAGTGATGGAATTTGTAGGACCCGGTGTGGCATCCTTAAGTGCTGACTTCAGAATCGGTGTGGATGTTATGACTACAGAAACCACTTGCTTATCATCCATCTGGCAGACAGATGACAAGATTAAAGAATTTTATGATATTCACGGAAGAAGCGGTGATTATAAGGAATTAAATCCGGCAGAAGTGGCTTACTACGATGGTGTAATCACTGTTGACTTAAGCAAAGTGAAACCCATGATAGCCATGCCCTTCCATCCCAGCAATACCTATACCATTGAAGAGTTAAATGCAAACCTTCTTGATATTCTTGATGATGTGGAAAAGAAGGCAATGGTTTCCCTTGACGGTGCCGTAGACTATTCCTTAAAGAATAAAGTGCTAAATGGAAAATTAATGGTTGACCAGGGAATTATCGCAGGCTGTGCCGGCGGTGGTTTTGAAAATATTTGTGCAGCAGCAGATATTATGAAAGGTAAATATATTGGTGCAGACGGATTTACCTTAAGTGTATACCCTGCTTCCATGCCGGTTTATATGGAACTGATTAAGAATGGCTGTGCAGCAACACTTATGGAAACAGGTGCGGTACTGAAAACAGCATTCTGCGGACCTTGCTTTGGTGCAGGCGATACACCTGCAAACAATGCATTCAGTATCCGTCATTCCACAAGAAACTTCCCCAACAGAGAAGGTTCCAAGCTTCAGAGCGGCCAGATTGCTTCCGTTGCACTTATGGATGCACGTTCCATTGCCGCTACAGCAGCCAACAAAGGTGTGCTTACCCCTGCAACTGACTTTGATGGTAACTTAGGTGAATATAAATATTTCTTTGATTCCAAGATTTATGAAAACAGAGTATTTGACTCCAAGGGCGTAGCAGATCCTACAGTAGAAATCCAGTTTGGTCCCAACATCAAGGACTGGCCGGCAATGACAGAGCTTCCTGAGAATTTAGTACTACGCGTGGTATCTGAAATCCATGATCCTGTTACTACCACAGATGAACTGATTCCTTCCGGAGAAACTTCTTCTTACCGTTCCAATCCCTTGGGACTTGCAGAGTTTACCTTGTCCAGAAAGGACCCTGCTTATGTAGGCCGTGCGAAGGATATTCAGGTAGCACAGAAAGCGGTGATGGAAGGTCAGTGTCCTATCGAAGCAAAACCTGAATTAAAGGCAGTCATGGAAGTCATCAATAAAGACTACCCTGAAGTAGGAAAAGGAAACGTAGGTTTTGGTTCTACCATTTTTGCCGTAAAACCCGGTGACGGTTCTGCAAGAGAACAGGCAGCATCCTGCCAGAAGGTACTTGGCGGCTGGGCAAATATTGCCAATGAATATGCAACCAAGAGATACCGCTCTAACTTAATTAACTGGGGTATGCTGCCGTTCTTAATTGAAGAAGGAGAACTTCCTTTTAAGAATAAAGATTACCTCTTCTTCCCCGGCATCAGAAAAGCTGTAGAAGAAAAGACAGAGGAAATCAAAGGTTATATGGTAGGAGCAGATTCCATGAAGGAATTTACCGTAAAACTTGGTGAACTTACCAATGAAGAACGTCAGATTATTTTGGACGGATGTCTGATTAATTATAACCGTGTAAAATAATATTTTATGTAAACAACTAAAGATTTGAAAACAAAGTCCGATATACTAGGTACAGGGTGGTCATCAAGGCCGGATGACAAAGCCCGCACTAAGAAAGTTTAGCCACGGATGGTATTTACAAAAACAATGTTTTTGAAAGTACCATCCGTTTTGTTTTCCCGTGCACTTAATTGATATCAGAGAAAGGGTTAAACAGAAAAGGAGGCTAAATGCGAATTGATTCCAGCAATATAGGAATGGAATCCGAACGTAGTTACTCGGCAACATCAACCAGAGTAACCAAAATGACAATCACAAACAGCAGGCAAAAATTGGAGGATGGAACTGACAGCCTGTTTGGTAATTTATTGGGAACGGGAGAAGAAGAGACATCCATGTCACGGGAAGAGATGCTAGATGCAGGTAAGGAGGAAAGCCCGGAAGATTTTCTTTCAAAGACCATAGAGGAAATGCGTGCAAAAATAAACGCATTTAGGATGGGAAAGATAGAAAATATGGATGTTGAGAAAACCGGCAGGGAGCTTAAGGAAATTAAAAAGCAATGTCTGGATT
>JAZNAE010000097.1:0-7062 GCA_045586385.1 Lachnospiraceae bacterium
TTATTTCCGCTTTTCTTACATATCTCAATTCCTTGAGCCAAGAATATATATCAAGATAATGATTTCTCATTTGATTTAATGTAGCTTTAGTACGTTTTATTTCTCTCTTATCCAAATACTTAACCAAAATCAAAAAGAATAATAGTACCATCCCCTCCACCAACTACAACCAAAACCATAAGAACCAAACTGATAATTATGCCGACTCCAATGCCTCCTGAATTTTTTAATATATCTCGAACATATAATTTCTTTTGCTCATGAAACATATTCCAATAATGATTCAAAATAATGTACTCCATATTCTTCATCCTTTCCGCTAATACGAACTTCATATTCGTCAATCAATCCGGCTTCACATTTCCCCCAGCACATCGTCCTTCTTACATATTTCATAATACCGGCACGCCGGGCAAAATTTACTACAATGCTTCCAGTTAAAGTTAATCGTCTTTTTAAGCCAATACATAATCTTCTCCATGCCTACCTCCTACACCGCCTTTGAAATGGCTTCTGCATCCGTATCACCTTCTGAAATCTGTGCTACATCACATTCGTCAACAGTCTCCTCCGGATAAAGCAGTCTTTCCAACTCATACGCATTACTCTCACATTCATCAGCCATCGCATTCATATCAAAACGCTCTGTCATAATATAGAGACACTGCAGTTCTTGTTCCTTTTCTTTTCGCTGAATGCGGAGTTCTTTTAAACGCTTAAACAACTTATAACCCTGTGTTACATTACAGTTGGAAGAATCAATTTCATCCATCAAGTCTGCGATTTCCTGTTCAATCTCCTCTATGTCAACCTTGATATTTACAATATACTGATTTGCATTTCTATAAAACTCTGCCTGCTGCATAGCAAATGCCATCCAGTCATTATCTCTTCCATCAAAAACTGTATCTCTACGAACCAAATCCATATCCTCTATCTCCTTCCATTCAATGCCATTTTCAAACATCATGCCTTTATCTAAATCCATTTCCTTATGCGGCTTCTCTCCGGATGTAGGCATCTGTACCACTCTATTTTCAAATAATTCGCTCAATTTGCGAGGTGTATATCGCCTGGTTTCCAGCCCTTTAATTGACTTGATTGCTTCTTTTGCCTTCGCTACATTCGCACTGGTTCCTACCGTTCTTTGGAATGCATCTAAACGGATGATTTCATCCTTGACTTCTCTGCGATGTTCCCTGCATTCCTTCAGCAAATCAACCAGTCCGACAGCCTCTTCGTCACTTGTATCGCACAATTCGATATAATGGAGGATATCACAGATTTTCAAGTCTGCATCGGATTCTGCCTTAATCAAGGATTCTCTATACCCGGCTAATGCTTCTATGACATATGTAAAATGTGTTAAGTACTCCTTCCAATCAATTTGAGAAAGATCATATTCCAGTACTGGCGAAATATCTTCCACAGATTCTACTGTAGATTTCACTTCATTAGCCACAGAAATAATTACATCTGCCAAATTACCACTCACAGGATTCATCGCCGCCTCATCCTCCTCATCACTTAGATATTTCCCTTGCGCCTCTTCTACCGGTGTCATAAAGTAGAATTTATTCTTATGTCCGCTATTGATTCTTTTATTAGCCTCTATAAAGGAAAACACAGAAGCTTCATTCGCATTTTTCACAACCACCAAATCATTCCGCTCGTTGGTTCTGTAGTAGTTCCCACTATAATCCATAATATAATACAGCTTATCGATATCTAACATACTCACACCTTAACCTTTCTCTTATGCACACCTCAACTACTGTAAGTACTTCTCCTTATTTGCTTGCCAAAATAAAAAGGAACCAAGAATAAGGTCATTCCTTATCTTGATTCCAGTATAAATTAGGTTTTGTCCAATAATACGGACTTGTTCTTCATTTTTCCGACCTTTCCGGCTTTTCGAGCTATCGTAATGTGAAATTCTAAATTCCACTTTTTCGACCAAATTTTCTCCCAAAGCGGAATTTAGTCTTGCACATGGTATTTATTACCGCTTATGTTTATTTATGGTTATCTGTCTGTCAGAAAGGATGACTATGAACAAAAACAAGAACATAATTCATGACCAGAAACACCTGACCTTATCTGACAGGACATATATTGAACAAGAACTTTTTCAGGGGTCCTCTTTTAAGTCCATTGCCTCCACCCTACACAAAGACCCTACCACTATCTCCAAGGAAGTACGACGTCACTCCAGAGTGGTTGAAGGAAAACGCTTTCCGGGACACTGTAGCACCTGCATTAACCGTAATCAGTGTCATATCACCGGTGATGACAGTCTTTCAGCTTGCCCACGCAAATCCTGCAAAAAATCCAGGTGCAACAAATGTTACCGCGAGTATCCTCCTACCTTCTGTAGCCTTTACCAAAAATTTACTTGTGATAACTGTCTCAAGGCTCCCTACGCTTGCAACTCCTGTAATAAGCAAAAAGATTGTCCTCTGACACACTTCTTTTACGACGCAGCCTATGCACAACGGCAATACGAATCCACTCTGGTCAAATCCCGCCAGGGAATCAACCTTACCTCGGAGGAACTGGAAACATTAAATGACTTAATCTCTCCTCTTGTTCTCAAAGGACAACCCTTAAGCCATATATTTGCAGTACATGCTGACGAAATCCCTGTTTGCAGAAGAACCCTTTACAACTACTTCGACCAATGCGTATTCAAAGCCAGAAATATAGATTTACCTAGGCGTGTCCGCTATAAAAAGCGAAAGAAACAGTCTGGTCCAAAAAAGAGAAACCTTCAGCAGGCCTATCGTAACAAACGTACTTATACAGATTTCGAACGTTTTATGGAAGCACACCCTGACCTTGATGTAGTGGAAATGGATACCGTCAAAGGTAGTCGTGCTGCCGGCAAATGTCTGCTGACCTTCCTTTTTAGAAGCTGCAGTTTTATGCTCATAATTCTTTTACCCAACTGTACCCAAAAGAGCGTTATTAAAGCCATTGACAACCTGACCGTTACTCTTGGCATTCGTACTTTCAAGAAATACTTTCCGGTTATTCTTACGGACAACGGTTCGGAATTTAAGAATCCCTGGGATATCGAAAAAACACAATCCGGTACTCATCGGACTTATGTTTTTTACTGTGATCCATATGTATCCAACCAAAAGGGACGTCTGGAAAAGAATCACGAGTATATACGTTACATCATCCCTAAAGGGCGGAGTATGTACAAATATACACAAGAGGACATCAACCTTATGGCCAGCCATATCAATTCAACCGCCCGCGACAGCTTAAACGGTGCAACACCTTTTGACCTTGCAGATTTACTTTTGGACAAAAAGATACCGGTCTTAACAGGACAGCATAAAGTCTCCCCAGACTCCGTCATGTTAAAACCGGCACTCATTGAAAAATAATTTTTTGCGAGCAGACAGATAACCACCTATTATACGTCTAACTTCATTAAAAATGACTTCAGATGGGTGGAATTTATCTTTTCTCGAACTGCTCCAGTCATCTGTTTGCCATGCAAACAAACAGATTTACTATGCCGATTATAACACGTTTTTTGAGGACTTCAAACATATATTTTCTCTCAAAAGTCCCTCAAAAACTTCATACAGGCTACTTTCCCATAGTCAAATGGAATTTACTTTTTCATTTGACCCTTTTCGAGCTATTTTCAAAAAGAAGCTAAAGAACATCTACCATCGTTTTAAGTACATGCATAATTAACCAAAGTGTTCCTCCTCGTACTGGATAAACTCCTATTTCTCTTTTTTTATTTCACTCATTTGTTATGATCGTTCCTTACGTGTTGCACGTTCTCTTCGAAACAATGTATTTTCTCGAAACTTTTTCTTTCCTTCTTCATCTGTAGCAATCAATTCAATATCCTTATCTAATTCGAGCACTGATAGCACCGCTGCATATGCACCAATGGAAACTGTATCTTTCCCTTTTTCTATCGCATAATATGTAGTTTCACTAACACCTGACTTATTTGTTATTTCTTCTACACTGATATTTCTTCGTAGTCTTGCTTTCTTAATTTGAACTCCCATTTTTGCTAACATCTTTCTTGTATCAGAAGTAAGAACTATATTTTTTCTAGACATATCTCTTCCTCTTTTTCTTTTATTCAACTTAACCTTTAATCTATTAAATGTTATCCAATTTTCTTCTTGACTTATTCTTCTCAATCTCATATGATGGACTCAAGAAAGAAATGGGTTTTTTGCTGAGTAAGGTCTCACGACCGGAAAAGGTTGCTCGTTTCTTTTTTTATGTTTACAAGGTCATATAGATAAAGTTTTCCGTCTTGTGCATGTCTGACAACCATTATCACTTTAAACACATTATATCCTTCTACTTCCCCACTTTCTTTATAAACCGGCAATGCAAACCTTGAAGTATATCTGTACCATCCAAATTTTGCATCTTTACTATGTTTCTCTTTCGTATTTTCTCTGTATTCTTTCCCAGTCGCAATTTCTATCAGCTCCGGAACTCCTTGTGTTGCATTTGCTTTGGCTTTTGCATTTGCACCTTTTAAGGATGTTGTATACTCAGAATGTGCATACTCATCAGGGAAATCCGTTCCTATGTAAATCATATCCTTTGTATCCTCCATAACATATGATTCACTTACAAACTGTTTTAAGTACATCTCGATGTCCGTCCATTCTATCGAACGTTTTCCCTTGAATTTCACATCATGAATGAACACTATCTTGTTTCCGTCCAAGTCTTCTACTACATTTACTTTTCTTTGCATAAAAAATATCCTCCTATCATAGTCCCTTTGCGGGCTTTGATAAGAGGATATCATTTGTCAATAGTATTTTCATTGGACGGTTAGTCCAAAGTCATCTATGCCACTGACCGACATATTTTCTTGTAATATGCCATAAATCGTTTCTGCGCAGCCTGGGCATAACCGTGCTCTATATGGTATATCACCGGCACTGCTTTCTTCTTCACCAAGAGGTCTTCCATATGTACATTCAGCAATTCACTCAGCATAAGCAAATGGTCCACTGATGGTAATATCAGTCCCTTATACCAACGATAAATAGGCTGTACACATGACAAATGTAAATAGTCTTGGATTATGCGAGGTGTATAGCCTGCGTATTCAAGCATGTGTTTTAGTTTTCTACCGGTTCGTTGCATGTCTATGTTTGGGTAGGTTGGTTTTTGAATCATTTACAGTTCCTTTCTAGATTTTCTACATACACAATCCTGTTATTAACTATTTTTCTTTTTACAACTTCCTAATCTTACTCATATGATTTTTTACATCATGACGTATCATTTCATTATTGCCAAAGGTTCTTTCCGCATTATTAGAAGCCTGGTAGCCCCTTTCTCATCCTCAAAGGCTATGATATTAAGTGCATCGACAATTTCATTCGGCGCCCCCTACTTCCTTCTTCTCATTACCATCACACATACCACTACAAGCACAATGACTACCAGCGCTCCAATCCCTATCCACATCCTAGAAAATCCTCTCAAATTTCCTTCTGCATCTGTTTCCTGAACCGCTTCCTGCCCTTCACCCTCTTGAGTTATGTTTTCACCACTTCCTGCGCCCTCTTCTCCCGTAGCAGAATTCTCCCCGGGCTCCTTTGTATCAGCTACTGCCGGGTCCTTAGTAGGTTCCGGTGTGAGCTCCGATGTGGAGTCAGAAGTCGGCTCCGGTGCGGATTCGGGCTCAGGCTCCGGTGCAGGCTTGGGCTTGTCCACTTCTGCTACCGCATACACGCTAAAATGATCCGTCTCAAAGGTCACATAGGGCGTTCCGCCGTCCTTCCCATGGAAAGTCGTGGTACATGCCTCCAGCTTGCCATCCTCGGAAACGTAGTATACTACCACCTGTTTATCTTCCGGGACCTGATAGTCCGCAGGTAAATCAATATCCACCTTCACCTTTACGCCTGTATGATGTATCCCATTGCCTGATGCGTCTGCGATTTCTATGTCATATACTGCCTTTGTTTCACCACCGGCAGCATTAGCAATCAAGGTTGCCACCTCTTCCAACTGTGTGCCGGAGATATATTGTTCTGCTCTCACAATCATATCTGCAGGAAGTGAGGACGCAGATGTATCTATAGCAACGGGAGCTACCTGGGTAGTAAGACTGTCTAGCACCGTAATTTCCGGCTCCACATCCCTTATAGAATAAATAAACTCATTGATCGATTTTCTCACCGGTGAAGTATCGGAACCGGTAGGCGTCTCCGACATTTGATAGCTCACATTATTCATATGCCGAAAAGTTCTAAGGCTGAATGAGCTGGTACAATATTCCACCCATTTCCGGTTTTCTCTGGTATAATGTCCGTTTCCCTCTATGATTACCTCAAAATTGCCCTTCCAGGTACTACAAATATCCTCGCTAATCCGTACAAAACCATAGCCACCGTACTTCACACCGTCGTAAATGACACTGACCTTGGCTGTATAATCTACCGCATCTTTATTATGATCCCACAAAAGAAAGTAAATGTCCTTCGCAGTATAGGCAGGGTCTCTGTCTTTCCACTGGCCCACAAATCTTGTGGTCTCGGTGATGGTGTAACTATTGACCTGGTCCGCACTCCACAGACTTCCCACCATATTGCCGGAGGCGCCGTATACATTCCACCCCAGAAAATCTTTTCCGATGGCAGTAGGAGAATCTCCTATGATTGTATGGTCCGCTGCACTTATAGAGGCTCCCTGGGGCACCACAAATTCCGCATCAAAAGTATTCATATCCGGATGCCCTACCGTTAAATATGTGCCGCCATTGCAGTCCACATACACGGTTATATTATTGTTGGCAGTAGCATGCACCTGCTGCCCGGTGCTACCCGCCAGCAAAAGTACACCCAGCATCATGCATATCATTTTTAACAGTTTTCTTGCTCTACTCATCTCTCCATACTCCTCCTATGACATTGCTTTACACAAAAGTCTCTCAAAACTCTCTTCAAATCTCTGGTCGTCCTCCGCAGTCCTTTTACCAGGTCCTTTCAGATGATTCTTGGAACTGCCTCTTCGTGCCTTCTTGGCAAGGTGCCTTTCCAT
>JAZNAE010000098.1:0-2481 GCA_045586385.1 Lachnospiraceae bacterium
ATAGAATCAATACTAACATAACGGAGGTTACATATATGCAAGAAGTATTTGAATTTCTCAAAAAAGCCGGCACTTATTACTTAGCAACTGTTGAAGATGACCAGCCTCGTGTGCGCCCTTTCGGAACAGTGGAAATTTTTGAAGGAAAGCTTTATATTCAGACCGGAAAGATTAAAGACGTATCCAAACAGATTCAGGCAAATCCCAAAGTGGAACTTTGTGCTTTTGACAACGGAAAATGGTTACGTGTTGCCGGCACCCTTGTTAGAGACGATCGTATTGAAGCGAAAGAGCACATGCTTGCTGCTTACCCCAGCCTACAGCATATGTATTCCGCTACAGACGATAATACAGAAGTACTTTATTTTGAAAATGCTACAGCAACCTTTTCTTCTTTCACAGAAGCGCCCAGAGTAGTTAAGTTATAGTTGTCTGTTTTTTCATGGGTGCTACCATTGTTGATACTTGACAGCCTAATTGCTGTTGCCAATATGATACTGACAGCCTTTGGACTTGGATATGCAATAAGAAGCAAATAAAATAACCGCCTTGAGCGGTTATTTTATTTGCTTCCCCATTACGTTAACGTCCCCTTTATTTAATCCGGCTTTTTTGTAGAATTCTACATTTTCTTCGATAGATATCAATTCTATGGTATATATACCTTTTTCTTTCAGATGCTTTTCCAATTCTAATAGCAACGATTTACCCACACCTTTCTTTTTCCATTCCGGAACAACAAATAATTCTGATACAAAGAAAAAGTCTTCATCTGCATAAGGGTCAACATAACCAAGTACCCCGCCAATGATTTCATTTTCATAAATTGCTGCTAATCCGAAAGCCTCAAAATTGCTCATAATCGACTGAATTCTCCGGCTCCCTTTATCTTCCGTCCATTTTTCATTCCAGGGAGCTTCTGAATATGCTTTCATCATTGCATTTGTTAATCCTTGAATATCTTCTGTTGAAATAATTTTATAATCCATATGATTAATTTCTCCTTTCTATGCCATGCATCATACCTCTTCTCTATTCTACAGCTTATCATATACATGGCATCTATAAAACCTCATTTTTCTTTATAAAAAAGTGCCTGCGGCACTCTCAACTCCCCTGGCCCCTCATTCATGAGGGGAAGGGGTTTTTCTTTGCCTTACTTTATTGTAAAATTCTAGTATGAATATCTTACAATCTATTTTTACCGACTACTACGAACATATCCTTTACGAATTACATCCTCGTCCGGCCGTCATCCAGAATGTCGACAAGATGATTCATTGTGGTGACCCTTCCCACGGCGGAGCAATGTATGCCTGTTCTCATTGTGGAAATCTTAAATTTGTTCCCTTCCGGTGCAAAAGCAGGTTCTGTCCTTCCTGTGGCAACAAATACAACCAGATGCGTTCTTTTCATATGTCCTCTAAACTTGTTTCCTGCATTCACAGACACTGTGTTTTTACAATTCCTGAAGAGTTACGTATTTTCTTTCTTCGTGACCGTAAACTTCTCAATCTTTTGTTTTCCTCTGTCAGAGACGTTGTTCTTCGTATGTTTCATGACATAAATAAGAGAGAAAATTTCACTCCCGGTTTTATCTGTGTTCTTCATACTTTCGGACGTGACCTTAAGTGGAATCCTCATATTCATGCCCTTATCTCCGAAGGTGGTGCCGGCAACTTTACTCCTTGGCGTCCTGTTAAACATTTTAATTATACTTTTTTGCGTAACGCCTTTCGCAAAGTCCTTCTGGAAAAGATGACTTCAGCTATCGGACCTTCCTTCCGTAAAGTGAAAAATGACATCTACAAAAATCATGCTGATGGTTTCTATGTTCGGGCAAAACCTAACCTTTGCACTCCTGATGTCACCATCAAGTATATCAGCAGATACCTTGGACGCCCTGTTATCGCCACTTCTCGCATTGATAAATACGATGGTGATAATGTCACTTTCCATTACACCAGACACGAAGATAACAAAACCATTGAAGAGTGTGTCCCTGCTCTGGATTTTATTAAACGGCTCATTGTACATATCCCGGAAAAGCACTTTAAGATGTTACGTTATTATGGCATCTATGCAAAACATCATAAACAGGAAAAGAAACTGCGTCGTTGCATCTCTTCTGAGAAGCTTAAGTTTCTGCGTTCCCTTCAGGACTGGCGTAACTCCATACTTCTCACCTTTGGGTATGACCCTTTACGTTGTCCTGACTGTGGTACTTCCATGTCGGTTCTGGAAGTTTACTACAAAAAAACTGCACTATTTGAACGATACCGAAAGGTCATGGGATATGGATAGTTCCATTCACACAACTTAAGTTCTCCATCGTCAGATAGTGCAGCCACCATTGAACCGAAACAAAAAATTTCATAAACAACGTCATGGCGAAGCCCTCCTTCGCTCTTTTGTTATGCTATTTTTTATTTCAAATCCATTATACACTATTTTTGACAATTTGAGAAATTTCCTATAAAG
>JAZNAE010000099.1:0-32749 GCA_045586385.1 Lachnospiraceae bacterium
CAGAGGAATGCAGGGAAGTAACTACGATACCCAAACCGGTCAGCAATTGGTTCTGAGTGACGTTATCAAAGATATGACTCAAATTCCTGCTATAGTTCAAAAGGAATTGAACAGCCATCTTTGGGCAGGAGAGGGGTACCCGGAAGTTGTTATTCAGGATTATTTTAGGAATACACCGGCGGACGGTATCAGCTGGACATTGGATTACAATGGAGTCACCTTCTATTTTGGCGATGGGGATATTACCGAGCCGGGTAACGGAGGACAAACAGCGACTATTTCTTTTGCGGAATATCCGGAGCTGTTTGAGGAGAAGTATATGAACGTGCCTGAGGCATATATGGTAAGACTTCCGCTGGATTCCTCCTTCTTTACGGATTTGGATGGAGATGGCACATTGGAAGAGTTAAATGTTACCGGAGTATATCATGAGGATGGGCGCTTTTATTCAGAGTTTGGTATCTACACGGATACGGACGGACATTACCATTATGAAGATTTTTATGCGTATGGCTATAATCCGTATTATGTGAAAACAGCAGAGGGTAAACATTATTTGTATTTGTTCTGTGAAGAAAACGATGCAGACAACAGACAGATGATGCTGGTGGTGTTTGATGTCAGTGACGGACAGTTTGTCAGAGTGGGAGAGATGAACATAGCTCCGGCGTACATACCGTCAGATATCTTTATTCTGCCGCTCAATCCGGATAATTTACTGTTAGATAATTTTGATAGTCAGGAGCAGGATTTTGGCATTTATATGGTTGGAGAAGATGGCATGCCGGTTAGAAAATAGGCAGATGCGTGGAGAGACAAATCATATGAAGAAAAGAAATAGTTATAGATATATTACCATATTACTGATACTTTCTTTATTGTTTTTAACCGGATGCGGTGGGAAAGAGGAGAAAGATGCAGACATAGAAACAACGGAAAATCAGTCTTCTGAGGCATCGGAAACAATAGAAGAAGAAACGACAGAGAATGAAAAAGCACCGGAAGAAGAGGAAAATACAGAACTTCCGGAGGCAGAGGAGGTCATTCATGTCAGCAGTACGGAAGATTTTTTGGAAGCAATTGCACCGGGAGCAACAATTTTTGTGGAACCCGGTTATTACAACATGAGCGAATATCTGCAAGAAGTACAAATGTGGAAAGGCTATGACTGGAATGAAGAGCATCCCTATGTTAAGCTTGAGTATTGCTATGATGGCGTAGAGGTTGTAATTAAAAATGCTGATAACTTAACGATTATGGGAGATGCGGAAAGCCTTGCCCAGACAGAGTTTGTGGTGGAACCAAGGTATGCAGCCGTTTTGACTTTTTTTAATTGCTGCGATTTAAATCTGTCATTTCTGACAATGGGACATACGGAAACCGGTGCATGTTCCGGAAATGTTTTAAATTTCTATGGCTGCAAAAATATTACGCTTTCAGCAATGGATTTATATGGTTGCGGCGTTTATGCGATTGAAACAGGAAAAGGGACAGGGGATCTTTACGTGTACAATAGTACCCTTCGGGATTGTTCCGATGGAACGCTGTTTCTCATTGAAGGTGTCGGCAATTTTGAATTCCGTGATTGCATTCTTACCGGTTCCTACAGTGGCGGATATTATGAAAATTCAGCAGATTCTGAATTGCAGTTTTATAATTGTACTTTTGGAGAAGAAGAAACGAACACTTGGCTCTTCTGGCAGGATATTTATGCCGTTGACTGTACTTGGTCTGAAATTACAGAGTATCCTGAGTATGAATATGTGCCAATATTTGAGCCGGAGAATATGGAAGAAATTTCCTGTGATGAATATGCGCTTGCTGATGTTCCATGGATAGGATATGCAATTGTAAATCCGGAATCCGGAGAAATGACTTATCTTCCGTATGAAATGTCGGATGGCACTTATGAGTATGTTTATATGGAACTTAGAGAGGACAATACGGGATGGATTGAATATGGCGACCAGAGATATGAGGTTACATGGGAATGTATAGATGATGTGGCAGTCCTTCAAACAACAGAAGGGTTCAATATTTACATAAGAAGATATGAATTGTGGAAGGATGATGCCGCTTACTACTGGTTATTAATGGAAATCAACAATGAAATGATTTGGCTGTATTAACCGTAAATTGTTTTTTCTACAAATATACATTGATTGTTTTTATTCATTACCTTAGGTACAATGAATTTACGGTACCGATAAGAAAGCGGAGGAAAAACATATGAACAATCATTTAGGAGCGAATATCAGAATTTATAGAAAAAACAAAGGATTCACACAAGAAGAACTGGCAAATTTATTGGGAGTGACACCACAGGCAGTAAGCCGCTGGGAATCAGAAGCGGGACTTCCGGATATCGGACTTGTGATTCCCATTGCGCAAATTCTTGGAATCACCACAGATACATTATTCGGTTATGATCAGTTAAGTCATGATGAGGCAATTACGAACCGCATCCTGCAAAATGTAAAAGAATTAAATGATGTAAGCGACGGCTCCGGCAGTGCACTGAGAATTTGCGAGTATCTTTCAGAGGAAACAACGAAAAATCCTACCAACTATGAAATTATGGTTGAATATGTACAACAGGTTGCAAATTTAAGTATGCATGTGGACTTGGGCGGATTTTTGAAAGGGCAGCCGGAAAAATATGAACGGTTGTATGATGATGGAATTAGAAAAGGTATTCAGGTTATCAGATACAGTAGTAACCACGAGCTGATTGACAAAGCGCATTATGCATTGGCATGGATTTATATCCATAGGCAGGATTATGACAATGCCAGAGAACATGTAAATGTTCTGCCCAGCTTAGCATCTAACAGTGTGAAAGAATCTATTCAAATGGAACTTGTTTTCTTTGAAAAAGGATTTGGGGAGATGAAAGATGCCATGGCGGACAGTTCAAAGATTTTGTTTGGTGTTTTAGGAAAGCATTTGCGCATGCTTGCTGAAAACTATGCGTATTATGATAAAAAAGAGGAAGCACTCAGCGTTTGTGATTTTGGTGAAAAATTGTTAAAGGCTTATGCATCACGGAAAGACTTTATTAATGAAAACATCTATTATCATACACGCAAGATGATTGCATTACATAGGATGATTGCATACACAAGGGCAGGTGAAAGGCAGGCAGCAGAGGAAGTGTATCATACTTTTTTGAATGAACTGAAAGAAGAAGGACTTGCAGCGGATAAATATAATGAAATCGTAGAGTCTATGAATCATCAGATAAAAAATTATGATGAATGTTAAGAAATATAAAAGTAATCGGGAGAATCTCCCGGTTACTTTTTTACTGCAACACAGTCTCTTTAATATGCATCTTGGTAGTCCTCTAATTGTAATTGTAAATGTCTTGTGATATTGTACAAGAGATGATTATTTTACAGATAAAGCGAGGAAAGATTATGAACAAGATGCAGCAAAAACAAAGGATTTTTAGTACTATTTCTTTTATTTACATTATATGCTTTGCATTCCGCTTGATTGAATATTTTATCTGGCGTACAGACCAGACATGGGTTGGGGAAGCGATTATACATAAACTGATAGGAATTGCTGTTTTGGTAATTGCTGTAAAACAATTACAATTTACGTTTTCTGATATTGGGTTTTCAAAGGAAAACAGTCTGAAGAATCTGATCAAAGGATTGGCATTTGGGCTTGCTGTATTTGTGATTGCCTATACAGTAGAAATCCTGATGGCACTATCACAAGGCAGGTTTGATTCCCTGCAATTGTATGTGACTGCGTATGCAGTGGATCAAAATATCGGGTATCGTACGGAAGTAGTATTTTTCCTTATTTGTATCATAGGAAATATTGTGAATGTAATTATGGAAGATTGCATTTTTCGAGGTTTATTTATAAAGATATTGGAAAAGAAATACACCTTTCTGATATCGGCGTTTATTTCTGCTTTGTTTTTTGGTGTATGGCATATGATAGGTCCAATCCGCAATTTCTATGACGGTACCATGAGTATGGGCGGGATGATAGCAAATGTAATTATGCTGGTGGTAACGTCTGCACTTGTTGGCTACAAGTTCGCACTGCTTACGAAAATTACAGGAAATCTTTTTATGGCACTGGGCGACCATTTTGTGAATAATACCATTGTGAATATTCTCCATGTGGTTTCTGATACGGGAGCGGATGAGTTTATGGCAGTGCGCATTGGAATTGCACAGACGGTATCCTGTTTAATTGTTTTTATTTATTATTTTAAAACATGCTATAAGAGAAAATAAGCGTTATACAAGTACTCTGCTTTTGTGGTATGATGTCAGTGGATGACGTACACAAAAGAGGAGAAGAATATGCGTTTAATAATGAAGGAACGGCAGGATATTGTTGAACCGGAAGTGACAATTACATATCGTGAGATGTCAGCAAACATCAAGCGGGTGGCGGATTTTGTGCGTTCCGTGGATGAAACAATTCTTTGCCGAAAAGAAAATGAAGAGTATGCCATTCCTTTATGTGATATTTATTATGCCGAAAGCGTAGATAAGAAAACTTTTATCTATTGTGAGAGAGATGTTTATCAAAGTAACTTCAGGATTTATGAGTTGGAAGAGATGCTTAAAGAGGCAGGCTTTGTCAGAGTCAGTAAATCTACCATACTGAATATTGAAGTGCTGAAAGGTGTGAAGACCCTGGTAAACAGTAAGTTAGAGGCAATGCTCTCAAATGGTGAGAGCGTATGCGTGACAAGAAAGTATCTGAAAGATATCAAAGAAGCATTACAAGGGAGAGGCAGCAGATGAGGAAAATGATGTTAAATATTATGGCGACAACCGGAATTACCTTGGTGGTGCTTGCAGGTATAGCAATATGCTACGGCGGAACGGTAATTTTTATCAGTACGGTTTTTCAGGCGCTGGCATTAAACATTGCAATTTATATTGGAATTTATATTATGAATCATTTTGAATACCGTTATCCCATACTGGAAACAGGATTAAAGCTGTTATATGTAATTGCAGCAGTTTTAGTTAGCGGATGGATTTTTGATTGGTACGCAGATTTACCGGTAGTGGTGCTGGTACTTATGACGGTTGGTATTTTCGGAGCATGTATGTGCTTAGATACTCTTAGCCTGAGAGATGAAGTAAAGGCGATTAATGTGTTAATAGAAGAAAAGAATAAAGAATAAAAGGGCCCCGATTCATAAACGTGAATCGGGGTTTTGTCATAGTGAAGCATATTGACATTGTAGAAAAAAGGGTGTAACATATAGCCTAACGAGCGTTCGGACGGAAATGTAGATAAAATATCATAGAAAACGATAGATGTTACAGAAATAATAGGAGGATATCAATGGAAGAAAAACATACCCGGGAACTTATCTTACAGCAAGCTCTTACACTGTTTGCAGAAAAAGGCTATGCGGCACTTTCCATGCGGGATCTTGCATCAGCCGTAGGAATCCGTGTCAGTTCTATTTACCATCATTTTAGCAGTAAACAGGAGATTTTTGATGCGCTTATTCAGAGGGCAAATGATATGAAAGACAGTCTGCAAACTGTTTTTATAAATGCATTTTCAAAGACTGAGACGGTAGAGCAGGAAGCCTTTGTACAGGCAGGTGTATTTTTCCTTACAGGATACCTCCAAAATCCCCAGATTGCCCCTTTGCTAAAAGTGTTAGAGTGTGAGCGTCTGCATAATGAAAAGGCAGACAGAGCTTGGCACGATTTGGTAATTGCTGCACCTCTTGCACATGAGGCAAATATTTTTATGGCGTTAAAGAAACGTGGTGAAATCGGGGAGGAATCTGCGGAGGATTTGGCAGCCGAGTATCAGGCGGCTATTATGCTGGCATATTTTTCAGGAGATATAGAGATGCTGCAAAGGCAATTAAATCGTTTTTACCTGCGTGTTTTTCAAAACAATAAAAAAGAGGAATGAATAAATGAAGTTAAGTGATTTGTATAAAATAAAAGGATTTCCGGTTGTAACAGTTATTCTTACATTAATCAGTTTTGTGCTGTCATGCATTGTCTGGTTTGAGCCGACATTGTTTGATTACCTTTGTATTGAAACAAGACCGCAATATTTTTGGCAGTATTTCAGCGGTTGCTTTATTCACAATATTGAGCCCAAGTGGGTTATGTGGGTACATATGATTATGAATTTTATGGGACTTGTGCCTTTTGGAATCATTGTTGAGAAGGTACTCGGAAGTAAGAAGATATTTGCGATTTTCTTGGCGGAATTGGTGGTAACGGCGGTGTCATTGCAACTGGCAAGCCTTAACAATCCTACCAAGATAAGCGGAATATCTACCATAACTTATGCGTTTGCAACTGTTGCCTTTTACTGCATTTTCCTTGTGCTGAAAAAGAAAGAAACGCCTTGCTTGAAACAACCTCTTTTTTACTATTTTGCTTTTCAGTTTTGGGGAATGCTACAGATGCTACTGATGATGAATCCCGTAAATGCCCTAACATCCTTTGTGGGGCATATCTCCGGAATTGTGGTAGGCATTGTCGTAGTGATAGTAACTGCAAAAGAGATTAAAGAAAAAATATGTATGAAAGGAAACGAATGAAAAGATGAAAGTATACAGAAATAAAAAAGCCCAGAAAGAAATCATGCGAACATATGATAAACTTTTAAGTTTATGGGATGTGGAAAAAGAAGAAACGGATATTGTTACTACTTACGGAAATACCCATGTAATTATTTGTGGAAATAAAGAAAATCCGCCTCTTGTGTTATTTCATGGTGTGGGTGATGATTCTGCCCTTATGTGGATTTATAATGCAAAATATTTAAGTACGCATTACCGCATTTATGCTATAGATACCCTTGGAGGACCGGGGAAAAGTGTTCCGGGAGAATTATATAATAAAGATTTTGATGATATTTGCTGGATAGATCAAATATTGGATGAATTAGAATTGCCGAAAGCTTATTTTGCCGGAGTATCCCATGGAGGATATTTAGTGCAGGCATATGCGCTGGATAGACCGGAGCGTGTCATCAAGGGAATCAGTATTTCCGGTGCAGTACCTGCCAGAAAAAAGGGTATGCCTGTTATGTTGAAAATATTTTTGCCGGAGGCACTCTTTCCAAGCAAAAAGAATGTGAAAAAACTGATTGCAAAATTATGTGGGGAAAACAGTGCAGTGTTTATGGACAACGAAGATATCATGGAGCATTATACCTATTTGTTGCGTGGCTTTAATAATATGGCTATGGGTTATCATAAGGTGCGTTACTTTACGGATGAAGAGATAGACCGTATCCGGGATAAAATCGTATATCTGGTGGGGCTGGAAGACCCCTTTGAAAAGCTTGGCAGCGAGGAGGCTTTACGTAAATACCGGATGAATGTTACTTTCTATGAAAACGCCGGACACGGACTGAATCATGAAATGGCAGAGGAAATAAACAAGAAGATAGTGGAAGTATTTGAAGGTGACGGACAATAGGTGATTTTCGATTTCATGTGACGTATGAAGGGGAAAACTTTTGAGGTCACAATTTGTGACCTCAAAAGTTTTCATAATAGTTTGTTTAGATATGCTAATAATCGATTTTGGGTATTTGTATCAGAGTTTATATAAGTTTCTATTAAGTGAAAAAGTTCCGGGTTGGTATCTTGTTTTACCTGATAAGAATTTGGCGCGGGGTTATTGCTTTCATCTGTTAGGTAAGCAACGGATGTTCCGAGAACGTCAGCCATAACGCGAATGACATGTATGGAAGGTGTTCTCTCGCCGGATTCATATCTTAAATAAGCCGGTTGTGACATTTCCATTCGTTTTGCAGCTTCCTGCTTGGTAATACCAAGATTTTCTCTACAGGATATGAGTCGTTGGCGGTTGAGTTTATATGTAATCATTTGTATGACTCCTAATTAATAATGTTTATAAATATTATAACAAATTATTCTTGACTATGCCATTGGAATAATATATCATATGGATATACCAATGGTATACATATCTTATAAAAACATATCGTTCCCAAAAGAGATCAAATTTTTGATGGTTTTCTGATTATATTGTTGATATTTTCTGTTTAAAAACATATAATGATTATAGATAGAGAAACTATCTTCGGGAGAGTTCCTGCCATATAAGTGGAAGATTTTAAATTCGGGAGAGCTCCTGCCATATAAGTGGAGGATTTTAAACTCGGAGGGAGCGTATGCTCCCTTATTTTTTTTGAAAAGAAATAATTTGCTATGAATATATGAAACAAAATATGGATAGGAGAAGTGAATGGAAGAATTTAAATTATATAGTGTGTCTGATAGATATGTAGAATGGCTTCGGAAAGATTATCCTAACGTATACTCTAATAAGGTGGATTCCAGAGCGCATACAAGAAAATACTTGGGTGTGGTATTGCAAATTGGAAAATATAATTATTACATACCGATGTCATCACCTAAAGAATCAGATTATCAAATTGCAGGAGATGATAAAGTTATAAAAAAGAGCATTATACCCATTATACGAATTATAGTAAAAAATGTGACCGGTAAAAAAGAATTGAAAGGAACCTTGAGAATAAGTCATATGATTCCGGTTCCGTCATCTGAACTTATTCTATATGATATAGAAAGCGAAACAGATAGTACATATAAAGATTTGGTACAGAATGAAATGATTTTTATTCGTAAGAATCGGGAAAAAATAGAATTAAACGCAAAGTTATTGTATAAACAAAAAATAACAAATGATGCTACCGCCGGATATGTTAAGGCTGCATTAGATTACGGATTATTAGAAAAACTGTGTGATTTATTTGAAGAAAAGCAATGAATAAGTCTGTATTGACACCCCACTATCAAAATACTATATTTAATTTGAACTAATTATTGAAATAGATTTCCAAGCAACCAAAGAAAAGAGGACCTGCCATGCCAAACTTAAGCGACAGAGTATACACTTTCACAGACTCCGTTATCCGTCGTATGACGCGAATCAGCAACGCCCACGGAGCCATCAATTTATCCCAGGGATTTCCGGACTTTGATCCACCGAAGGAAATCACAGATGCACTTGCGAAAGCAGCTCAAAAAGGACCGCATCAGTATTCCATTACTTTCGGTGCTAAAAATTTCCGTGATGCCCTTGCCACAAAGCAGAGCAAAGCCATTGGCAGAGAGATAAATCCGGATACAGAAATCGTGGTTACTTGTGGCGGAACGGAAGCCATGATGTGTGCCATGATGACCATTTGTAACCCGGGAGACAAGGTGATGGTATTTTCTCCTTTTTATGAAAACTATGGGGCAGATGCCATTCTCTCCGGAGCAGAACCGATTTATATTCCTCTTGTTCCGCCTGAGTATGATTTTGACCTTGCCTTAATAGAAGAGGGATTTTTGCAGGGTGCAAAAGCAATTATTGTTTGTAATCCTTCCAATCCCTGCGGAAAAGTATTCTCAAGAGAAGAACTGGTGGCAATTGGTGAGCTTGCCATAAAATATGATGCCTTTGTGGTAACCGACGAAGTGTACGAGCATATTGTATATGCACCGTATGAACATACCTGTATGGCATCCTTGCCGGGGATGTACGAACACACCATTACCTGTAATTCCTTATCGAAGACCTATTCCATAACCGGATGGCGATTGGGATATGTAATCGGACCGGAAGCTGTGATCGAACATGCCAAGAAGGTGCATGACTTTTTGACCGTGGGGGCGGCAGCACCGCTTCAGGAAGCGGCTACCGTGGGATTACAATTTTCACAGGACTATTATGATGGATTGCTTGCTACTTATACGGAGAAGAGAGATTATTTTATAAAAGGATTGGATGAGATTGGTTTAAAGCACAACGTACCCCAAGGTACTTATTTTGTCATGGTAGATATTCAGGATTTCTTAGATTTGCCACAGTTTGAAGGCTGGACCGACTTAGAATTTTGTGAATGGATGATAAAGAATATTGGAGTGGCGGCAGTGCCGGGCTCCAGCTTTTTCAAAGAGGATGTGAATCATCTTATTCGTTTCCATTTTGCAAGAGAAAAAGAAACCATAGATGAGGCATTAAGGCGTCTTGTCAAGTTACAGGAACTGTTACAATCATAAAAAAATCCGCGATTTCCTTTGTGAAATTGCGGATTTTTCTGCAATATAAACTATCCTTCTAAAATACTTTTTACAAATTCCGTAGTCACTTCTTCATACCGCTGTGGTGCTACCATATAGCTTAGTCCGTGCCCTGCACCGGGAACCGTCTCAAAGACAATTCTGGAACCACATGACTTGTGGATGTCCCGACTCATATCACAAGGAACAAACCGGTCATCTTCCCCGTGAATCAGTAAAATTGGTATACCTGCTTTTGCCACAGCGGAAAGAGCACTGCTTTCCTCTAAGTCAAAACCGGCAAAGATGCGGGCACCTAGTCTGACAAAGGGATACATAAGCTTTGCAGGTAAATGCATATCGCGGCAAACCTTTTGGATAATCGCTTTCGGAGAAGAGTACGGGCAATCGGCAATCACTCCGATTACGTTATCAGGAAGTTCTAAATCTGTTGCCATCAGTACGGTGGCGGCACCCATGGAAAGGCCGGAAAGAATAATTTTCACATCATCGCCGAATCGCATACGGGCATAGTTAATCCAGCATAAACAATCTTTTCGCTCCTTGACGCCGAATGTAATGGAAGACCCTTCACTTTTACCGTGGGAACGCTGATCCACGACGAGGGTATTCTGACCAAGTTTATTCGCCAATTTGCTACCGCCGCAGCAATCCAGCTCAGCACTGCTTTTATAGCCATGAAAGAAAATCTGTAAGGGGGCACCGTCTGCCACATGATAATATCTGGCATAAAGTTTTTTGCCATCGTGTGATGTAATGGTAACCGCCTCAAAAGGACGGGAGAGCATTTCTTCCACAGATTTGGAAATGCCGGGACGGTGAGCTTCATATTGTTCTCCCACAGGAATGGAAACTTCGCCTTCCGGCAGCCGCTTCGGTGCATAAAAAGCAAGCCTGTATGAAATATAGGAAACCAGTAAAATGAAAAATAATAATGTAATAAGAATCAGTAAAAACATCAATCTATCACCTCATACATAGCATTGCCAAAAAATGATGACACTAGTATAGAATGACAAAATTAACCTGTCAAATAGAAGAAAAGGATCCTAAATGGACCGCCGACAGTGCATCGGCGGTCCCGCATAAAAATTAAAGAAGACTTGTTTTCTTTTTATCAAATTCAAGGTTACAGCAGTAGAAGTTTTTGTGATCCAAGGTTTCTTTTGTCATTTCCAGGGCTTCACCGAAACGCTGGAAGTGTACAATTTCTCGTGCACGTAGAAACTTTAGAGGAGCAATTACGTCCGGGTCATCAATGACGCGAAGTAAGTTGTCGTATACGGTTCTGGCTTTTTGCTCGGCAGCAAGGTTTTCAAATAAGTCTGTAATGGCATCACCTTTTGACTGAAATTCCAGGGAAGTGAAAGGAATGCCGGCAGCGGCCTGAGGCCAGATACCTTTGGTGTGGTCGATATAGTAAGCATCAAAGCCTGCTTTTTTCACATCCGCTTCTGACAAATCACGGGTCAACTGGTATACCATGGCACATATGATTTCCATATGGTTTAATTCCTCAGTACCGATATCCGTTAAAAGTCCGCCTACTTTTTTTACAGGCATGGTATAACGCTGGGATAAATAACGCATACTGGCAGAAAGTTCACCGTCAGGTCCGCCGTACTGACTCATAATAAGTCTGGCGGTATCGGGATTTGTGTTTTTAATTTTTACGGGAAATTGAAGTCTTTTTTCATAAGCAAACATTAGATGCACGCTCCTTCCCACGGCATGGGTCCTTCGGACCATCCGTACTGATTAGATTCATAGTTTCCGGTTACCATAGAAATTTGAGTTAAAGGATAAAATTCTCCTGCAAACTCTGAAAGAAGAGTAAGCCTTTCAGCCAACAATTTGCGGAATAAAGCAAGGCCGTTGGGGCAATCGGGATGGGTATCCAGATAAAGGGTTAAGTCGTTGATAGCAAAACTTACAGCAGAAAGTCTGCTCATTTTTTCTTCTCTGGTTTTCTGGGATTTATCAGCCATAGTGCTGCAGGATTTACATTTACATTTTCCTTCGGGAGCCTGATAAAAGGTTAGATTTAAACAAGGGAAAATGGTTCCTTCCTCCAATGCGGTAGTCAAATCATAGGGTTCACACCATTCTTGCATGGGAATAGTCGCCATGGCCATTTGCTCACTGCAGGTACAAATATGAGTTGTATCCATCATTTACCTCCTTTTTAAAAAAGCGGAAAAAGCTGACGCGGATTGCGACAGCTAAAGTTACATTCCTATTTTTCTCAAACAGAAGGGAAATTAAAAGGGCAGTTGTTGCCAAAAATGGAAAAGACCTTGAAATGGTGTTTAAAACCGCTTCAAGGTCTATTTTTTAAAAATTAAAATTATAATGTTGCACCGAAGTCGGATACAATCACCTGACCGGTAATGGCTCTTGACTCATCGCTTGCAAGGAAAAGCAAGATATTGGCAACATCCTCCGGTATACAAATCGGTACAGATAAATTCATGTGTTTTCTCATCTGTCCGAACATATCCTGATTTAATGTAGCAGGATCAGTCTTTGCCATGGGTGTAGCAATGGAACTGGGATTTACAGAGTTACAACGGATTCCGGTTCCTGCGAAACGCAGTGCAGTATGCTTGGTTACACCGATAACGGCAGCCTTACTGGTAACGTAAGCGGCACCGCCTGTTCCAAACGCACCTGCAACAGAATCTAAGTTGATAATAGAACCGGCATTATTTTTCATCATTTCCTTCACCGCAGCTCTTGTGCAATAAAGACATCCTTTGGTGTTGATGTTAAGAACATATTCGAGATCTTCGTCCTCGTAGCAGTCGATGGGTTTTAAGCCGGCTTCCAAAACACCGGCATTGTTAACAAGAATGTCAACTTTACCGAATGCTTCTACTGTTTTTGCCACAAGATTTTCAGCATCTTCTACTTTGGATACATCCGTTTGTACAATTAATACCTCGCCGCCAGCGGCTTTGATTTCTTCAGCAACTTCTTGAAGCTGGGGAAGTCTGCGGGCACTGATTACAACCTTTGCCCCTTCTTTTGCAAATAGTTTGGCAGTAGCGGCACCCACACCGGAGTTACTGCCTGTGATGATAGCAACTTTACCATCTAAACGTCCCATAAAAATACCTACCTTTCAAAAAATGTTTGCCCATATATATTATAATTATAAAATCAATATGAGAAATAGACAACAGGAAAATCATAAGCGTTTTGTTTGATTTTTCTTTTTTTACACTTTGATAAGTTTTCAGAAAATTCAAAGATTGGATAATTGGGGTAAAAAAAACGAATTATAGCATAAAATTGCAACAATTCGAGATAAAAAACATCAATAATCGAAAATAATCGAAAAAAATTACCGTTTTTTGAAAAAATCCCTTGTATATTTAGGACATATTTACTATAATTTTAGTATGTAGGGTCTGGAGGTTAGTATGCAATCGAAAGAGTTATTTCAGTTCGCTTTAGATAATGCAATTGGAATTGTGATTATATTTAATGAAAGTGGCGAAATTGTATATGCAAATCGAGCAGCCGAACAAAAACTGGAGTATGGTGATGCGTTGTGCGGCAGGTCTGTTGCGGAAATCTTTCCCGGTGAATTTAAAATAGAGGAAGGATGTTTTGTTATGGAATGCGAGATTGGCGGCGAGGCCAAAAGTATAATGGCATACCGCAAGAACAGAACCTGCTTTCCTATGAAAATAAAATTTCAGATGTATGAACAGCTTGAGGGTGTTTTGGGGGAAGCCGATTCCTATAAAGGACGGCATATGTACATATGTACGGCTTATGATGTTTCAAACGAAAACTTTTTAGAGAAAAAGGTAAGTCAAGTCGGTCATGAAGCAGAAGTAGCCCAAAAGGTAAAATCCGAATTTGTGGCAAATGTAACACACGAACTTCGTACGCCGGTAAACGGTATTCTTGGAAATGCACAAGCACTTATCAATAAAGAAGATGACGAAGAAAAATTGCGGCTTCTTTATCTTGTAGAGCGTGGATGTCGTGATATGCATTCCATTATTAATAACATCCTGGATTTTTCTAAGTTGGAAGCAGGGAAATTCATTTTGGAACCAAGAAGATTTCAGTTCCGGAATATGATGGATTATGTAAAGTCTAATCATATTAATCGGATTATAGAAAAAGGGCTTGAATTTTCTGTTACGGTGCCGAATAGTATTCCTGAATATATTGTTGGAGATGAACTTAGAATTGTTCAGATTCTAAACAATCTTATATCCAATGCATATAAGTTTACAGCAGTCGGTGAAATTCACGTAGAAGTTGTAAAAACTGAGCAAGCCGGAAATAGGATGCAACTTTTTTTCATGGTGATTGATACGGGAATCGGTATTGATAAGGCGGCACAGGATAAATTGTTCCAAAGTTTTTATCAGGTGGATGCATCGATTTCCAGAAAGTATGGCGGTACGGGTCTTGGACTTAATATTTGTAAGCAGCTTATTGAACTGATGGGTGGCAATATCCATGTAGAGAGTACAGTGGGAAAAGGAACTATCTTTACTTTTGATATTTGGGTTGAAATTGCAGAGGAAGATAAGTCCGATGCCGAAGAGAGTACCGAGCAGGAATATAACGCGGAATTTATTGAAAAAGATATGCTTGGTAAATTGCAAAGTTTGTCGACAAACAGTGTCGGTGAAAAAATATGGAAATATGGAGAACCGGAAAATAAAGAAGAGATAGAAAAGAAAATGTCAAAGTTGATTCTTTGTCTGGAAATGGAGAATTGGGAAAAGGCAGAGATGTTTGCTGAGACGGTAAAACAATTGGTGGAGGAAGCACCAAGAGAAGTGAAAAGCCATGCACTTAGGCTTAAAATGGCGATACAAAAGGGAGACTACGAAAAGGCAACAGCAGCTTTCGAACTATTACAAAAGATGGTTTGACGTGCACGTATCATGGAGGTGCTACATGACAGGGGGCAAATTTAATAGGGATATTCCCCGAATTTTAATTGTAGATGATGTGGAAGCAAATCGATTTGTACTTCGGGATATTATATATGAGATGGGGTGTCAGCCTATCCTTACGGAAAATGGTATGCAGGCATTAAAAATGATTCCGCATATGGAACCCCAATTGATTATCCTGGATATTGCAATGCCTGAGATGGATGGTTATGAAGTGTGTGAAAAAATAAAAGAAGACCCTCTTACCAGAGATATTCCTATTATTTTTATTTCTGCATTTGATAATCCTCAGGATATCGTAAAAGGATTTTCCATAGGAGGAGAAGATTATATTACAAAACCTTTTATTCATGAGGTGGTAAAAGCCAGGGTGGGAATGCATTTAAAGCTGCATGAAGCGAATCACAGTATGGCAGAAATGAACAGGCAACTTCATGTATCCATCAGCGAGCAGATTAAGCAGATGGAAAAAGAGCGCAGAAATGTTCTTTATGCACTTATCCGTGTGGCACGTGAAAATGCACGTTACGATGAAAGACATATGGAACGCCTCAGGTATAATTGTCGTATTCTGGCAGAAGCAATGCAGTTATCTGCCAATTATGGGGCAATTATCTCTGACAGTTATATAGATACGATTGAACTTGCAACTCCTCTTTGTGATTTGGGAAATATGGCGATTCCTACGGATATTTTGCAGAAAAAGGGGCGTCTTACCCGGGAAGAACTGAAAATAATGCGTACCCATACTACTATCGGAGCCAAGATTTTGAAAGATATAGAAGAAGGCGGTAGCAGCGACAATGATTTTATTCATATGGCAATGGAAATCGCGTATTTTCACCATGAGAACTGGGATGGAAGTGGTTATCCGGAAGGTAAGAAAGGAAATGAAATTCCTTTATCAGCACAGATTGTATCTGTTGTAAATACTTATTGTGCTTTGACAGAGATGCGTACATATCGTGATGCATTCAGTAGGGAAGAAGCTCTTGATATCATGGAAAAAGATGCTGTAAAACGATTTAATCCGGATATTTTTTGGATTATGAAAAAAATTATCAGGCAGTTCCACTAGATTGTCGCCGGAAAGGTACGGTTAACTATGACTGAGGGAGAATTCCGTCGCATCTATCAATTTGTGAAAGGCCGTTATGGTATTGATTTAGAGCGCAAGAAGGAAATGATACAGGGAAGACTGGAGAATTTTTTAAGTGCAAACGGGTATGGCAGTTACAATGAGTACATGGACGCCATAGAATCGGATATTACAGGTGTAAAAGAAAAGCAACTGATTGATATACTGACCACCAATCATACCTTTTTTATGAGAGAGTTTGAACACTTTGATTTTTTAAAGCAAGTGGTACTTCCCGAACTTAAGAAAAAAGAAGAGAAAAAACGTGATTTGTGTATTTGGTGCGGTGCAGCATCTACCGGACAGGAACCTTACATGCTGGCAATGCTACTTCGTGATTTTTTCGGGTTTGAAGAAAAGCCGTGGGATACAAAGGTTTTGGCAACGGATGTGTCAACAAAAGCGTTACAACATGCTGTAAAGGGAATCTATGAACGGGAGCAGGTGGTAGATTTATTGCCTCATTGGAAACATCAATATATGCACCTTGTTGAAGACGGAGCACGGTATGAGATGAATCCGGAAATCAAAGAGCAGATATTATTTAGACAATTTAATCTCATGGATATATTTCCGTTTAAAAGAAAAATGCATATTATTTTCTTGCGGAATGTAATGATTTATTTTGACAAAGATACAAAACGTGAATTGATTCAGAAGATATATGACGTGATGGAACCCGGTGGATATTTGTTTGTGGGTAGAACGGAAACCATAGACAGAGGGAATCTGCCGCTTGAACTGATTTCTCCGTCTGTTTTCCGGAAAAAGTAAAAGGAGATGAATATATGCGACGGATACGGGTATTGGTAGTAGAAGATTCTTTACTCTTCCGGGAAATTTTAGTGAGGGGATTAAGTACGGATCCGGAGATTGAAGTGGTGGCTACAGCAAAGGATCCGTTTGAAGCGAGAGATGCGATCATCGCACATAGGCCGGATGTAATGACATTGGATGTGGAACTCCCCAAGATGAACGGGATAGAATTCCTGCGGAAATTGATGCCACAGCATCCGCTTCCGGTTATCGTAATCAGCTCCCTAAGCAGTAAGGTTTTTGATGCACTAAATGCAGGGGCTGTGGATTTTGTGGCAAAGCCGGTAGGTGCCGGTGGCATACAAATAGAAGATTTCGTGAAAAACGAACTGATAGAAAAAGTAAAAGTGGCATCAGTTGCCAAGGTTAGTGCAAAGAAGAAACCGATAATACAGCCGCCGCCACGTACCGAAAAAGTGGCAAACAAAAATTTAGTGGTTGCAATAGGTGCCTCAACAGGAGGTACAGAAGCAATTGCTACGGTGCTTAAGGAATTTGACACGGATATACCGGGGGTGGTGATTGTACAGCATATGCCACCGAAATTTACGGAGATGTATGCACAGAGGCTTGATAATATGTGCAAAGTCCGTGTGAAAGAAGCAAAAACCGGAGATTTGGTGCTTCCGGGGCAGGTGTTAATTGCACCGGGCGGGGATGCCCATATGCAGCTTGTAAAAGTAAACGGAAATTATCAGGTAGTGATAAAAAAGGGACCTAAAGTAAACGGACATTGCCCTTCTGTTGATGTATTATTCCAATCGGTTGCAGAGGTGGTAAAGAATAACGCTGTAGGAATCATTTTAACGGGAATGGGAGGAGACGGAGCCAAAGGACTTCTGGAAATGAAAAAAGCCGGAGCAAGGACCATAGGCCAAGACGAATCCACATGTATTGTGTATGGAATGCCACAGGTGGCATATGAAATAGGAGCGGTAGAATATCAGGAAAAATTGCCGGAAATTGCTAAGAGGACATATTCCTTACTTAGCAAAATGTGAAAGGCGGAAAGGGAGACGATATGAAAATATTATTAGCGGAGGATGATTTTGTCACCAGAAAATTTATGACAAACTTTTTGTCAAAGTATGGTGAGTGTGACGTGACCGTAGACGGTATGGAGGCTGTAGATGCCTTTATGATGGCACTGGAGGATGATGATCCGTATGATTTGGTATGCTTAGATATTATGATGCCGGTCATGGACGGATACCAGGCACTTGTGGGAATCCGTAATCTGGAAAAGGAGAGAGAAATCCCCAAGGAAAAGGCAGCAAAGGTGATTATGACCACTGCATTAAATGATGAAAAGAACGTGAAAATGGCATTTGAACTGGGATGTACGGTATATTCCGGTAAGCCCATAGATCAGGACAAATTCGAACAGGTACTTAAAAAGTTTGGCTTGATATAGAAAGGAGAGCTAAATGGCAGAAGAGTTTAATACACAGGGGATGCTGGATGTCTACCTGTTTGAAAACGGACAACTGCTGGAACGGCTTCAGGAAATTGTATTGGAACAGAAGGATGAGGAGTGTTTCGATGAGGATGCAATCAATGAAATCTTTCGTGCCATGCATACCATAAAAGGTTCTTCAGGGGTAATGATGTTTGATGAGATAACAAAAATATCTCACAAACTGGAGGATGTATTTTTCTTCCTCAGGGAATCAAAGCCTACCAATGTACCCCATATAGAATTAGTGGAACACGTTCTGCAGGTAGTAGATTTTATTTCCAGCGAAATGATAAAGATTCAGAACGGTGACCCGGCAGATGGCAGTGCCGGTGATTATTTGGTGCTTCTAGATGAATTCCTAAAGAGGATCAAAGAGGAAGACGAAAAGCAGGCCGGTAAAGCAAAGGAAAATGTATACGAAGAACCGCAACATTTTTACATTGCACCTATGGCTACCAGCGCCAGCCATTTTTATAAATTATATCTGACTTATCAGGCGGATATTCCGCTGGCAAATGTGCATGCATATAAAGCAGTCTATGCACTGAAAGAAGTGGCAGAGGACTTGCTGCATTTTCCGGAAGATATCATTGCGGATGAGAAAAGTGCGGATGAAATTTTGGAGAACGGTTTCAAAATTTTACTAAAGACTCAGGCGTCTGAAGAAAAACTGCGAGGTATCGTTCAGGAAGGCTATGAACTTAAAAAAGTAGAAATCTATGAATGTACGGCCGCAGATTTTCAGAGAGGCTTTGACAGCTTTGGAGCTGAAATCAGAATTGATTTGGACTCGGCTGTAGAAGAAATCGAAGCAAAAGCAAACGCCGGTAAAGCGGCAGGAGAGCAGCTGCCTGGAGAAAAAGCACCGGAAAAGAAAATGGCACCCGGTGATTTCGTTATTCAAACCCAAGAACCCGGTAAAGGAAAGAAGCTGGTAAAGGATAAGGCAAAGAAAACAGAAAAGGCAGCCTTAATCAGCGTAGATGTACATAAGATGGACATGCTCATGGATTTGATTGGAGAACTGGTTATCTCAGAATCTGTTGTACTACAGAATTCAGATTTAAAGGTGCCGGGACTGAAGCTTGATAACTTTAACAAGGCTGCAGCACAGCTCAGCAAAATATCTACCGATTTGCAGAATGTAATCATGAGCATGAGAATGGTTCCTCTTCAGAATACCTTCCAGAAAATGAACCGAATTGTGTTTGACGTATCCAGAAAACTGGGAAAAGATATTGAGTTTGAAATGATTGGGGAACAAACTGAGGTTGATAAAAATATCATAGAACATATTTCCGATCCGTTAATGCATCTGGTCAGAAATTCCGTTGATCATGGTATTGAAATGCCGGATGAAAGAGCGGCGAAAGGAAAAACAGAAAAAGGAAAGGTTACCCTTTGGGCAAAGACGGAGTCCGGAAAGGTAATCATCGGTGTCCAGGATAACGGAAAAGGTCTGGACCGTGAAAAGATCCTGGCAAAAGCTAGGAAACAGGGACTTTTGGATAGTGGTAAAGCGGACGAAGAATACACTGACAGTGAGGTGTACCAGTTTATCACACTTCCCGGATTTTCCACAAATGAACAGGTGACAGAATACTCCGGAAGAGGCGTGGGAATGGATGTCGTAGTTTCTAATATCCAGTCAATCGGAGGCTCACTGGTAATTGAAAGTACTCCGGGTGAGGGCAGTATCATGAATCTGAAGATACCGCTTACGCTTTCCATTATAGACGGTATTGTCATGAAAGTCGGAAAGTCCTCTTTTGTAATACCAACCAATTCTGTAAATGAATTTGTAGGGATGAGGGAACACAGAATTGTAAAGGAACCTACCGGTGAAGAGTTCGTGATGATTCGCGGTGAGGCGTATCCGGTTTTAAGAATAGCCGAGCGTTATCAGGTTCCGGGAGCCTGTGCGGAAGACGATGCCATGCTGGTGATGGTTACTGTGGAAAAGAAAACCATATGTCTGCTTGTAGACAATCTTGTGGGCAAACAGGAAATCGTAGTAAAACCTATCCCCGATTATATAAAGAAAGTAAAAGGTTTATCGGGATGTACACAACTTGGCGATGGCAGTATCGCTCTGATTTTAGATGCAATCGGATTAATTGAATAAAATACGGAAAGGAAAGGGTACATATGAGTGAAATGGCGACACAGCTGAATAAATATGTAACCTTCAAATCAGGAAATGAGTATTTCGGTCTGAAAATAGAATATGTAAATGAAATTATTGTATATCAGGAAATTACTCAGATGCCTGAAAGTGAGGATTACATTAAAGGACTTATTAACCTTCGGGGTAAAATTATTCCGGTGATTGATGTAAGAATTCGGTTTAAGCAGGAACCTATCGAATACACGGACAGAACCTGTATTATTATCATCACGGTAAAAGACACTGTGGTTGGACTTATTGTTGAGAGGATTGCTGAAGTGGTTGAGATCGAGGAAGGTGACATTGTTGCTCCTCCCAGTTTGACGAAGGAGGAAAAAACCCAAAATAAATATGTATATGGTATCGGCAAAGTGGGTGAAGATGTTAAATTGCTTCTTGATCCTGACAAACTAATAAAAGATGAAGACTTATCCGTGCTTGAGCAGATGAGTGAAGAGACTTTGGAAGAAGGAGACTGATCATTATGAATGCAAAAAGTGTGAAAATGGTTACCAAATTATGCGTTAGTTTTATAGTAGTTGATTTGTTGCTTGTACTGTCTTTGTTCTTGGGGTATAGAACGGCACAGACCATAGTGACGGTAGAAAATCCGACATCCTATTTAAGGAGTTTTGCTATTTTTACAGCGGTTGAATTTATAGCAATGCAGATATCCATAGGTGGTATCGTTACGGTAGTGGTAATGGGCATTAAAAAATCTATGGCTGAACTTATGAAAGCAGCAGATGATTTGGCTACGGGTAAGGTTGATTTGCAACTGAAAAAGCATGGCGAAGATGAGTTTGGTGCATTAATTGACAATTTCCAAAAGGTAGTGGATAACACAAAATACAATGCACAGATAGCACAGGAAGTTGCAGACGGCAACATGACGATAGAGGTACAGCCTAAATCAGATGAAGATGCGATGGGAATTGCTTTAAAGAAAATGGTAATGCAGAATCAACATTCTTTGGGAAATATCAAGGATGCAGCCTATAAGGTGACTGCAAACGCATCTCAGGTAGCTGCGGCCAGTGAGGCATTGGCACAAGGCTCTACAGAGCAGGCAAGTGCCATTGAACAGATTACGGCATCTATTGCAGACGTAGCAGAAAAAACAAGAGAAAATGCAAATCAGGCAAATGCGGCAGCACAGTTGGTGGCACAGGCGATAGAAGATGTGAAAAAGGGTAATGTAGAAATGCAGGAGATGGTTGTTGCCATGGAAGAAATTAACAAGGCATCTGAAAGCATTTCTAAGATTATTAAAGTAATTGATGACATTGCGTTCCAGACAAATATATTAGCACTCAATGCGGCTGTAGAGGCAGCGAGAGCAGGAGATGCGGGAAAAGGTTTTGCAGTGGTTGCAGAAGAAGTAAGAAACTTGGCAGCAAAGAGTTCTTCCGCAGCGGCAGAAACTGCAGAAATGATTGAAGATTCCATCCGTAAAGTGGAAGCCGGTTCCAAGATAGCAGACGGTACTGCCCAGGCACTTGGCGAAATTACAACAGCGGTAGCAAAGAGCGAACGTATGATTATAGATATAGCGGAGGCATCCAATTATCAGGCAGCAGCAATTTCCCAAATCGATCAGGCAATTGCACAGGTATCCCAGGTAGTACAGAATAATTCTGCGACAAGTGAAGAATGTGCTGCAGCAAGTATGGAAATGTCTGCCCAGGCAAGCAGGGTTCGTGATATGCTTGCAACCTATAAGTTAAAAGGTATGCCTGCTGATGTAGAAACTGCTGAACAGGAATATGATTTTACATCTGATAAAAATGAGCAGATTATTTCTTTAAATGACAGTTTTGGAAAATACTAAAATAAAGTAAATTGTGAGCATACTGGCATCCGGTGTGTTGTCCGATGAAAAGACATCGGAGCAGCGTGCAGTGATGTCGGTATGCTTTTTTGTATGGGATCTGCCAGGGAAGTAGGAGGAGAAAACATTGGATAATGTGACTTACAATGCCAAAAATCAAAGAATAATAGAAAGATTTCTGTTATTTATTTATACGATTTACAGTATTGGAATGATAGTGTTTTTTGCAGGTCATGAAAAGGGCGGTTGGATAAACTTCTTTCTACTGCTTTTGCTAATGGCAGATTGGCTAATCCATATAGCAAGGGTAAATACCTATTCCTTCCGTGCCAAAATATCGGCGGTTATGATGCAGATCAGTGTGGTAATCTATGCCGTACATGCAGATAGCATGGCACAGGTATACCCTATTTTTGCGACGTTCATTATTTTACTTGGATTATACGGCATACAGGATATTATTTTTATTACCACAGTTTCCATTGTTTTGATTTGGGTACATCATGCCGTTACAGTGATTGCTTTTTCGCCGGATGGTGCAAACAGTGCCGTGGGAATGCTTTTTCAGGGTGGAAATATTATTTTGCTTGAATATATTATGTATGTTTGGACCAAGCGGAACAGTGACGGTAGCAGGCGCCTCTTAGAAGCCATCGAAGAGTTGGAGACTGCGGAGGAAAGTAAAAACGATTTTCTGGCCAATGTCAGCCATGAAATCAGAACGCCCATTAATACCATTTGTGGTATGAGTGAACTTGTTTTAAGGGAAGAAGTGCCGGATGAAATAGCTGAGAAAGTAAGAGATATTAAACATTCTGGACATGATTTGATGATGGTAGTCAGTGATATTCTGGATTTTTCAGAATTGCAATCAGGCAAAATAGAATTGGAAGAAGAGGCTTATAATATCGCATCAACCATTAATGATGTAATAAGTGTGGCAATGTCCAGAAAAAAGGATAAAAAAATCGAGTTGATTGTAGATTGTGATGCCAATATTCCATGTGGTCTCTTGGGAGATGAAAAGAAGCTTCGAAGGGTCATCATGAGTTTGGTAGACAATGCCATAAAGTTTACAGAAGAAGGTTGCGTGGTCATAGGAATCGGTTATCGGAAAGAGACCTACGGTATTAATTTGGCAGTTACCGTGAAAGATACCGGAATCGGAATGGATGAACAGGAACTTGAAAAAATGTTTGTGAGTTTTAATCAGGCAGATGCGAAAAGAAACAGACAGGAAGGCGGAGTGGGTCTCGGACTAGCAATTTCCCATGCACTTGTACAGAAGATGGGCGGCGCAATTACTGTAAAGAGTAAGCCGGGTAAAGGAAGTACAATCAAATTTGTGGTTCCCCAGAAAGTGTTGGATGAAAGTCCAATTGCGTCCATTCGAAACAAAGAAGATATCAATGTTGCCACATACATTGATATGGAACAGTTTAACATGATGGCAATTCGTGATGAATATACGAATAATATCCTTCACATGGTAGAACAGTTGAAAGCAAAATGTCAAATATGCCGCAATTTGCCGGAATTGCAGAGGCGTGAGGAACTAGAAAAGTTCTCCCATATATTTATCAGTGTGGTAGAGTATCGGGAAGGAAAAGAATATTTTGATCAACTGGCAAAGGAGACAAATGTTATTGTTGTACTTGATGATTTTGATGAAAAATATATTACAAATCCGCATTTGTTAAAGGTGTATAAACCTTTTTATATTTTAACAATTTTGTCTGTGATTAACAATTTGGAAAGTACCAATAAGGACAGAAGGCAGAAAATGGGTAAAAAATTTGTGGTAAAAAATACCCATGTACTGGTGGTCGATGATAATCCTACCAATATCAGAGTGATAGAAGGATTGCTGGATTGGTATGGTATTAAAGCTACGACTGCAAACAGCGGTAAGGAAGCGCTGGAAAAAATTATGACGGCCGACTATGACTTTGTATTTATGGACCACATGATGCCGGAAATGGATGGAGTGGAAACCCTTCATCACATTCGGCAGAAAGTAGGAACATACTTCCAAAATGTACCGGTTGTGGTGTTGACGGCAAATGCGGTAGCGGGGACGAGAGAGATGCTGTTGTCGGAAGGATTTAATGATTTCTTGGAAAAGCCGCTGGAGAGATCGGTGTTTGAGAGGGTTCTGAAGAGAAATCTTCCGGCTGAAAAGATTGTTTATGTAAAAGAGCAAGGCGACAATAAAATGCCGGACCGGCAAGACGGTGACATGAGTGCTGAAGGCCCCGTGAAAGATAAAGGAGGAAACGAGGATGTGGAAAAGGCACTTATGGATATGGGTTTTGATGTGCTGAAAGGAATTCTTTACTGTAACGGAAAAGAGAAGTATATCAGGGTTCTTACGGAATATTGCAAAGATTATAAAAAAGCAGGGTTGAAGGTAAAGCAGTTATATGAGCAAAAGGATTGGAACAACTATGTCATAGAGGTTCACGCTATCAAAAGTGCCATGTACAGTATCGGAGCATTGAAAACGTCGGAAACTGCCAAACAACTGGAACTTGCCGGAAGAGAAGGGAATTTGCAATTTATAATAGAAAAGCATAATTCTTTTGCAGAGAAATATGAGCATATGTTAGAAAGTCTGTGTCAGCTTCTGTTTCCCCAGGAGGATTTGCAAAATGAGCAGGAAGAAAGTGAACCTATCCTAAATGCAGAAGTAATGCCTGAACTTACGGATGATGTATTTGAGAAAAGAATAGAAGAGATGGAAAATGCGGTATATACCTTAGATGAAGAAAGACTGTTGCAGATTGTTGATGAATTGCAGATGTATCAATATCAAGGGGCTTCATTAAAAAGCGAAATGGTGGAGGCAAGAAGAAAAGTAGAAATGAATGATTATATGGCAGCAGTGGAGCGGGTTTCGTGGATAAGAAAGAAATTGGCAGACGGGGAGAAATAGTGAATGGGTAAAAAAATAATTCAATTTGTTGCCGGGAAAGATTCTGAACTGAGAGAGAAAATGTTCCGGACCATCATTTTTATGGGTGGGTTTGCAACTGCGGTAACAGTTGTTGAGAACTTCATGATTATGCAGGAAGGAATCAAATTACTTCCGGTTATGATATTGTTTCTACTGGTGATAGGTGCCATATGGTTTATAACCATTAAGTATCAAAAATATAGTTTGGGCGCACTGGTTCTTGACGCTCTGGTTATAGCTGTCGTTATGCCATTCATGTTTTTTAGAGGAGGAGGCATAGAAGGCGGAGCATCGGTCTGGCTTGCAGTGATTATCATATATGGCTTTCTTATGTTTGAAGGGAAAAAATTGTTTGTTCATTTGTTGATTGCGGTGGGAATGAGCACAGTGCTATACTGCGTGGAATATTTTTATCCGCAATATGTGACATCCCTTACATCAAGAGAAGCGATTTTCATGGACTCCTTTTTATCCGTTATGATAGCGAGTTCTCTTTGCGGAATAATAATGATGATGTACATGAAGATTTTTGAGGAAGAACATAAAATAAATGTAGCGCAAAGAGAAGAACTGGAAAAAAATAGGGATTCTAAAAATGTTCTTTTTGCCAATATGAGCCATGAAATCCGGACGCCGATTAATGCGATTATAGGACTCAATGAGATGATCCTGCGTGCTAATCCCACGGGAGAAACCAGGGAATACGCTTTGGATATTCAGTTTGCAAGCAAGATGTTGCTTAATCAGGTGAATGATATTTTGGACTTGTCCCAGATGGAAATGAATAAAATGCATATAATGCCCGTAAAATACCAGCTTAGGACTTTAGTAGAGGAACTGACAGATTTAATCTGGGCACAAATGGAAAAAAAGAAGTTGGATTTCAGATTGGATATTGAGCCGGGATTGCCGTCAGAGCTTTTCGGCGATGAAAAGAGAATCAGGCAAATTGTTTTAAATCTTCTTGATAATGCTGTGAAATATACAGCAGAAGGTTCTGTTACGTTAAGTATACAAGGCGAGGAAAGCAGCGGAGATGAAATCACACTAAAAATTAAAGTTGCCGATACAGGAATCGGTATCCGTAAAGAGGACATGGAAACTATATACGATTCCTTCAACAGAATAGACGAAAAGAAAAATGCCGGAATTACGGGAAGCGGTTTAGGTCTTTCCATTGCCAAGCAACTAATTGATTTAATGGGCGGAGAAATTAAGGTTGACAGTATTTATACTAAGGGGACTATCTTTACCGTAATCCTGAAACAAAAAATTGTAAATGTGAAGCCGGTGGGTGTGATGAATGCACTGGACAGAAAAGTGGAAGAGGGACAGGTTTACGAACCGGAATTTGAAGCTCCTCAGGCAAGAGTACTTGTGGTGGATGACAATGATATGAATTCCATGATTGCAAGGAAATTATTAGAGGCAACAAAAGTGCAGGTGGACATTGCCAAAACCGGCATGGAATGTCTGGAAATGACAAGGAAAAAATACTATCATGTCATCTTGCTTGATTATATGATGCCGGGGATGAACGGACTTACGACGTTGCAGAAAGTCCGTACGCAGGAAAATGGTTTATGCCGTGAATCGGCAATTATTGCGCTGACCGGAAATGCCATTGCCGATGCGAGGCAGGTATATGAAGAGCAGGGGTTCGACGGCTATGTGGGAAAACCCATTCAGGGAAAAGTATTGGAACTTGAGATTCTCCGGTTTTTGCCTGCAGAAACTATTGAATATCAAAAGCAGGATATTACAGAGGCACAGCGTCAGGGACAAATACAGAAGCTTGCGAAAAGGAGACGCAAAAAAATTTACATTACTTCCGACTGTGCTTGTGATGTTCCGGCAGAGTTGTTGGAAAAATATGATATTAAAGTCATGTATCTTTATATTAAGACGCCCTACGGCCGGTTTGCGGATACCCGTGAAATTGATTCCGACAGTTTGGAACAATATATGTCTACAGAGGCGAGCAGTGCAACTCCGGACAGTGTTACCGTAGAAGAATTCGAGGAATTTTTTGCGAAGGTGTTGACGGAAGCAGAAAGTGTTATTCATATTTCATTGGGCTCCAAGGCCGGAAAAAGCTACAGTATAGCACTGGCAGCAGCAAAGGGCTTTGACCATGTACATGTAATTGATTCTGCACAGATATCCTGCGGGCAGGGTCTGATTACGTTACATGCGGCAAAACTGGCGGCAGAAAACAAGAGCGTCGAAGAAATTATGGATGCCGTAAAGAAGATGCGTAGTCATGTACAGACAGCCATTGTTATGCCGGGAGCAGATATTTTCTATCAAAATGGGCGTACAAATTCCGTAGTTGCAGGATTGTGCAAGATGTTAGAGTTACATCCATACGTTACCATGCGTCATAAAAATGCTGTGGTAAGCAGATTAATCGGAGGAAGTCTGGAGGGCGCATGGAAAAAAGGAATACGCCATCATCTGCGTAAAAAAAGAAAAATCAGTAAAGAAGTGGTGTTTATCACTTATGTGGGCTGTAGCGTAAAGCAGCAGGAATTAATTAAACGTGAAGTATTAAAATGTGTACCCTTTAAACGGGTAATTATGCAAAAAGCGTCGTTTAGTGTTGCATGTAATTCAGGAATGCAGACAATAGGTGTTGCTTATTATAGTATGTAAATAGAAAGGAAAATATAACCACTTCATATATTTATATAATCATGATATGTTGGTTAAGATAAAAATATATGAAGAGGTGTTAAATGAAAAAGGGAGAATTTAAGCCTTATGTTCCGGCGGACAGGATTACGCCGGAACTTACGGCTACATCGGTAATAATGGGAATTCTTTTGGCGGTCATTTTTGGCGCGGCCAATGCTTATTTGGGCCTGCGAGTGGGAATGACGGTTTCAGCTTCCATTCCGGCAGCAGTTATTTCCTTGGGCGTAATCCGCGTGATTATGAAAAAGGATTCCGTACTTGAGAGCAATATTGTCCAGACGATTGGTTCAGCAGGTGAATCTCTGGCAGCAGGTGCCATTTTTACTTTGCCGGTACTGTTTTTGTGGGCAAAGGACGGTGCCATGGAGGCGCCCGATATTTTTACCATTGCGATGATTTCTCTTTGCGGTGGTATTTTAGGTGTATTGTTTATGGTGCCCCTTCGAAATGCTTTGATTGTAAAGGAACACGGTATTTTGCCTTATCCGGAAGGGACTGCTTGTGCAGAGGTATTGCTTGCGGGAGAAGAAGGTGGAGCAAGTGCAAAGACTGTATTTTGGGGAATGGGTCTGGCAGCAGCATTTAAATTTGTGGTAGACGGAATGAAAGTGATTCCGGGTGTCATCACAATGCCGTTGAAAGCATTAAAAACAGAATTTTCTGTTGAAGTTTACCCGGCTCTTTTGGGTGTGGGCTATATCTGTGGACTTAAGATTGCTTCATACTTGTTTGCAGGAGGGTTAATCGGATGGTTTGTACTCATTCCTGCAATCATTACTTTTGGCAGCGATACTGTGCTGTATCCGGGAACGGATACCATTGCAAATATGTATGCAATCGGCGGAGCAAGTGCCGTCTGGAGCAGTTACATCAGATATATTGGTGCCGGTGCGGTTGCGGCAGGTGGTATTATCAGTTTAGTGAAATCATTACCGCTTATTGTGACAACCTTCAGAGATGCTGTTAAGGGAATGAAGGACGGAAGTGTAAGGAGCGGTCTTCGTACCGAACAGGATATGGATATGAAGGTGATTTTAGTCGGTATCTTACTGATGGTAGTAACTATTTGGTTACTGCCTCAGATTCCGGTAACTTTCCTGGGAGCACTGTTGGTAATCATATTTGGTTTCTTTTTTGCTACGGTTTCCTCCAGAATGGTAGGACTTGTAGGTAGCAGTAATAATCCGGTATCCGGTATGGCGATTGCCACACTTCTATTTGCGACTCTTGCGCTGAAAGCAACAGGAAATACAGGTATACAAGGGATGACCGGTGCCATCGCAATCGGTTCCGTTATTTGTATTGTTGCGGCTATGGCAGGAGATACATCACAGGATTTGAAGACAGGATATATTCTTGGTGCGACACCCAAGAAACAGCAGATTGGAGAATTAATCGGTGCGGTTGTTTCCGCACTCACAATTGGTGGTGTACTTGTACTATTTAACTTGGCATGGGGAGGTTATGGTACGGCAGAACTTTCCGCACCTCAGGCCACTTTAATGAAGATGATTGTTGAAGGCGTAATGGAAGGAAATCTTCCATGGGCGCTTGTGCTAATCGGTGTGTTTATTGCGATTGCACTTGAAGTGTTAAAAATCCCTGTACTGCCTGTGGCAATCGGTTTGTATCTGCCCATGGAACTTAGTTCCACAATTATGGTGGGAGGTATTATTAAGTGGTTTGTAGATAGAAAGAGTCAGGAAAAAGAAGAAAATAAAGAGGCAAACACCGGTATTTTGTTCTGCTCAGGTTTGATTGCCGGTGAAGGATTGATGGGAATTTTACTGGCCGTTCTTGCCGTGCTCAATGTAGCCGGTGTGATTGATTTATCTTCGGTATTAAATACCGGAATTGTAGGAGGTACCGTACTTCTTATTGTGATGATATTCTGTGTCGCGAAGTTTGCAATGCCGGGTAAAGGAAAAGTAAATGAAAAAGAAAAATAAGAAAATGAGAGCAGATAATTACTTGGACTATGTTCCTTCGCAGAATGAAAAATACGAGAGTGCGGTGGATGATAACGGCAAAATTACTATCTATATAGAAAACAAAGGTGCGTTTAACAAAGTGGCACAGCTTTTGTTCAAAAAGCCAAAGGTGTCCCAGATTCATTTAGATGAAATAGGAAGTTTCATATGGTCGCTGATAGACGGCAAACGAAGTATTTATGATATTTCCGTTTTGTTAAAAGATAGGTTTGGCGAGACAGCAGAGCCTCTTTACGACCGGTTGGTGCAATATATGCAGACCATGGAAAACTATAACTTTATAAACATGTCAAAAATCGACTGAGAAGAATCAAAAAGGACTTTGGTGCATTGCATCAAAGTCCTTCCTATATTAAGCTTGTCTTTTTTATACGTTGCTTAAAATGATTTTGGTTAATTCAACGGGATCAACAATCTTGCCGTCCTTGTAAACACGCATGTTACCGGAAGCGATTTCGTCGATAAGAATTACTTCGTCATTGTTGTAACCGAATTCAAATTTGATATCCCATAAATCAAGACCCATAGATTTCAAATCATCAGAAACGATTTTTGTAATCTTTAATGTCTGCTCTTTCATGCTTTCAAACATAGCAGGAGTCATAATTCCAAGGGCTGCAAGACCTTCACCTGTTACAAGGGGATCACCTAATGCATCATTTTTAAATGTACATTCTACATAACCACCTTCTAAAACAGTGCCGTCTTCAATATATTCGCCGTATCTGCGGATGAAGCTTCCTGTTGCAACCTGACGGCAGATTACTTCAAGACCATGTCCGAAAACAGTTGCGGGAAGAACTTCCATTGTAGCGTTTTCAACATCAGCACTTACATAATGTGTTTTGATGCCTGCGGCTTTTAAGAGTTCAAAGTAGTGAATGGATGTTTCAAGGTTAGCTTTTCCGATACCTTCGATTGTTAAACCTACGCTGTTTTCACCGGGATCAAACACACCGTCTTTTCCTGTACAGTCGTCTTTGAATTTTAACATAACGTTTCCATTGTCAAGGCTGTACACATCTTTGGTTTTACCTTCATAAATTTTTTTCATGATAAAGTCTCCTTTGCTATAAAGTGCTTACTACGTTTAACACTTTAGCACAATGATATCCATTTGAAAATATTTTTTTTTATTTTTTTGAAATTTGTTGAAGAAAATACTTTTCTGCGGTAAGGTTTTGTACTATAATGAGTCAGTAAAAAACAAAAGCTTAATTCAGGCAAAGGAGTAAAGTGATGAAACAAGACATGATTGTAATTCTGGACCTTGGTAGTACAGAAAACACAGTAATTGCCAGAGAAATTCGTGATATGGGCGTGTACAGCGAAATTCATCCCCATGATATTACTGTAGACGAATTGAAGGCACTTAATAATGTAAAAGGTATCATTTTAAACGGTGGCGAAAACAGAGTGGTAGACGGTGTGCCCGTTGATGTGGACCCTGCCATTTATGATTGCGGTTATCCTGTTATGGCAATTGATCATCCTACTGCAAAGTGTGAGCAGCAGCTTGCACAGTTGCCTGATGAAGATACTTTAAAGACCTTTGTATTTGATACATGTAAATCAGAAGCTAACTGGAATATGAAGAACTTCATTGAAGATCAGGTGGAACTGGTTCGTCGTCAGGTAGGAGATAAGAAGGTTCTCCTTGCATTATCCGGTGGAGTAGATTCCTCTGTTGTAGCTGCCCTTTTGTTAAAGGCTATTGGTCAGCAGCTTATATGTGTACACGTAAATCATGGTCTTATGCGTAAGAATGAATCTGAGAATGTTGTTGAAGTATTTAAGAATCAGTTAAACGCAAATCTTATTTATGTAGATGCTACAGAGAGATTTTTGACAAAGCTTGAAAATGTAGCTGATCCCGAAGAAAAGAGAAAAATTATCGGCGGAGAGTTTATCCGTGTATTTGAAGAAGAAGCAAGAAAATTGGAAGGAATTGATTTCCTCGGACAGGGAACTATTTATCCCGACATTATTGAGAGCGGAACCAAGACAGCAAAATGTGTGAAGTCACATCACAATGTAGGCGGACTTCCCGAAGATTTACAGTTTGCACTTGTTGAGCCTTTGGCACAGCTCTTTAAAGATGAAGTCCGTGCTTGTGGTGTAGAACTTGGTCTTCCTGCAGAAATGGTATACCGCCAGCCCTTCCCCGGTCCCGGCCTTGGTGTCCGTTGCCTCGGTGCAATCACCCGTGACCGTCTGGAAGCACTCAGAGAATCCGATGCAATTCTTCGTGATGAATTTGCAAAAGCAGGACTTGATAAGACCGTATGGCAGTACTTTACTGTAGTGCCCGATTTCAAGGCTGTCGGTGTGAGAGACAATGCAAGAAGCATGGGTTATATGTGTGTTATCCGTGCCGTGAATACGATTGACGCCATGACAGCAACTATCGAAAGAATTGATTATGATATCTTAGAGAAGATTGCAGACAGAATTACTGCAGAAGTTCCCAGTATCAATAGGGTTGTGTATGAAATTACGAAAAAACCTGTAGCGACTATAGAGTTTGAATAAGTAATAGGGTCAAAACAGTCCAGTATTTATGCGGTTTCCAAACAAATTTGTTTAAGTTCTGGCAACGATTTGGCAACAAATGAGCTTTATTCAATGAATAAGATTACTTTATGGGCATAAGAAAAACCTTACTGA
>JAZNAE010000100.1:0-2164 GCA_045586385.1 Lachnospiraceae bacterium
CATTATAGCGAAGAGCAAAAAAAGTGTCATTTACGGGAGCATAGCTTAAAAGCCCCACATCTGTTTTTGCTGTACCCAAATCCTTACTTACTTCTGCAGGCTCATATGTGAAGAGAATGTAATTTGTAGGCTCATCTGAAAGAAAACCGTAGTAACGGAATTCATTCTCTATCATAGAATTTCCGAAATCAAAGCTGTCTTTATCAAAAAACATCTGACTCTTCTGTCCGCCTGTACCAGAGCTTGTTGCACGCTCTGTAATTCTTTCATAGGGAACAGAAAGCACCTCATACTGTTTGAAAAAGTTTGCATGAATCGGTGGGATTTTTTCCAAATCTGCTTCTGTTTTCAAATCCTCTACCTTAAATCCCGCATCATCACACAACTTTCTGAAAAATTCACAATTTTCTATATGATGTGTTAAACATTCTCTCATAGCATCCAAAAAAAGTTCCGATGAATTTTTCTGGTCGTAAACATCTTCAATTTTTAAAAGTCCATGTCTTGCAGTCATAAATATCACCTCGTTATTTTTATACTTTTTAAATGATTATCTAATTTTATTTTTAATGCGATTCCAGAGCAAAATCGTACCATAACAAAGAACCCCGACTACAACAGACATTGCTGTGCAGAATCCGGCTGACAAGGGCAGATATGCCACAGTTGCCGTAATACAGCAAAAGTAGAACGGATGTATTGCATAATACGGTGTATTATTCCGACAAAATTGCATTATAAACTTGTGCACGGTTTTGTTTCCTGCTATCATATTCCGAAGTGCATACAATAGACCGGCAAGCAGGAGTACGCTTGATGCATTTGCAAATGCACGCAAAACACCCGGATACACGTAGCCCATATCCGAATAGGTGTATAATGCCGAAAGCTCGGTATGTGTTGTAATTGCGTACACAAAATAGCCAATCACAATCAAGGAAAGAGGAATAGCCAAAATGCCGTATAGTTTGCCTTTGTTTTCAGTGCGACGCAACAGCTTGCCGAAGCTCACACCAATCAGGGCATGCGGCAGTAAGGAAATAAAGGTTAAGGAAACTGCATCTCTGCCGCCTACAAATGTCATAAGTATATAGTCAATTATTTTATTTCCCGTTGTTTTGTCATTCATATAAAGAAACGGACTGATAACAAAAAGCAATACTCCCAATCCTGCATACCCAAACATCGGCAATCTTAATTTTCGCAGTAGTGCTATTACAAGGTAGCACATCCCTGCAATAAAGAATACATTTATGTATGTTAGCATAACAGGAACGCGCATCATGGTTTCTTCCCATGCAGGTGTGAGTCCTGCTGCCATGCGGAAAAACTGACTTAAAACCATAGGCAATGCAAGCGAAAGTGCATTCCATAAAAATTCCATTATAATAAGCTTTACACCATACAGAGCAAGTGCTTTATCACTTTTTCCGGAAAATGCAGTGCCAACGCCCAATACAAACATAAAAATTGCTGCGCCGGTCATCGTTGCAATGATATAAATGATTTCATACGGTGCCACAATCGTATTGGGACCACCCAGCATCTGAAACGCATGGATAAATAAAATCATAGGGACAAACAAGCCTTTCATATAATCAAGCTCCACTTGTCTGCCTGTATTTATATCTGTTTTTGCAAACATCTCACAACCCCCTTGTCGTCTTTATGAATGCTTCCTGATTTTATCAGTCAGTTGTTGCATATACATTTACATCTACATCATATATTTCACAAATTGTATAGAAAACATAATCATTTACACCATTTTTGTGATACTGTTCCATCTGATGATCGACAACCTTAACCATATCGTCATAGTCTTCTACAATAAGGTTTTCATAATCTTCCCACCATCTGCCGACTAAAATAACATATTCATCTTTTTCCTCTTTGGTCATATTGAGCCAGTCTTCCGTTGTCTGAGCTAAAACATATTCCATTTCTTCATACGAAAGGGGAACAACATCGCCTTTTCCGTCAGCATTAACACCTGCGGGTGCTTCGCCTTTGCCATCTTCTGCTAAGCCAAGACCTTCACCTTTACCATCATCACCGGTTCCGCCAGGTTCGCCGCCCTTGCCTTCACCCTGATGATTTTCAATATACAAAGGAGAGAAAAGATATACGTCACCTGTATCTTTATCCCATTCCACAACATATC
>JAZNAE010000101.1:0-2347 GCA_045586385.1 Lachnospiraceae bacterium
TCACCTCTTTGGGAACCGGTTGACTGGTAAATATATCCGAATCATTTTCCAGCTTCGCATAAAACTCATCCACTGTCAGATTAATTCCTTCAAAATATTCTTCTCCATCAATGGTAAATGGCATAGGTAATACAAAAACACCTAACTCTTCCGCACACGCTTGGGAAATACCACTGTTACTATCGGTAACTATCGCAATTTTTCTCATATGTCCTCCAAAAATAGTTGCGTTTTGTAAACTTCATTTAGAAACATCATATCTTTATATGGTTCTAAAGTCAACCTTATTTTCACTTGTATTTTTTAGAAATTCCTTTATCTTACAGCACTCTTCCTCAGACAGCTCGCCGTCAATCACCTTGTTTACAGCTTCCGAAGCCTGTTTCAGGATACTTGAATCACCATAAATATCTGCCATTTTAAATGCAAATTCACCACTTTGTCTTATTCCGAACAAATCACCGGGGCCTCTCAGCTTCATATCTTCAGAAGCAATATGAAAACCATCGTTTGATTGATTTAAGATATTCAAGCGTTCCATGGTCTCCTTATTATCCTTGGTACTCACAAAGATACAATAGCTCTGATACTCTCCGCGTCCTACACGTCCACGGAGCTGATGTAACTGCGCCAGACCAAAGCGTTCCGCATTCTCCACCATCATTACCGTAGAATTGGGCACATTGATGCCAACCTCAATAACTGTTGTGGATACCAAAACATCAATATTATGTTTTGAAAACTCTTCCATAATACGATTCTTTTCAGCAGGCTTCATTTTTCCGTGGAGGGAAGCAATCTGTATATCCTGCGGTAATACGCTTCTTAATTTTTCCGCATAATCCACCACATTCTCCAGCTCTTCCATATCCCCTTCTTCCACCATAGGGCAAATCACATAGGCCTGTCTTCCTTTTCGCACCTCAGCTTCTATAAATTCATAAGCCTTCTTACGGAAATTAGTATTTACCACACAATTTTTGATAGGAAGTCTGTCCGCCGGCAATTCATCTATCACGGAAATCTGCAAATCACCGTAAAGGATAATGGCCAGTGTTCTGGGGATGGGTGTGGCACTCATTACCAATACATGGGGATTCTTTCCCTTATTTGCCAGTACTTCCCTCTGACGCACACCAAATCGATGCTGTTCATCCGTTACCACAAGAGCGAGATTTTTAAATACTACTTTCTCCTGAATTACTGCATGGGTGCCAATCACCAGATTTACTTCGCCGGAAGCTATTTTTTCATAAGCTTCCCGCTTTTCCTTAGCCGTCATGCTACCTACCAGCAGAACCGGTTTTAATACAAGATGATACTGATTTACAAATTTACATACATCCTCATAATGCTGGGTTGCAAGTACTTCCGTAGGTGCCATCATAACACCCTGATAGCCATTTGCCACACACATAAGTAGTGCCAATACCGCTATAATAGTCTTTCCGGAGCCTACATCTCCCTGAATCAGACGATTCATACAATAGGCACTGTTTAAATCACTTCTTATCTCTGCCCATACCTTTTTCTGTGCCTTAGTAAGCCCGAAAGGAAGCTGCTCTAAGAATCGAACTGTATCTGCCGTCTCAATCATTTGATATTCATTGGGCAGTTGTTCTGATTGCTCCTTGTTTTCCCGCATATAGTAAAGGAAATCAAAAAACTCATCAAAAACGATTCGTCTTCTCGCCAGAATCAGCGATTCCATATCTTTCGGGAAATGCATACCTTTCAATGCTTCTTTATATCCCATTAAATCATACTCTTTAAGGAATCCTGCCGGATATTTCTCCTCTTTTATTACATAATCCATCAGAGCCTGTTTCATAGCTTTTAAAATCGTTTGATTGCTTAACCCCTTGGTCAGTCCATATCTTGGCTGTATATTTTTCATCAAGCCTCCATATTCCTGTAATTTATATATCCTGGGTTGTTCCATTATCTTTGCAGTTCCCTTTACTTGCACAATGCCTCGAAACACAAAGGTTTCCTGATTGCGTAATACATTCTTTAAATACGGCATATTAAAAAAGGTCAACTGCATACCGCCGGTATTATCTTTTATCAGCACATTAATAATAGTCAGATTGCGTACCTTCTTCACATTAGGCATGCCCACAACGGTACCTATAACAGCCTGTGTCTGACCACTCACCGTTTCTGCTATTGTAACGCTTTCTCGAAAGGTTTCATAATCTCTGGGAAAATAACATAATAACTCCTCAACCGTATTGATATGAAGTTTTTGAAACAGTTTGGCTGTTTTATCTCCAATTCCCTTTAATTGCTGTAAAGGTGTTGCATCACTCATTTTCCCATTCCTTTCTTCGTTAGAAAAAGGGGC
>JAZNAE010000102.1:0-9679 GCA_045586385.1 Lachnospiraceae bacterium
AGGACATAGATCCCAAATTAAAAGAGAGAGAAATGCGCAGAAAGACACAAGACCTTCAGCTAAGTTATCTTACGCAAGAGTGTCTGTTCAGAAAGCATGTTTCGTGTTAGATGCCATCAGAGGCAAAGATGTAGCAACTGCCTTGGCAATTTTAGAGTACAATCCCAGATATGCTTCCAGCATCATCAAGAAGTTATTACAGTCCGCAATCGCAAACGCTGAAAATAACAACGGTATGAATGCTGAAAACCTTTATGTTGCAGAATGTTATGCAAATAAAGGACCTACAATGAAGAGAGTAAAACCGAGAGCACAGGGTAGAGCTTACAGAATCGAAAAGAGAATGAGCCACATTACACTCGTGCTTGATGAAAGATAGGAGGAAAAATAATGGGACAGAAAGTTAATCCTCACGGCCTCAGAGTCGGTGTTATTAAGGATTGGGATTCTAAATGGTATGCAGATGCAGAATTTTCTGATTTCCTCGTAGAAGACTACGACATCAGAAAATACCTTAAGAAGAAATTATTTAGTGCCGGAATTTCCAAAATTGAAATTGAAAGAGCGGCAGGCAGAGTTAAAGTTGTTATTTATACAGCTAAGCCCGGTGTTGTAATCGGTAAGGGTGGTGCTGAGATCGAAATTACTAAGAAAGAACTTGCTAAAATGACAGGCAAGAAAGTATTAGTAGATATCAAAGAAATCAAGAGACCTGATAAGGATGCACAGCTTGTAGCAGAAAACATTGCTCAGCAGCTTGAAAACCGTGTATCTTTCAGACGTGCAATGAAGTCCTGCATGGGTAGAACAATGAAGTCCGGAGCTCTTGGTATCAAGACATCTTGTTCAGGACGTCTCGGCGGTGCTGATATGGCTCGTACAGAGTTCTACAGCGAAGGTACTATTCCGCTTCAGACATTACGTGCAGATATCGATTACGGATTTGCAGAAGCAGATACAACCTATGGTAAAGTAGGTGTTAAAGTATGGATTTACAAGGGTGAAGTACTTCCTACTAAGAAGAATGAAGAAAAAGTGCAGGAAGGGAGCGATAAATAATGTTAATGCCTAAAAGAGTTAAACGTCGTAAACAGTTCCGTGGCACCATGAGAGGTAAGGCAAGCCGTGGCAACACAATTACTTACGGTGAATTCGGTATTGTTGCAGCAGAACCTTGTTGGATTAAATCTAACCAGATCGAAGCAGCCCGTGTAGCTATGACTCGTCATATCAAGCGTGGTGGTAAGGTTTGGATTAAGATTTTCCCTGATAAACCAGTAACAGCAAAACCAGCAGAAACACGTATGGGTTCCGGTAAAGGTACACTGGAATACTGGGTAGCAGTTGTTAAACCCGGCCGTGTAATGTTTGAAATCTCAGGAGTAGCTGAAGAAACAGCAAGAGAAGCATTAAGACTTGCAACACACAAGCTTCCTTGCAAGTGTAAAATCGTTTCTAAGGCAGACTTGGAAGGCGGTGTATCAAATGAAAACTAATAAGTATGTAGAAGATTTAAAAGCAAAATCAGCTGCAGAATTAGCACAGGAATTAGTAGCTGCTAAGAAAGAACTTTTCAATTTGAGATTCCAGAATGCAACCAACCAGCTGGATAATACAGCAAGAATCAAAGAAGTAAGAAAGAATATCGCAAGAATTCAGACAGTTATTACTATGAAACAGAAAGAAGCTTAAGGTTGTAAGCTGAATGTCAAGAAAGGAAAGGAGACGTAAGTCGTGGAAAGAAATTTAAGAAAAACACGTACCGGTAAGGTTATCAGTGATAAAATGGATAAGACAATCGTTGTTGCTGTTGAAAACCATGTAAAACATCCTCTTTACAAGAAGATTGTAAAAGATACTTACAAATTAAAAGCACATGACGAAAACAACGAATGCCGTATCGGTGATACAGTTAAAGTAATGGAAACAAGACCTTTATCTAAAGATAAGAGATGGAGACTTGTAGAAATCGTAGAAAGAGCAAAATAATTTGCTTAGGCAAAATAAAAAAACGTTCGCATTTGAGCGAAGTTTGGAAGGAGAATTAGCATGATTCAACAAGAAAGCAGACTTAAGGTTGCTGATAACACAGGTGCTAAGGAAATCCTCTGCATCAGAGTTATGGGCGGATCTACAAGAAGATATGCACAGATCGGCGATATCATTGTTGCTACGGTTAAAGATGCAACACCTGGCGGCGTTGTTAAAAAAGGCGATGTAGTAAAAGCTGTCGTTGTTCGTACTGTAAAAGGCGCTCGTCGTAAAGACGGATCTTATATTAAATTTGACGAAAATGCTGCTGTTATCATTAAAGATGATAAGACTCCCAGAGGAACCCGTATTTTTGGACCGGTAGCAAGAGAGCTTCGTGAAAAACAGTTTATGAAAATTGTTTCCCTGGCTCCCGAAGTATTATAGGAGGTACACAGCATGGCAACTTTAAAGATTAAAAAAGGCGATACCGTAAAGGTTATTGCCGGTAAAGATAATGGAAAAGAAGGCAAGGTGCTTTCCGTAGACGCTAAGAACGGCAAAGTGATTGTAGAAGGCGTTGGCGTTGTTACAAAGCATACAAAACCTTCAGCAGCTAACCAGAATGGTGGAATTATTCAAAAAGAAGCTCCCATTGACATTTCAAACGTTATGTACGTTCACAAGGGAAAAGCTACAAGAGTAGGTTTTAAGATGGACGGAGATAAGAAAGTACGTATTGCAAAGTCAACAGGTGAAGTGATTGACTAATTCTAGGAAAGGAGAACTGGAAGCGTGAGCAGACTTAAAACAATGTATAATGATGAGATCGTAGAAGCTATGATCAAAAAGTTCGGATATAAGAACATCATGGAAGTACCTAAGCTTGACAAGATTGTTGTTAACATGGGCGTAGGCGAAGCAAAAGATAACGCAAAGTTACTTGAATCTGCTGTTAAGGACATGGAAACAATCACAGGTCAGAAGGCTGTACTTACCAAAGCTAAAAAATCTGTTGCTAACTTCAAAATCAGAGAAGGTATGGCTATCGGATGTAAGACTACACTGCGTGGTGAAAAGATGTATGAGTTTTTAGATCGTCTTGTAAACCTTGCATTACCTCGTGTGCGTGACTTTAGAGGTGTAAATGCTAATGCATTTGACGGAAGAGGAAACTACTCCTTAGGTATCAAAGAACAGCTTATCTTCCCTGAAATCGAATACGATAAGGTTGATAAAGTAAGAGGTATGGATATCATCTTTGTTACCACAGCTAAGACAGATGAAGAAGCACGTGAGTTATTAAGATTATTCAATATGCCATTCGCAAAGTAAAGAAGGAGGTAAATAGAATCCATGGCTAAGACTTCAATGAAGATTAAACAACAGCGTAAACCGAAATTCTCCACAAGAGAATATACTCGTTGTAATATTTGTGGACGTCCACATGCTGTATTAAGAAAATACGGAATCTGCAGAATTTGCTTCCGTGAATTGGCATACAAGGGACAGATTCCCGGTGTCAAAAAAGCGAGCTGGTAAAAAGTTTAAAGGAGGAAAATACAATGACAATGAGCGATCCTATTGCAGATATGCTTACAAGAATCCGTAATGCAAACACTGCAAAACACGATACAGTAGATGTTCCCTCTTCAAAAATGAAACTGGCAATTGCAGATATTCTTGTAGAGGAAGGATTTATTAAGAAATATGACCTGATTGATGAAGGAAACTTCAAAACTATCCGCATCACATTAAAGTACGGTGCTGACAGAAATGAAAAGATCATCACAGGATTAAAGAGAATCTCAAAACCCGGTCTTCGTATTTACGCAGGCAAGGATGAGCTTCCCAGAGTACTTGGTGGATTAGGAATTGCAATTATTTCTACAAACCAGGGTGTTGTAACTGATAAAAAGGCTAGAGAATTACAGGTAGGCGGCGAAGTGCTTGCGTACGTATGGTAATCCTCTAATAGTATATTAATAGGAGGTACGGGCATGTCACGTATAGGAAGAATGCCAATCGCGATTCCTGCAGGCGTAACTGTAGAAATTGCAGAAAATAATAAAGTGACTGTAAAAGGTCCTAAAGGAACACTGGAAAGAGTGCTTCCCGCAGAAATGGAAATCAAAGTAGAGGGTGCTGAAATCGTAGTAAGCAGACCCAACGATTTAAAGAAAATGAAATCTTTACATGGTCTTACAAGAACACTTATCAACAACATGGTAGTAGGTGTTACTGCAGGCTATGAAAAGAAGCTGGAAGTAAACGGTGTTGGTTACAGAGCAGCAAAATCCGGAAAGACTTTAACCTTATCTTTAGGATATTCACATCCGGTTGAGATGACTGACCCTGAAGGAATTGAAACAGTTCTTGAAGGACAGAACATCATTATTGTAAAAGGTATCGACAAAGAAAAAGTTGGCCAATTCGCAGCTGAAATCAGAGACAAGAGAAGACCTGAACCTTACAAAGGTAAAGGTATCAAGTATGCTGATGAAGTTATCAGACGTAAAGTTGGTAAGACTGGTAAGAAATAAGAGATAAGGAGAGTGTAAAAATGGTTAGTAAAGAATCAAGACAGAAAGTCCGTGTAAAAAAACACATGAAAATACGTAACCGTTTCAGCGGTACCGCGCAGAGACCTCGTTTAGCTGTGTTTAGAAGCAATAATCATATGTATGCTCAAATTATTGACGATACAGTTGGCAATACTTTAGTTGCAGCTTCTACACTTGAAAAAGATGTAAAGGCTGAGCTTGAAAAGACCAATAACGTTGATGCAGCAGCATACCTTGGAACAGTTATTGCTAAGAGAGCAATTGAAAAAGGTATTGATACCGTAGTCTTTGATAGAGGCGGCTTTATATACCAGGGTAAAATTGAAGCATTAGCTGATGCAGCCAGAGAAGCTGGCTTAAAATTCTAGGAAAGGAAGAAGTAGATCATGAAGAATACTATCATAGATGTAAGCCAGTTAGAGTTAAGCGATAAGGTTGTTGCTATCAAGCGTGTAACCAAAACTGTAAAGGGTGGACGTAACATGCGTTTCACAGCTTTAGTAGTAGTAGGTGACGGCAACGGTCATGTAGGCGCAGGACTTGGCAAGGCTGTTGAAATTCCCGAAGCAATCCGTAAGGGAAAAGAAGATGCAATGAAAAACATCGTGAAAATTGCACTTGATGAAAACAATTCCGTTACACATGATTTCATCGGAAAATTCGGTTCTGCAAGCGTTCTTTTAAAGAAGGCTCCCGAAGGTACAGGTATCATCGCAGGTGGTCCCGCCCGTATCGTTTGTGAACTTGCAGGTATCAAGAATATCCGTACAAAATCACTTGGTTCCAACAATAAGCAGAACGTAGTTCTTGCAACTATCGCAGGTTTAAGTCAGTTAAAGACACCTGAAGAAGTAGCTAAGAACCGTGGAAAATCTGTAGAAGAAATTATGGCATAGGAGGGAATAAAAGATGGCAGAACAGAAAATGTTAAAAGTTACTTTAGTAAAGTCTACTATCGGTGCAGTTCCCAAGCATAAAGCTACAGTTGAGTCTATGGGACTTAGAAAGCTGAACAAGACAATCTTGTTACCTGACAATGCGGCAACAAGAGGACAGATTCAGCAGATCAGACATTTAGTTAAAGTAGAAGAAGCTTAATTAAGAGAAGATAAGGAGGTGTCAGCATGGAATTATCTAATTTAAGACCTGCAGAAGGTTCTACAAAGAGTGATAATTTTAGAAGAGGTCGTGGACACGGTTCAGGAAATGGTAAGACAGCCGGTAAAGGTCACAAAGGTCAGAAAGCTCGTTCAGGAGCACCCAGACCGGGCTTTGAAGGTGGTCAGATGCCTTTATACAGAAGAATTCCGAAGAGAGGCTTTACTTGCCCCAGTTCTAAGGATATCGTAGGAATCAATTTAAGTGCACTTGACAGATTTGAAGACGGCGCTGTTGTAGATATCGAAGCATTACTCGAGTCCGGCATCGTTAAAAATCCTAAAGATGGCGTTAAGATCCTCGGAAACGGAGAAATTACCAAGAAGCTTACAGTAAAGGCAAATGCATTCAGTGCATCTGCAAAGGAAAAAATTGAAGCTATTGGTGGAACAGCAGAGGTGATCTAATGTTAACAACCTTAAAAAACGCATTTAAAATCAAAGAATTAAGAAATAAAATATTATTTACATTTGCCATGTTAGTTGTGATCCGTTTGGGATCACAGCTGCCTGTGCCAGGTGTAGACAGAACTTATTTTTCGAACTGGTTTGCACAGCAGACAGGAGATGCGTTCAACTTTTTTAATGCATTTACAGGTGGATCATTCCTTAATATGTCTATCTTGGCATTAAATATCACACCCTACATTACATCTTCCATTATCATGCAACTTTTGACAATTGCGATTCCGAAATTGGAAGAGATGCAGAAGGAAGGGGCAGATGGCAAGAAGAAAATTGCCTCCATTACCCGTTATGTAACTGTAGGACTTGCGTTGTTTGAATCAGCAGCCATGGCAATCGGATTCGGCGGAAGCGGACTTCTTGAGGAGTACAATGCGCTGAATGTGATAACAGTTATTTTTGCTTTGACAGCAGGTAGTGCATTCCTTATGTGGATTGGTGAAAGAATTAATGAAAACGGTATCGGAAACGGTATTTCCATCGTACTTGTTATCAATATCTTATCCAGTATCCCTCAGGATATTTCAAACTTGTTTAATCAGTTTGTAATCGGCAAGACAATTGCAGTCGGAGTGGTAGCAGCATTAGTGATTATTGCAATCATTGTTGCTATGGTGGTTTTGGTTATTATTTTAAACGGTGGTGTTCGTAAGATCCCCGTTCAGTACGCTAAAAAAGTACAGGGAAGAAAAATGGTAGGTGGTCAGACATCTTCTATTCCTTTAAAGGTAAATACATCAGGTGTTATTCCTATCATCTTTGCATCATCCTTAATGCAGCTTCCCATTGTTATTTGCAGTTTCTTTAGTTATAGTGGAACCGGAGTTTGGGCACATATTTTGAAAGGCTTAAATTCAGCAAACTGGTGCAAGCCCAGTGAGCCTGTTTATTCAATCGGTTTGGTTGTGTATGTTTTACTTGTTATCTTCTTTGCTTATTTCTACACATCCATTACATTTAATCCGCTTGAGATTGCAGAAAACATGAAAAAGCAGGGTGGCTTTATTCCCGGAATCAGACCCGGTAAGCCTACCAGCGAGTACCTGACCAAAGTTTTGAATTACATTGTCTTCATCGGAGCAGTAGGACTTACTATCGTATGTGTAATACCTTTTGTATTTAACGGTGTGTTCGGTGCATCTGTATCCTTTGGAGGAACCAGCTTAATCATTATCGCAAGTGTTATTCTTGAGACAATCAAACAGATTGAATCTCAGATGCTGGTACGTAATTACAAAGGTTTTTTAAATGATTAATATTCATTGAACTTTAGAGGTTACAGGGAAGCCGGGTGTTTTTGAAACATGAGACTTTCTGTAACCTCTATTACTACTTTTGGAATGGAGAAATATTATGAAAATTATTATGTTAGGTGCGCCCGGTGCCGGAAAAGGTACTCAGGCAAAAATGATTGCAGAAAAATACAGCGTTCCCCATATTTCTACCGGTGATATTTTCAGAGCAAATATCAAAAACGGTACAGAACTTGGAATGGAAGCGAAGAAATATATGGATCAGGGACTTCTTGTTCCCGATGAACTTACTGTTAAGATTCTTCTTGACAGAGTGGCAAACGATGACTGTAAGAATGGTTATGTATTAGATGGTTTCCCGAGAACAATTCCCCAGGCAGAGGTGCTTGACAAAGCACTTACCGAGCTTGGTGATAAGATTGATTATGCAATTGATGTGGAAGTTCCCGATGAAAACATCATTAAGAGAATGGGTGGCAGACGTGCCTGCCTTTCTTGTGGTGCTACATATCATATTGAGCATGTTCCGCCCAAAGCAGAAGGTATCTGTGATACTTGCGGAAAAGAACTGGTACTTCGTGATGATGATAAACCGGAGACAGTAAAGAACCGTCTTGATGTATATCACAAGCAGACACAGCCTTTAATTGACTTTTACAGTGCCAAAGGTGTACTTAAGAGCGTAGATGGAACAGTGGATATGAAAGATGTATTTGCATCCATCATTGCCATCTTAGGTTAACATTTAAGGCAATGTAAAATTTGCAGGTTGCGGAAAGGCAAGGGAATATATGGCGGTATCAATAAAATCTGCAAGAGAAATCGCACTCATGCGAGAGTCCTGTAAAATCCTTTCGGAAGTACATGAAAGGTTAGGTGAATTTATTAAGCCGGGAATTTCCACATGGGAGATAGATGAACTGGGCGAGAAATTAATCAGAAGTTATGATTGTATTCCTAATTTTTTGAATTATAATGGTTATCCTGCATCTGTCTGTGTTTCTGTTAACGATGAAGTGGTGCATGGAATTCCTTCCAAAGAAAGAATACTTATGGAAGGAGATATAGTCAGTCTGGATGCCGGACTTATTTATAAAGGATACCATTCCGATGCGGCAAGAACCTATGCTGTAGGTGAGATTTCTGCTGATGCAAAGAAACTCATTGAAGTGACAAAACAGAGTTTTTTTGAAGGAATTAAATATGCAAAGGCAGGAAATCATTTGCACGATATATCTGCTGCAATTGATGCATATGTATCAAGCTTCGGATACGGAATCGTAAGGGATTTAGTCGGACACGGAATCGGAAGTAGTCTGCATGAAGAACCGCAGATACCGAATTTCAGGCAATGGCGCAGGGGAATTAAGTTACAACCGGGAATGACACTTGCCATAGAACCTATGGTGAACATGGGAGACTATGACGTGGAATGGTTGGACGACGATTGGACAGTGGTGACGGCGGATGGCTCTTTGTCGGCACATTATGAAAATACCATTCTGATTACAGATGGTGAGCCGGAAATACTGACACTTAAGTCCATGTAATCAAAAGGTTTTAGGGTATATCAATGAGAGATAATATGGTTGGAATGTTTGCATTATCTTTATCAGGACATGATAAAGGAGCAATGTATATCATTATAAAAGAAGAAAAAGACAGCGTTTATTTATCGGACGGAGCATTAAAGCCCATCGAAAAACCCAAGAAGAAGAACAAGAAACATGTACAGCCCGTAAAAAGCGGAATGGATGAGGCTTTAGCGGACAAATTACAAAACGAGAAACCCATATATAATGAAGAGATTAAATTCGCAATTAAACAGAGAATGAAATAGGAGGTAGCGAATGTCTAAAGCAGATGTAATCGAAATCGAAGGAACCGTAGTAGAAAAACTTCCCAACACCATGTTTCAGGTAGAACTTGAAAATGGACACAGAGTACTTGCACATATCAGTGGTAAGCTTCGTCAGAATTTTATCCGTATCTTACCCGGAGATAAAGTGACTTTGGAATTATCTCCCTATGATTTATCCAAAGGAAGAATTATTTGGAGAGATAAATAAAGAGAAAGTAGATGCAATACTTTTTTGAAAAATATCTTTTGGAAAAGTATTGCATTTGCAAATATAACATGCTATAATGTAAAACGGTCTTTTTTGAAAGGAGGGTTTAACATGAAGGTTAGATCATCAGTAAAACCGATTTGCGAAAAGTGCAAAATCATTAAGAGAAAAGGACGTATCAGAGTAATCTGCGAGAATCC
>JAZNAE010000103.1:0-19255 GCA_045586385.1 Lachnospiraceae bacterium
GGTAAGCTTATTAAAGGGTGATATTTACAAGACAGAATATGGCTCCATCTATTTAGGCTTAACCCTTACCGTATTACCGCTTATCGTGGTATATTTAATCTTATCCAAGTACATCATCGCAGGTGTTGCTTTGGGTGGTGTGAAGGGCTAATAGCGGTCACACAAAGAAAATACATAGAGAACATAAAAAAGAAGAGAGGGAAATCCTCTCTTCTTTATTTGTTTGGTTGTTAAGTCAGCTTATATGGTAAACTTGTCTACAATCTGTTTTAAGATGGTTACGCTGTCTTTGGTATCTCCTGCAAGGTGATGATTATCGCTTGCTTTTGTAACAGTATCGGAAGTCTTTTCTGCGATATTTGTTACGCCGATGGAAGCTTCTGCAACGGTTGACTGGATATCACTGATACCGGTCGCAATCTCCTGAATGGAATTGTTAAGTTCGCTAATTTCGCCGGAGATGTTTGTCATGCTGTTTTTAAATACATCTGCATCTGATAAGTACTGTTCGCCGATTTGATTAAAGTTATCATAATCGGAAAGAACATTTTTTTCGAGGAAGGAGAGTGTTTCTTCCATTGTTTCGGACATATTGGATACGGCGCTGTTTACTTCTTCAATAATCATGTTAATATCGTTAACACTGCTTAAGGAACGGTGTGCCAAGTTACTGATTTCGGAAGCAACAACTGCAAATCCGCGTCCTGCCTCGCCGGCTCTTGCTGCCTCAATACTTGCATTTAAGGATAAGAGGCTTGTCTGGTCAGAAATTTCTTTGATGGCTTCTGTAAGCTCATTAATTTTGGATACGGCTTCCAGTCTGGAAATAGCTGTTTCCGTTTTTTCTTTAACGTTTGCATACATGTTTTTTGTATGAGTAATAGCATTCTGAGTGGTAGTCTGTAAATCTTTGGCTCTGCCGGCTACTTCTTCAGATAAATCATTTCCGTCGGAAGCTTCCTTGTTAATCATCTGTGACTGTTCCTGCATGCGCATCATGTGATTATTAATGGTTTCTGCCATTGCCGATGTTTCCTGCATGCTGGCTGACAGTTGTTCGGTGGTAGCGGAATTGTCTGTACAGTAAATATGTACCTGATTACTGGAAGATTCGAGCTGTGCCATGTTGGTATCAATGTTGTCGCTTGCCTGTTCAATCTTTTTGACTGCATCGCTTAAGTTAAGACACATATCATTTACGGCCCGGCTTATCTGCCCTGATTCGTCTTTTCGCTTACAAAGCTTACCGATGTTAGCAGGTAACGTAAAGATTAAGTTAGAAACATCATTGATAATATGTGTAACCTGCTCGATGGGTTTGCTGATTCTTCTTACAACAATGTTTGAAACGATAATTGCTAATATCAGCATTGCAATCAAGATGGACACAGATTGCATAATGAAATCTTTTAAAGGACTCATAAGTTCATCAGCATCGGCACATACAACAAGGACAGATTTACATGCTGTAAGATAGTAACTACAGTAAACTTCCTTTCCGGTATCTTCGTCCTCATAAGAAGCGGTGAGGGTTTCAGGAACCACGCCACGGTTTATCTGGCCAATTAATTCGGTGATAAAAGGAATACGGTTTGGTTTGCCGATTTGAGAGGAATCACTGTGATAAGTGATAATACCGCTCTTATTAAGGAGAAAACAATAACTGGATTGCATACTGTCAATTTTTAGTTCGGAAAGTAATTCAGCATATTGCTCATTTTCAAGTGCTTTGCCCTTTTCAGCATTGTCAACAATATTTCCATATGAAGTTGCCATATTAAGCATTTGACCTATGGAAGAATTGACAACCATTTCCTTGGTGTTGCTTAACAGTGCGCCTACTGTAATACTGACGGCAACAGCGACACAAACAATAACCAGCAGTGTGACCTTAGATTGGAATGAATAAATACGTTTAGCTGATATTGCCTTAGGGATTTTTTCTTTTACCTTTTTAGGCTTTACTTGTTTTTCTCGTTTTCCCATGACATTCTCCTTCTGCAGATAGCATCGTAAAGCGGTGGATAACAATTTGCAATGCTATAGCATATGTAATTAGTAAATTGTTTTTTTCAATAAACATTGTAACACAAAATGGATAAACAAGAAAGAGAAATCAGATAATTTCCCGTGCAAATTTAATAAAAAATAAAAAGATGTTGACAAATATTCCCTATGAGAATATACTTTGACTTGCAAATAGTTTGACAATCAAACAATTTGACAATCAAAAGATTTGAAAGTCAAACAAAACAAAGTCTAAAAAACAAAAAAGGAGAAAAAGATATGTTAGCAAAAATAGCAGAAATTATTAAGGATCAGTTAAATGTAGGGGATGTGGAAATTACAGAAACAACAAGATTTAAAGAAGACTTGGAAGCGGATTCTTTAGATTTATTTGAATTAGTTATGGCATTAGAAGAAGAGTATGATGTAGAAATTGATTCTTCCGATTTAGAGAAGATTACTACTGTAGGTGCTGTTATTGAATATTTGAAAGAAAAAGGCGTGGAGGCATAAAAACTCTATGGAGACAAAGATAACAAAACTGTTGGGAATACAGTATCCTATTTTCCAGGGAGGTATGGCATGGGTGGCAGAGCATCAGCTTGCAGCAGCCGTATCTAATGCCGGAGGTCTCGGTATCATCGGGGCAGCCAGTGCACCTGCCGAAGTTGTCAGGGAAGAAATCAGAAAAGCAAAAGCTTTGACAGATAAGCCCTTTGGTGTAAATGTGATGCTGATGAACCCCAATGCAGATGAAGTTGCAAAGGTTGTAATTGAAGAAGGCGTTAAGGTGGTTACCACAGGTGCCGGAAATCCTGCCAAATTTATGGATGCATGGAAAGAAGCCGGAGTAAAGGTAATCCCCGTTGTTGCAAGTGTTGCCATGGCAAAGCTTATGGAGCGTGCCGGTGCGGATGCAGTGGTTGCAGAAGGAACGGAGTCCGGAGGACATATCGGTTCGGCAACAACAATGACATTGGTTCCGCAGGTAGTAGATACGGTACAGATTCCTGTTATTGCAGCCGGTGGAATCGGTGACGGAAGAGGCGTTGCCGCAGCGATGATGCTTGGTGCGCAGGCAGTACAGATGGGAACACGTTTCATTGTAGCAAAGGAATCTATTGTTCACAGTAATTATAAAGAAAAAGTAATGAAGGCAAAGGACATTGATTCCGTGATTACGGGAACAAGTACCGGACATCCCGTACGCCAGATTCGTAATCAGATGACAAAAGAATATTTAAGGCTTGAAAAAGAAGGAGCCTCTTTGGAGGAACTTGAATATCTGACCTTGGGTGCACTCAGAAAAGCCGTTATAGACGGTGACGTAGTAAATGGTACCTTAATGGCAGGTCAGATTGCAGGATTAGTATCAAAGGAACAGACTTGTAAAGAAATGATTGAAGAAATCATGCAACAGGCAAAAGTTCTTCTTAACAAATAGAGGAGTAGGAATATGAGTAAAATTGCATTCGTGTTTCCGGGACAGGGAGCACAGTACATAGGAATGGGCAAGGATTTTTACGAAAATTCTCCCACTGCAAAAGCGGTTTTTGACAAGGCAAGTGAAGTGACGGGGATGGATATTCCGAAGCTTTGCTTTGAAGAAAATGAAGAGTTAAATCAGACAAAGTATACACAGATTGCCATGGTGGCAACAGAAATCGCAATTCTGAAGGTGCTTGAAGAAAAAGGGATCAGGCCTTCTGTGACTGCAGGGTTAAGCTTAGGCGAATATGCAGCTATCGTAGCGGCAGGTGCCATGAAAGAAGAGGATGCTTTCAAAGTGGTAAAAGAGCGGGGCAGGCTAATGCAGGAAGCAGTACCCCAAGGTGGTGGTATGGTTGCAGTTTTAGGACTTGAATATCCTATAATAGAAGAAGTTCTTTCTAAAATAGAAGGAGTGGTATCTATTGCAAATTATAATTGTCCCGGACAGATTGTAATTACGGGCTGGGCAGATGCCATCGCTGCTGCGACAGAACCTTTAAAAGCCGCAGGTGCAAAGAGAGTGCTTCCCTTAAAGGTAAGCGGTCCTTTTCACAGTGAACTGCTTACAGGAGCAGGAGAGAAGCTTGCGGATGTGCTTACAGATGTAGCGGTAGCGGAATTAGCCATTCCCTATGTGGCGAATCTGACAGCGGATTATGTACAGGATGCTAAGCAGGTAAAGCCTCTTTTGGTGAAACAGGTATCTTCTCCGGTGCGTTTCCAGCAGTCTGCCGAACGTATGATAGCAGACGGCGTGGATACGTTTGTGGAAATTGGCCCTGGAAAGACGATTGCAGGATTTGTCCGTAAAATAAATCCTGAAATAAAAGTGATAAATGTGGATAAGTGGGAAGATTTAGAAAAGTGTATGGAGGAACTTGAGGATGTTGCAAAATAAAGTGGCACTGGTTACCGGTGCAAGCAGAGGAATCGGCAGAGAAATTGCTCTTACACTTGCAAAAAGCGGAGCATGCGTGATTGTGAATTATCAAGGCTCTAAGGAAAAAGCCGATGAAGTTGTTGCAATGATTAAAGAAAACGGTGGCAATGCAGAAAGCTTCGGATGTGATGTATCTGACTTTGAATCTTGTGCCGGGATGATAAGTCAAATCATCGAGAAATACGGCCGGTTGGATATTTTGGTAAACAATGCCGGAATTACCAGAGACGGACTTCTTATGAAAATGAGTGAGGAAGACTTCTCTAAAGTAATTGATGTAAACTTAAAAGGTGCTTTTAATACTATCCGTCATGCATCACGATACTTTTTGAAGCAGAGAAGCGGAAGTATTATTAATATTTCTTCCGTGTCCGGAGTTTCCGGAAATGCAGGTCAGGCCAATTACAGTGCCGCAAAGGCAGGAATCATCGGTCTTACCAAGAGTGTGGCAAAGGAACTGGGAAGCAGAGGAATTACCGTAAATGCTATCGCACCCGGTTTTATCGAAACAGATATGACGGATGCAATGCCTGAGAGGGCAAAAGAAGCAGTGAAAAGTCAGATTACGCTTGGACGTATCGGGACTCCTGCAGACATTGCAGGTGTAGCAGCGTTTTTGGCATCCGATGCAGCCTCTTACATTACCGGTCAGGTGATTTCCGTAGATGGCGGCATGGTATTTTAAACGGGAAGAGAGGTTTAAGATATGAGTAGAAGAGTAGTGGTAACAGGTATGGGAGCAATTACTCCCGTAGGTTTAAATGTAGAAGAGTTCTGGCAGTCACTTAAGGATGGGAAGCATGGATTTGCTCCCATTACCAGATTTGACAGCAGTGAATATAAAGCACATGTGGCAGCCGAAGTAAAAGGTTTTGAAGGAAAAGACTACATGGATTTTAAGGCAGCAAAGCGTATGGAACTTTTCAGTCAGTACGCTGTGGCTGCAGCAGGAGAAGCCATAAAGGATTCCGGTATCGATATGGAGAAAGAAGACCCTTATATGGTAGGTTGTGCAGTAGGCTCCGGAATCGGCAGCCTGCAGGCAATGGAAAGAGAATATGAGAAGCTTATAAATAGGGGACCTGCTAAGGTGAATCCGCTTATGGTTCCGCTTATGATTTCAAATATGGCGGCAGGAAATGTATCCATTCAATATGGGTTAAAAGGAAAAAATATTAACGTGGTAACGGCTTGTGCAACAGGAACAAATTCCATCGGTGAAGCGTTCAGAGCCGTTCAGTACGGGGAAGCAGATGTGATGGTGGCCGGTGGTACGGAAAGCTCCGTTACACCAATCGGCGTGGCAGGATTTTGTTCCCTGACAGCATTATCTTCCGTGGAAGATCCTGACAAGTGTTCTCTTCCGTTTGACAAGAACCGTAGCGGTTTTGTTATGGGAGAAGGCTCGGGTATTGTTGTACTGGAAGAACTTGAACATGCAAAAAAACGTGGTGCGCATATTTATGCGGAAGTAATCGGTTACGGATGTACCGGTGACGCATATCATATTACTTCACCCGCAGAAGACGGACAGGGTGCGGCAAGAGCGATGCTTGCAGCAATGAAGGACGGCGGTGTGAAGCCGGAAGATATTACGTATATTAATGCACACGGTACAGCGACACATCACAATGATCTTTTTGAAACAAGGGCAATTAAGCTGGCATTCGGAGAACATGCAAAGAAACTTCGCATCAATTCTACCAAGTCTATGGTAGGACATCTTTTGGGTGCGGCCGGTGCAGTTGAGCTTGTGGCATGTGTAAAGCAAGTTGAAGAAGGATTCATCCATAAGACCGTAGGATATACAACTCCTGATGAAGAAATCGACCTTGATTACTGTAAGGAGGCATATCAGGAGGAAGTTCCGTATGCCCTCAGCAATTCATTAGGTTTTGGCGGACACAATGCAAGCTTATTAATCAAGAAATATGCAGAATAAATAACTTTTATTTATGGAAAGAAGAGGTGCCTTATGTCACTGATGACAGCAAAGGAAATTATGGAAATCATTCCTCACAGACAGCCGTTTATGCTGATTGATACCATCGAAGAGATGGAGCCAGGTGTAAAAGCGGTTGCTAAAAAATGTGTAACTTACAATGAACCGTTCTTTAACGGACATTTCCCTAAGGAACCGGTTATGCCCGGAGTACTGATTGTGGAAGCACTTGCACAGACAGGTGCGGTAGCAATTTTAAGTCTTGAGGAGAACAAAGGAAAAACAGCATACTTTGCGGCAATTAATTCGGCGAAATTCAAAAAGAAAGTCATTCCCGGAGATGTGCTGATGCTGGAAACCGAAATCATTAAATGTAAAGGACCGATGGGAATAGGAAAGGCGACAGCAACTGTTGACGGGAAAGTGGCAGTGCAGGCTGAACTTACCTTTGCCATTTCATAAAGAAGGGTATTCATATGGCAGTATTATTTCACAAAAACCGATACATTCATATTAGAGGAAATGAAGAGGTATCGGAGTCAGTCAGAAGAATAAAGAGTAAAGAAGAAACAAAGCCGGAAATAAAAGCAGAAAAGGCGGATGAGAAACAGATGATTGTCTGTCCGGACTGTGGAAAAGAACTGGATAAAAACGCTGTTGTGTCAAATGCATATATCTGTACAGCATGCGGAAGTTATTTTAGGGTAAGAACCAAAAACAGAATCAAAATGGTTTGTGACGCCGGAAGCTTTGAGCCTTGGTTTGAAGATATAGAAGTCAGCAATCCTCTTACCTTTGCCGGTTATGAGGAAAAGCTGGCACAGATGAAAGAAAAAACAGGACTTCACGAAGGTGTAACGGTCGGAAAAGCAAAAATTTACGGTGAAGATGTGTGCCTGGGAGTTTGTGATGCCAGATTCCTGATGGGAAGTATGGGTCATGTGGTAGGTGAAAAGATTGCGCTTATGGTGGAACAGGCTACGAAAGAGCGTCTTCCTGTAGTGATTTTCTGTTGTTCGGGTGGTGCCAGAATGCAGGAAGGAATTGTTTCCTTAATGCAGATGGCAAAGACTTCCGCAGCCTTAAAGAAGCATGCGGACGCGGGGCTTTTGTATGTGCCGGTGCTTACAGATCCCACAACAGGTGGTGTGACGGCAAGTTTTGCCATGCTTGGTGACATTATTCTGGCAGAACCCGGTGCATTAATCGGCTTTGCAGGTCCCAGGGTCATTGAGCAGACCATCGGACAAAAACTCCCGGAAGGATTCCAGAGAGCGGAATTTTTAGTGGAGCACGGTATGGTGGATGCAATTGTAGAGAGGGATGACCTAAAGAAAACACTGTATCAGATTATTAAAAGTCACAGAGTTTCACAGGGAAATAAAGAATTCAGTTGTTTTACCGGGAATTTGGAAGCATTTAAACCATCCGAAATATCAAAAGAGCGTATGGTGAAAGCAAAAAGCAAGACTCCATGGCAGAAGGTGAAAGAAGCAAGAAGCATGGAAAGACCTGCAACACTGACCTATGTGGATTTAATTTTTGATGATTTCATCGAGTTTCACGGTGACAGGGCTTTTGGCGATGACAAGGCTGTGGTTGGCGGTATTGCCATGCTTTCTGGACAGCCGGTTACCGTAATCGGTGTGCAGAAAGGCAATGATGCCAAGGAGTGTGCACTTCGAAACTACGGAATGACTTCGCCGGAGGGATACCGCAAGGCTCTTCGTCTGATGAAACAGGCAGAAAAATTCCATCGTCCCATTATCTGTTTTGTCAATACGTCGGGAGCTTATCCGGGTATGGAAGCGGAGGAGAGAGGACAGGGAGAAGCAATCGCCAGAAATCTCTTTGAGATGGCAGGACTTAAGGTACCTGTACTATCGGTTGTGATTGGTGAAGGCGGAAGCGGCGGAGCGCTTGGTCTTGCAGTTGCAAACGAAGTATGGATGCTTGAGAATTCCACGTATTCCATTTTATCACCGGAAGGCTTTGCATCCATTCTTTGGAAGGATGGAAAAAGAGCAGAGGAAGCTGCAGGTGTGATGAAAATCACAGCAGATGATTTGGCAGATTTGCAGATTATTGAACGCATCATTCCTGAATTCGGCGGGGCAGATGATGTGACGGTTAAGGATATTGCCGGATTTATGAAAGATAAAATGGTAGAGTTTTTGAAAAAATTTGACGGAATGGACGGCGATGCCATTGCACAGGACCGTTACATGCGTTTTAGGAAATATTGAGAGGATAATTATGAAAGAAAGCATGGCGCTGAAAGTGGGGGACTTAATAGCAAAAATACCTGTTGTTCAGGGCGGAATGGGGGTAGGTGTCAGCTTATCTTCACTGGCTGGCAACGTGGCACTTTGCGGTGGCGTGGGTGTGATTTCCTCAGCACAAATCGGATATCGTGATCCTAAGTGGGATACAAATCCCATTGAAACCAATTTAAGGGTGCTAAAAGAAGAGATTTGTAAGGCGAAGGATATCGCCAAAGGAAACGGAATTGTGGCAGTGAACATTATGGTAGCCACAAGGTTTTATGAGAAATATGTGAAAGCGGCAGTGGAAGCAGGGGTTGACCTGATTATTTCGGGAGCAGGACTTCCTGTAGAACTTCCGGAGTTTGTAAAGAATACCAAAACGAAGATTGCACCCATTGTATCTTCCGTAAAATCCTTTGATGTAATAGCAAAATATTGGACGAAGAAATATGACAGACTGCCTGATATGGTGGTGGTGGAGGGGCCTTTGGCCGGTGGACATCTGGGATTTAAAAAGGAAGAGTTGGATGATATCGACGGTCTTTGTTATGAGGAAGAGATTAAGAAAATCATAAACCGTGTGCGGGATGTAGAGCAGGAAAACAATATCCCTGTTGTAGTGGCAGGCGGAATTTACGAAGGAAAAGATGCGGTCCCCTATTTTGAGATGGGAGCAGACGGAGTGCAGGTGGCAACCAGATTTGTAACGACTCATGAGTGTGACGCAGACATCAAATATAAGGAAGCATATATTGCTGCAAAAAAAGAGGATATCGGAATCGTAAAGAGCCCGGTGGGAATGCCCGGCAGAGCAATTTACAATCAATTTTTAAGACAGGTGGAAAAAGGGGAAAGATTTTTGTCAAAATGCCATCAGTGCATTGCAAAATGTAGCCCTGCAGAGATTCCGTATTGCATCACGGATGCTCTTGTAAATGCAGTAAAAGGACATACAGAAGAAGGCCTTTTGTTTTGCGGGGCAAATGCCTATAAAGCAACGAAGATAGAGCATGTCTTTGACATTATGAAAGAATTTGAGGAGGAACTGTCATGACAGCAAGAATAATAGGGACCGGAAGTTGTTTACCTATAAAAGAAGTGAGTAACTTTGATTTAGAAAAAATAATGGATACAACGGATGAATGGATTAAGAGCCGTACCGGTATCGAAAAAAGACATATTGCAGTAGAGGAAACTACTACTTCCATGGCAATAGAAGCGGCGAAAAGAGCGCTTGAGAATGCTAAGGTAAGTGCAGAGGAGCTGGATTTAATCGTAGTCGGCACTGTTTCTGCAGACCGTCATTTTCCGTCAACCGCCTGTGAAATACAGAGTGCCCTGGGAGCGGATAAAGCAGTTGCTTTTGATATCAACGCAGCCTGCTCGGGATTTTTGTTCGGGCTTAGTATTGCAAATGCATATTTTAGATCGGGATGCTTTAAGAAGGCACTTGTAATTGGCGCAGAGACCTTATCTAAAATGATGGACTGGAATGATAGAAGTACCTGTGTGCTTTTCGGGGATGGTGCCGGTGCTGCCGTTGTAGAAGCGGCAGATAGTGGAATTGTCAGCATGGTGCAAGGCTCTGACGGAGCAAGAGGCGGTGTACTTTCCTGTTATAACAGACCTGTAAACAACCCGTTTGTGACAAATGACACAGCTCTTGACTATACATCTATGACCGGACAGGAAGTATATAAATTTGCGGTAAGAACCGTGCCGGAAGCGATTTTGAAGGTGCTAAAGGAGGGAAATGTGAATCCCGATGAGGTGAAATATTTTGTACTTCATCAGGCAAATATCCGTATTATTGAGGCTGTGGCAAAGAGACTTGACCAGCCTATGGAAAAATTCCCCACAAATCTTCAAAAATGTGGTAATATATCAGCAGCAAGTGTTCCGATTCTGCTTGATGAAGTCAACAGGACCGGTATGATAAACAAAGGTGATAAAGTGGTTTTAGCCGGTTTCGGTGCAGGACTCACATGGGGAGCTGCGCTGCTTGACTGGTAGAAAGGACTATGGAATATGAATCTGGATCAAACACTGAATACGTTGTTAGTATCTCTGTTTAATGACATTCTGGATATTGAGGAAAAGTCTTTGATTACAGAGGAATTTAAAGATATTACGGTAAATGATATGCACGTAATAGAGGCAATCGGCAGGGAGGAGCCGCAGGCCAGCTCTGTTGTGGCAAGAAGACTTGATATTACTATGGGTACGCTGACAAAAGCCATTGACGGGCTAAATGATAAAGGTTATGTGAATCGTGTAAGAAGTGAGCAGGATAAACGTGTGGTATTGTTATCCCTGACAGAAAAAGGCATGGCTGCTTTCCATCACCATGCCATGTTTCATAGGGATATGATCCAGGCACTTATTTCACAGATTGACCAGGAAGAAAAAGAGATTTTGATGAAAACATTGGAAAATCTCATGAATTTCCTTAAGAACATATAGTAACATAATGTGACATTCCATCGGCATTAGACGACAAAGCTAATGCCGAATTTTATTTTTTATTAAATAACGATAGTTATTTGGAAAAAATCTAAAGAAAATAAAGGAAAAATGCAGACGGGGCAGAATATTAAACATAGAGGTTTTTTTAGAAAACAATCAGTATGGGAGCATAAGATGAATATCCGTGAGAATCTGGAATATTTGGAAAAAGAATATTTAAGTCCCTATGCGGCGCACAGTGTGGACTCTAAGGGCAGATTACGTTCCGAGGAACAGTGTGATATCAGGCCGGTTTATCAAAGAGACAGGGATAGGATTCTGCATTCGAAATCTTTTAGAAGGCTAAAGGATAAAACGCAGGTGTTTTTATCTCCGGAAGGTGACCATTACAGGACCAGACTGACCCATACGCTTGAGGTTTCCCAGAATGCCAGAACCATTGCCAAGGCACTTCGCATGAATGAAGACCTGGTGGAGGCAATTGCACTTGGACATGATTTGGGACATACGCCCTTCGGACATGCGGGCGAAAGAGCGTTAAATGCGGTTTGTCCTTATGGGTTTTCCCACAGTGATCAAAGTGTGCGTATTGTAGATTTGTTAGAAAAAGGCGGACAGGGCTTAAATCTTACTTATGAAGTGAGGGATGGAATCCGGAATCATCAGACCAAGGGGATGCCGGAGACTTTAGAAGGAAAAATTGTCAGATTTTCCGACAAAATTGCATATGTGCATCACGATATGGATGATGCCATCCGTGCGGGGATTCTAAAAGAGTCCGATGTGCCAAAGGAAATCAGTGAAGTAATCGGATATACCACAGGGGAGAGACTTGATCATTTTATTCATGATATTGTATCTACCAGTTATGAAAAGGATGATATTATGATGTCTGAGCCTGTAGCGGAAGCGATGAACAAGCTTCGCAGGTTTATGTTTGAGCGGGTATATCAGAATAAGGATGCAAAAAGCGAAGAGAGCAAGGCAGAAATGCTTGTGCAGACATTGTATAGTTATTATCGGCATCATTTGGAGCTGTTGTCCGATGATTGGATTAATTTAATAAAAAAGGGTGAGCCGGAGGAACGTATCGTATGTGATTACATAGCCGCCATGACAGACCGGTTTGCCATTTCAAAATACGAGGAGATTTATATTCCCAAGTCATGGCAGTTATAGCGAAGGAAGGCAGAGTATGTATTATCCGGACGACTTAGTAGAAGAAGTACGAATGAAAAACGATATAGTGGATGTGATTTCCGGATATGTGAAAATCCAGAAAAAAGGAAGCAGTTATTTTGGACTTTGCCCCTTTCACAATGAAAAATCACCATCTTTTTCCGTATCGCCGAGCAGACAGATGTATTACTGCTTTGGTTGCGGTGCAGGCGGAAATGTATTTACCTTTGTGATGGAATATGAAAACTATTCTTTCCAGGAAGCAATCAAGATGCTGGCAGAGAAGGCCGGTGTGAGTTTGCCGGAGGCAGAATATTCCGAAGAAGTAAGAAAGAAAGAAGGAAAGCGCAGCAAACTTTTGGAGGTCAATAAGGAGGCTGCCAAGTATTTCTTTTATCAGCTTAGAAGTGACAGGGGTAAAGGCGGTTACGACTATCTCAGGAAAAGGCAATTGTCGGATGAGACCATTAAAAAATTCGGTCTTGGGTTTGCCGATGTAAGTAGTGATGATCTGGTGAAGTTTTTAAAGAGTAAAGGTTATGAGGACAAACTGATCCAGGAAGCGGGACTGGCAAGCTTTGATGAAAAATACGGCATGCATGATAAGTTTTGGAACAGGGTAATGTTCCCCATACAGGATATCAATCACAGGGTTATCGGTTTTGGAGGAAGAGTGATGGGAGATGCTAAGCCCAAGTACTTAAACTCACCGGAAACCATGGTGTTTGATAAGAGCCGTAATTTATACGGACTGAATTATGCAAGGACTTCCAGAAAGAATAATATCATTCTTTGCGAAGGCTACATGGATGTGATAGCCATGCATCAGGCCGGATTTACCCAGGCTGTTGCGTCTCTCGGTACTGCTTTTACGGAAGGACAGGCTTCCCTTTTGAAGCGGTATACGGAGGAAGTAATCTTAGCTTATGACAGTGACGGCGCCGGTGTCACGGCAGCACTTCGTGCCATAGGTATTTTGAAAGAAGCGGGACTTACGGGAAAGATACTAAACTTAGAGCCTTATAAGGATCCGGATGAATTTATTAAGAATCAGGGAACGGAAGCCTTTGAAGAGAGAATAAAAACTGCAGAGAACAGTTTTTTCTTTGAAATCAGAATGCTTCAGCGGGATTATGATTTAAACGATCCCGAATCGAAAACCAAATTCTATAGGGAGATTGCAAAGAAGTTATGTGCTTTCTCAGAAGAGGTAGAGCGGGATAATTATATACAAGCTGTGGCAGACAAGTATGCAATCGGTGTCCAAAATTTAAGAAAGTTGGTGCTTTCTTATGCGGCGCAGACAGGGCTTGCAAAGCCTGCCGAGAGACCAAAGTCCGGTATTCAGAAGAAAAATACACCGCAGGAGAATGTGAAGAAATCACAAAGATTGTTGCTTACGTGGCTTGTGGAAGAGCCGCCCCTCTATCAAAAAATTAAGAAATATATATCCCCGGAGGATTTTACGGAGGATTTATATAAAAAAGTGGCTGAAAGGCTTTTTGCAGACTTAGAGCAGGGAAGTATCAATCCCGCGGCGATTATCAGTCTGTTTTCCGACGAAGAGCAGCAAAGAGAAGTGGCAGGTGTATTTAACACCAAGCTGAAAGAGCTGACTACGAGGCAGGAACAGGAAAAAGCCTTCCATGATATCGTTTTGGCAGTGAAGCGGAGCAGTTACGAGTATTTCTCAGCACAGCTCGGTAGCGATGTTTCGGCCCTCAATCAGGTAATTGCAGGAAAAAAAGCACTGGAAGAACTTAGCAAAACGCATATTTCACTGGATTAAGGTCAGACTATAATTAATTATGTAATAAAAGCAGGAAGGATGGAACCTAAGAATGGACGAAAACACACAGGCAAGGTTTGATGAGAAATTGAAAAGTCTCTTAGCAGTTGCCAAAAAGAAAAAAAATGTTCTGGAATATCAGGAAGTAAGTGATTACTTTGCGGATATGGCATTGGGAGAGGAACAGTTTGATAAGGTGCTGGAATTTTTGGAACAAAACGGCATTGACGTACTTCGTATTACCGAGGAGGATGTAGATGATGAAGAAATCATTCTCACGGAAGAAGACGAAGTGGATATGGAAAATATCGACCTCTCCGTTCCGGAAGGTGTCAGCATTGAAGACCCTGTCAGAATGTACTTAAAAGAAATCGGTAAGGTGCCGCTTCTTAGTGCCGAGGAAGAAATTGAACTGGCACAGCGAATGGAAGAAGGAGACCAGGAAGCAAAGAAACGTCTGGCGGAAGCAAACTTACGTCTGGTAGTAAGTATTGCCAAGAGATATGTGGGACGTGGTATGCTTTTCCTTGACCTTATCCAGGAAGGAAACTTAGGTCTTATTAAAGCGGTGGAAAAGTTTGATTACCGTAAAGGATATAAGTTTTCAACTTATGCAACATGGTGGATCAGACAGGCCATCACAAGAGCCATTGCCGATCAGGCAAGAACAATCCGTATCCCGGTGCATATGGTAGAAACCATTAATAAATTAATCCGTGTCAGCAGACAGCTGCTTCAGGAGCTTGGCCGAGAACCCAGCCCGGAAGAAATTGCGGAAGAGATGAATCTGCCGGTAGAACGTGTACGGGAAATATTAAAAATTTCACAGGAACCTGTTTCTTTGGAGACTCCTATCGGTGAGGAAGAAGATTCCCATCTGGGAGATTTTATCCAGGATGACAATGTGCCCGTTCCTGCCGATGCGGCAGCGTTTACCCTTTTAAAGGAACAGCTTGTGGAAGTGCTAGGTACACTTACCGAAAGAGAGCAGAAGGTATTAAGACTCCGTTTCGGTTTGGATGATGGCAGAGCGAGAACACTCGAAGAGGTAGGTAAAGAATTTAACGTTACCAGAGAGCGTATCAGACAGATTGAGGCGAAGGCACTCCGTAAGCTCCGTCATCCCAGCAGAAGCCGTAAGTTAAAGGATTACCTGGATTAAGGAAGCCGTTTATGAGTAGAAAAGTAGAACTGTCAAAGCGTATGCAGGCGGCAGCGGATATGGTTACGGCAGGAAACCGTGTATGTGACGTGGGATGTGATCATGGCTATGTGTCCATTTATCTGGTACAGGAAGGCATCTCACCGAAGGTTCTTGCCATGGATGTAAATAAAGGTCCTCTTATGCGGGCAAAAGAGCATGTAAGGCAGTATGAAGCGGAGGACTACATAGAACTCCGTCTTTCGGATGGCCTTACGGCATATCAGATAGGAGAAGCCGATACACTTTTATGTGCAGGTATGGGCGGAAGACTGATGATGAACATACTGGATAGGGAACCGGATAAGACAGAAGATTTTGGGGAACTGATTTTACAGCCTCAGTCAGAGCTGAAACTTTTTCGAAAATATTTGCGGGAAAAGGGATATATGATACAAAAAGAAACTATGATTTTGGAAGAGGGCAAATATTATCCCATGATGAAGGCAGTCCGTTCTGATACAAAGGCCAATAAGTCAGAAGAATGTGAACTGGAGGACCTGCTTGGTCCTCTGCTTTTAAAAGAATCAAATCCTGTTTTACTGCAGTATATTAAACAGGAGATGAGGGTAAAAGAAGGTATTTTAAAGAGTCTTACAGAAAGACAGGAAGAGGGGAAAGTTCTGCAAAGGAAGCAGGAACTTGAAAAAGAACTGGCGTTACTAAAACGTGCAGTTCAGATGTATGATTGAAGGGAGGATATTATGGTTACAGTTACAATTGATGGAATTGCTAAAACATATCCGAAGGGCACCACTTTTGAAGCCATTGCAAAGGAATATCAGGAAGCATATGACGGAATGATAGCCCTTGTGATGGAAAATGCCAAAATCCGGGAACTTTTCAGAACCGTAAATCGGGATTGCGAACTGTCATTTATTACTTTCCGCGACAGTATCGGGCATAAGACTTATGTGAGAACAGCACTTATGACCCTGATAAAGGCGGCAAATGACGTCCTCGGAGAAGAAAAGATTAAAAAACTGAAAGTTGAATTTGCTATTGGTCAGGGATATTATCTTGATGTCCGCATGGAAGAACAGTTGACCGATGAGATGGTAAAGCAGATTAACAAGAGAATGCATGAGATTGTGGAACAAGATATTCCCATTATTAAGAAATCGTATTCTGTTGAAGAAGCCAGAGCGATGTTCCGTGAACACAATATGCTTGATAAGGATAAATTGTTCCGTTATCGTAGAAGTTCATCCGTAAATGTATACAGCATAGACGGTTACAAGGACTACTATTACGGATATATGCTTCCAAGTACCGGTTATTTGAAGTATTTTGATGTGATGCATTATGAAAGCGGAATTTTGCTTCTGATTCCGGGCAAAGAGGAACCGGATAAGATTTCTTATTTCGAACCCAGGGAGAAGCTGTTCCATACCTTAAAGACCTCTTCGTTATGGGGAGAGATGATGGGGATTGACTGTGTAGGTGATTTGAATGATGTCATCTGTGAAGGTGGTATCAGTGATATGATACTGGTGCAGGAAGCGTTGCAGGAGAGAAGAATCGGGGAAATTGCAGAAGAAATCGTAAAGAGAGGCAATGTGAAATTCGTATTGATTGCGGGTCCCTCTTCTTCCGGTAAGACTACATTTTCCCACAGATTGTCCATTCAGCTCCGCTCCTACGGAATGATTCCGCATCCCATTGCTTTGGATGACTATTTTGTTAACAGGGACCAAACACCCAGGGATGAAAACGGTGACTATAATTTTGAGTGTCTGGAAGCCATTGATGTAGAGCAGTTTAATGAAGATATGAACCGGCTGCTTGCAGGAGAGAAAGTAGAACTTCCTAAATATAACTTTAAAACAGGTAAAAGGGAATATAACGGAAACTTTAAGCAGCTTGGAGCGGAAGACATTCTTGTTATTGAAGGTATCCATGGATTAAATCCCAAGATGACACATTCCATGCCCGATGAGAGTAAGTTTAAGATTTACATCAGTGCACTTACCAGCCTGAATGTAGATGAACATAACCGTATTCCCACCACCGATGGAAGACTTCTTCGCAGAATGGTGCGTGATGCCCGTACAAGAGGGGCAAGTGCCAGAAGAACCATAGAAATGTGGTCTTCCGTAAGACGTGGGGAAGAGATGTACATCTTCCCGTTCCAGGAAAGTGCTGATGAAATGTTTAATTCAGTTTTAATTTATGAGCTTGCTGTAATCAAACAATATGCAGAACCGCTTCTCTTCGGAATTAAGGAAGATGAACCGGAGTTTTACGAGGCGAAGCGTCTCTTAAAGTTCCTGGAATATTTCCAGGGAATCGACAGTCATAATGTTCCCAGCAATTCCATTTGCAGGGAATTTATCGGAGGCAGTTGCTTCCAGGTATAAAAAAAGGTAATATAGATAAGAAATCAAGTAGAATAAATGATCGCGGCTGCCGCATGGCAGGTGAGGAAAGTCCGGGCTTCATAGGGCAGGATGCCGGATAACGTCCGGTGGAGGTGACTCCAAGGATAGTGCAACAGAAATATACCGCCCCCGTAATCACAAGGTTGTGTATGACGGGTGGAAGTTTGCATTGGCAAACTTCCCGAGATATCGCAAAGCGATTTCTCGTGGTAAGGGTGGAAAGGCAGTGTAAGAGACTACCGCCTGCACGGTAACGGGCAGGGCACATGTAAACCCCATTCGAAGCAAGACCAAAAAGAAAGCGTTTAAACCGGCCCGGTGAGCTTTCAGGTAGGTCGCTTGATGCTACCGGTAACGGTAGTACTAGATAGATGATCATTCACGACATAACCCGGCTTATCGTTCTGCTTGATTTCTTTTTATGTGAGGAAAGATGAAAAGGAAATTACTACAGTGTTTGTTCTGTGTTGTGATGTTGCTAATGGTTACAGTCCTTTCCTTGTTTGGTGGTGATCCTGACAAAGAAGCAGTCCTTACGTCAAAGCAGTTGGAACACGATGTGCAAAAGGCATATGAAAATATTTTATGCAGTTGTGTCAGAGTGCAGGCAAACGGTCATTACGGCAGTGGCAGTATTATCCATATAACGGAAGAGGAAATTGTGATTGTATCCAACAAGCATGTGCTTTGCTACCTTGATGAAAACAGTTATGTTTCATTTTGGGATGAAAACACGGCCCGGGTAGAAGTGATAGGGATTTCAGAAACTTATGATTTGGGATTTGCAAAAATCCGGAGAGAGGATTTAGGAGATTGCGCAGATAGCTACAGGTGTGTACGTGCGGATGCAAAGATTTATGAAAAACTAAAGAAAAATGATACGTTCTTTATGGTTGATATTGCTTCTGATATGAAAAATCCCCAAATATATACAGGGGAAGTTATCGAGAAAGAAAAGTACCTGCAGGATTATGAAGCAGAAATGTTTTATGGGGATGCTTATGCAAAACCGGGAATGTCGGGCTGCGGACTCTTTGACGGGTATGGGAACTATATCGGAATCCTATCCGGCGGGACGCCTTATGTGGAAGTTGCGGCAGTGGGACTGGATAAGGTGATGGCGGAATATCAGAAAATAGTAAACAGAACATAAAAAAGCCCGATTCACATGACGGTATGAATCGGGTTGTTTTATATCTTATTTATGTTTATGCGAAAAACTAAGCCATCTTGTTAACAGCCTGCGCTAAACGAGAAACTTTTCTTGCAGCTGTATTCTTATGATAAACGCCCTTAGTAGCAGCTTTATCAATAGTAGCTGTAGCAGCGATTAAAGCTTCTGAAGCAGCAGCCTTATCACCTGCTTCAACTGCAGCAAGAACTTTCTTCATAGCTGTCTTAACGCCGGATTTGATAGCTTTATTTCTATCAGCCTTAGTTCTGTTTACTAAAATTCTTTTCTTTGCAGATTTAATATTTGCCACGATGTACACCTCCTATTAAAATCATCAGTTCTTTGAGATGTTCCATTAAAGCCGGAGACACGGACGTCTTAATGTAAACATACGCATATTATTTTATAGGGTGTTTGC